>NZ_CP159534.1:7847674-8149508 GCF_040529335.1 Streptomyces sp. HUAS MG91 | reverse complement strand
CAGCAGGGCCGGTCACCGGCGATCCCGGCGCGTTCCATCTTGCGGACGGCGGGCCAGTAGTCCTGGACCGCGTAGTGCTGGGTGGAGCGGTTGTCCCAGATGGCGACGCTGTTCGGGGTCCAGCGCCAGCGGACCTGGTACTCGGGGACGGCGGCCTGGCTGATCAGGTAGTTGAGCAGGAGGTTCGCGCCGGGTGCGTGGTCCTGGCCGAACCGGACGTTCTCGGGGGTGTGGTGGTTGACGAAGTGGGTGGTGAAGGCGTTGACGAAGAGGATCTTCTCGCCGGTCTGCGGGTGGGTGCGCACCACCGGGTGTTCCGGGTCCGGGTAGCGTGCCTTGAGCCGGTGCCGCTGCTCCATGGGCAGGACCGCGCCGAAGCTCGCCTCGATGCTGTGCCGGGCGCGCAGTCCGTCGATCTGCGTACGGATGTGGTCGGGCAGGCGGCGGTAGGCCTCGGCCATGTTCACCCACATCGTGTCGCCGCCCACCGGGGGTGTCTCCACGCAGCGCAGGACGGCGCCCATGGGCGGGCAGTCGCGCCAGGTCGCGTCGCAGTGCAGCGCGTTCTCGTAGTGCTCGGGTTTGCTGTCGAGGTCCTTGTAGAGGCGGACCAGGCCCGGGTGGTCGGGGTCGCTGCCGAGCACCGGGTGGTCCTCGAGCGGTCCGAAGCGGGAGGCGAACGCGACGTGCTCGGCGCGGGTCATGTCCTGGTCGCGCAGGAACAACACCTTGTGCCGGAGCAGGAGTTGTTCGATCTCGGCGAAGAGGGCGTCGTCGTGGGCTGCCCGGCTGAGCTGGACGCCGTGCAGCTCGGCGCCGATGGTGCAGGTCAGCTGTTCTACGTCGATCCGGGTGCGGGCCCGGTTGCGGGTGGAGGTCTGCGTCATTGCACTCTCCTGGGGGGGCTGGCTCTTCTGGGCTTTCAGGGGATGAGGACGGAGGATCCGGTGGTGCGGCCCGCTTCCAGTGCGCGGTGCGCCGCCACGGCGTCGTCGAGGGCGTAGCGCTGGTTGACGCGGATCGCGATGCGGCCCGCGGCCACGTGGTCGAACAGCTCGGCCGCGAGGGCGTCCCGCTCGGCCGGCTCGGCGATGTAGTCGGCGAGCGCGGGCCGGGTGACGAACAGCGAGCCGTGGACGGCGAGTTGCATCGCGTCGAGCGGCGGCACACCGGAGGACGTGCCGAAGCACACGAGCAGACCGCGGCGGCGCAGCGAGGCCATGGAGGCGTCCACGGTGTCCTTGCCGATGCTGTCGAGGACAAGGGGCACACCCTGCCCGTCGGTCAACTCCCCGACTCGCGCGGCGAGATCCTCGCGGCGGTACAGGACGGTGTGGTCGCAGCCGTGGGCGCGGGCGAGTTCGGCCTTCTCCTCGGTGGAGACCGTGCCGATCACGGTGAGGCCGAGCAGCTTCGCCCACTGGCAGACGATCAGGCCGACGCCGCCGGCCGCGGCGTGCAGCAGGATCGTGTCGCCCGCCTCGAGGGGGCGGATGCGGCGCAGCAGGTAGGCGGCGGTCAGTCCGCGCATCGTCATCGCGGCGGCGGTCTCGGAGTCGATGGCGTCGGGCAGCCGGATCAACGAGTCGGCGGGCATGACGCGTTCGGTGCTGTACGCGCCGAGCGGGCTGCCGGTGTACGCGACCCGGTCGCCTGCACCGACGTGGGTGACTCCGGCGCCGACGGCCTCGACGACTCCGGCGGCCTCGACGCCGAGCCCGGCGGGCAGCGGGGCCGGGTACAGGCCCGTACGGAAGTAGGTGTCGGCGAAGTTGAGGCCGACGGCCTCGTGCCGGACGCGGACCTCGCCGGGGCCCGGATCGCCGACGGTGACCTGTTCGCGGCGCAGGACGTCGGGGCCGCCGGTCTCGTGGAAGCGGATGGCGTGTGCCACGGATGTACTCCTCGGTCGGCGGCGGTCAGCGGGCGGTGTCGCGGAGCATGAAGCCGCGCTGTCCGGGGCGCCGGTTGGGCACCATGCCGAGCCGGGCGAGGGTCTGGTCGGTGTCCTGGTAGTACTCGCCGATGTGGTAGATCTCCTTGGCCTCCGCGCCGTTGGCGACGTCGCGGCCCAGGGTGTCGGCGATGCGGGTCATCTGCTCGACCTGCCGCACGGAGCTCATGCGCTCGCCCTTGGCGCCCCACAGGTTGTCCTCGTTGCCGACGCGGACGTGGACGCCGAGCGCGATGCCGATGGCGTTCATCGGGGCGACGGCGCGCATCGACGACTCGATGGTGAGGACGGCTCCGTCGGGGACGCGGCGCACGAACTCGATCAGGTCGGCGGGGTGACGTCCGGCGAACCCGCCACCGATCGCCACGTAGTTGAGGACCAGCGGGCCGGTGTACACGCCGCCGCGGATCAGGCGCTCGACGGTCTCCAGCTGGGCCAGGGTGGCGAGTTGGAAGTGCGGCTGGATGTCGTTCGCGTGCAGCCTCTTGAGGTGTTCGAGGTAGAAGTCGGGGCCCGCCTCGACGACCATGTCGCGGTACGCCTGGTAGTAGTCGGGCTTGGCGATGGAGGTGCCCGCGAGGTCGTCGTCGCTCATGATCTCGACGATGTTCATCTGGCTGGTGTTGATGGCGATGGTCACCTGGTCGGGGCGCGGGGTGAGGTCGGCCAGCAGGTGACGGGTGTCGTAGCTGAGCCACTTCGCCTCGGAGCCCTCGTCCTCGGGGGCGAACGAGATGGATCCGCCGATCTGCAGCACCATGTCGGGGACGGCCTCGCGCAGCCGCCCGAGCAGTTCGTTGAACATGGACATGCGCTTGGAGCCGTGGCCGTCGAGTTCACGGACGTGGATGTGGAGCACGGTGGCACCGGCGTTGTAGCAGTCGACGGCGGCCTGGACGTGCTCGTCCATGGTCAGAGGCAGGTCGTCGGCGTCGCCGGGCAGCCACTCCGGACCGTAGGGGGCCGCCTGGATCACCAGCTTCTGCTGGTTCTCGGGCAGCAGGGAGTCGTCGAGGAAGTGCATGGGTCATCTCCTGGATCGCATACGCGGCGGGTGACGTACCGGGCCCAACTCGGGCCCCACGCAGGGGTGTTGCCGTCTCGGACGGCTTCTCCCCCTGCGGTACGGCCACGTTAGGAGCGGGTCGCGCGTCGCGCTTCACCGGAGGTGACAGGAGACTTGTCAGTTCGGGACAGGCCCGTCGCCGGACCGTCGTGCGCGCCACTCGCGCGCGCTGACGCCGAACTGGTCGCGGAACCAGCGGGAGAAGGCGCTGGGCGCGGAGAATCCGAGGAGCCCGGAGATCTCCGTGAGGGAGCGGCGCGGGTTCGCCACGAGCTGCTCGGCCAGCTGGGTGCGCGTGTCGTTGACGAGCGAGGAGAACGTCTGGCCGGAGGCAGCCAGATGCCGGTGGACGGTCCTGCGGTCGACGCCGAGGCTGCCGGCGGCCTGCTCGACGGAGCAGCGACCGGTCGGCAGCAGGACCTCGATCAGTTCCCGGATCCGGTCGAGCTCGGTGGCGTCGTCGCCGACCGCGATGGACGCGAAGTACTGCCGGGCGTAGTCGCGCAGCAGCGGGTCCGCCATGGCGTTCGGGGTGTCCAGTTCCTCGGCGTAGAGGACGATGCCGTTGAATTCCCGGTCGAACTCCACGACGGGACCCAGGAGCCGCCGGTGTCCGGCGGGGTCGCGGGGTGCGCTGTGGGTGAAGCACACGGACAGCGGCTGCCAGCGGGCGCCGAGGAACACGCGCAGGAAGCCGTGGTAGGCGCCGACGGCCAGCTCGACGGCCTGCCGTGTGGCGCGGGGGTCACGGTGCTGCTCGCGGTGCTCCCGGGATTCACGGGGATCGCCCGGGTCGAGGCTCACCTTGACCGTGGCGAGGCCCCCCGATTCCGTGAGGCGGCCGTGCAGCAGCTCGTTGTACATGCGCTCGTGGCGCACGAGGAGTTCGACGGCGCTGCGTACGTCGGGCTCCTCCCGCAGGACGAGGCTGATGGGGCCGAGGTTCGCGAAGCGGCGCCGCTCGGCGAGGAGCAGGCCGAAGTCCTCGCGGTGGGCGGCCGTCGCCGACAGTTCGAGGAGCTCCGTGACGGAGGCGCCGGGGATCCAGCGGTCCTGGAGGGCGAGTCCGACGGGATCGAGCCCGACGCGTTTCATCAAGGCGCGAGGGTCGATGCCGAGGGACCGGCTGAGCTCGATGTAGCCGCTCAGGGCGGCGTTGCGGACCAGCGGCTTCATCGGCGCACTCCAGGGGCTCGGTCCGACTCCGTCCCAGATGGATAAGTCATCTGCCCCCTCAGGTCAAGCAGCGCGTGGGGCTCTGACCTAGCGTGACACCACCGCCGAGACCTCCCGCAAGCCCACCGGACGACTCCTAGACGACTCCTGGACGGCTCCTCGGCACGTCGGCCGACTCTTCGGTGAAAGGAGAGACCATGACGCCCCCGCCCCCACCGGGCCTCCCCCGCCGCCCGTGCGCAGGTCCGGCCGTGTGGCAGGGCTCGGAGCCGACCGGCTGGTCGGTGGAACTTTCGCAGGACCACCGCGCCGAGCTGGACACGGCACTGCGCGCGGTGCGCGCACGGGCCACCCCGCTGCTGAAGGTGACCACGGCCGAGGCCGCGCTGCCGCTTCTGGCTGCTGAACTGACTTATGCGGCTGACGAGTTGGAGCACGGCCGGGGCTTCGTGCTGCTACGGCGTCTCCCCGTGCAGCGGCGCAGTGAGGCCGACGCGGCCCTGCTCCTGTGGATGGTGGGGCAACACCTCGGTGTTCCGGTGTCGCAGAACACCTCGGGACACATGATCGGGCGGCTGCGCGACGATCCCCGGGACCGGTCGCGGCGGGCGTTCCACACCGATCCCGCCGACGTGCTCGCGCTGCTGTGCCCGGGGCCGGACGGCTCACGTCGTTCTGTTTCCCTGACCAGTTCGGCGGCCGTGCACAACGCCGTACTGTCCCGAAGGCCCGACCTGTTCGACGGCCTGGGCCGCACCCGCTTCATCGACCGCCGCGGGGAGCAGCCGCCGGGCCGGCTCCCCTGGCAGGCGGTACGGCTCGCCCATCGCGACGGGAACAGGCTCAGCGTGCGCTACGACCGCGACCGCCTGGAGTCGGCGCGACGTTTCGCCCACCTGCCGCGTCCGACCGCGCACGACCGGGAGCTGTTCGACCTCATCGACTCGACGGCGTCCTCCCCGGCGTTCCGCCTCGACGTGGACCTCTCCCCCGGCGATCTGCTCCTGCTCAACAACCACGCGGTGCTGCACTCCCACGCCGCGCCTCCATCACCGTCACCGCCGTCACCACCGCGAGGGCGGCTGGTCCGTCTGTGGCTCACCCCGCGCCGGCCGCGCCCGCTGCCGGTCGGCTTCTGGGGCCAGGAGCCGTCCCTGGCCGGTGGCCGCGGAGGAGTCGCGCCACGCGACGTGATCACTGCGCACACCCCGACGACCGTGACCGCTCCGCACACCCCGACGACTCCGAGGAGTCCGCATGACCGACCTGTTCACGCTCCTGGCGCGGTCCGCCCGGTCACATCCTGACCGGACGGCCGTACGCGAAGGCGATACCGCCCTCACCTACGCCCGGCTCGACGACCTCACCGCCCGCTTCGCCGCGCGGTTGCGCGCCCGGGGCCTGCGCGTCGGCGACCGGGTCGCGGTGGCACTGCCCAATGTCGTGCACTTCCCCGTCGTGTACTACGGCACGCTGCGGGCGGGCGGTGTCGTGGTGCCGATGAATCCGCTCCTGAAGGCGGACGAGATGGCGTTCGTGCTCCGGGACTGCGGCGCCCGCATCGTGGTGTCCGCTCCCGGCTGCGCGGCCGAGGCGGCATCGGCGGCGGACCGGGCCGAAGCCGTGTGCCTGGTCGCCGATCCCGAGGAGTTCGACGCGCTGCTGCGTGCGACGGCGCCGTTGGAAGGGGCGGTCGAGAGCGCCGGTGACGACACCGCGGTGATCCTCTACACGTCCGGTACGACAGGCACTCCGAAGGGCGCGGAGCTGACGCACCGCAATCTGGTGACCAACGCGCTGACGACAGCGCGGACCCTGCTGCGCGCGGGACCTGACGACGTCCTGTTCGGCGGGCTCCCCCTGTTCCACGCGTTCGGCCAGACCTGCGCCCTCAACGCAGCGGTCGCCTCGGGGGCCTGCCTGACGCTGCTGTCGCGCTTCGACGCGGCGCAGGCGCTGGAGACACTGCGCCGGGACGCGGTGACCGTCTTCCTGGGCGTGCCCACGATGTACACCGCGCTGCTCCGGGCAGGCGTCCCGGGTGTGCTGCCGCACCTGCGTCTCGCGGTGTCGGGCGGCGCCTCGCTCCCCGTCGAGCTGCTGCACTCCACCGAACGCGAGCTCGGTGTCACCGTGCTGGAGGGCTACGGGCTCTCGGAGACATCCCCGGTGGCCTGCTTCAATCCTCCGGACCGGCCTCGCAGGGCCGGCTCCATCGGGCATCCCGTCCGCGGGGTCGAGCTGCGGCTCGTCGGCGAGGACGGCCGGGACGTCGGCCCCGGCGAGGTCGGTGAACTGGCCGTCCGCGGCGAGAACGTCATGAAGGGGTACTGGAACCGGCCCGACGCCACCCGACTCGCCTTCCGGGACGGCTGGTTCCACACCGGCGATCTCGCGCGGGTCGACGAGGACGGCTACTACTTCGTCGTCGACCGCACGAAGGACGTCGTCATCCGCGGCGGCTACAACGTCTATCCACGCGAGATCGAGGAGGTCCTGTACCGGCACCCGGACGTGTCGGAGGCCGCGGTGGTCGGCGTGCCCGACCCCACGCACGGCGAGGAGGTCGCCGCCGTGGTGGTCCTGCGGCCGGGCGCCACCACCACGGCGGACACATTGCGCTCCCATGTGAAGGAGCGGGTGGCGGCGTACAAGTACCCGCGGATCGTGCGGCTGGTCGACGCCCTGCCCAAGGGGGCCACGGGCAAGATCCTCAAGCGCGCCGTCGTGATCGAGCCGCCGGTACGTCCCGTGGTCTGACGGAGCGGATCAGCCGTCCCCGTCCCGCAGCCGCGGCGACGAGCGAGTACGTCTCGTGCTGACGGTCAGACGTTGCCGAGGTCGGAGGAGACCCAGTGCTCCGGGCGGACGGTGATGACGACTGCCTCGCCGTGGTTCGCCTCGGCGAACTCGACGTAGCCGTCGACCTTCTCGGGCGGCAGATAGCGCGCGGTCATCTCGGTCAGATGCGCGCGGGTGCCCGGGACGGTGGAAATCACCGGGCCCTCGACGGACACGTAACGGACGGTCGGCTCGAGGCGGTCCACCATGAGCGTGAACCGGCCCGCCTTCGCGATGAGTTCGTGCTTGCGCGAGCCCTTGCCGGTGTGGATCCAGATGTCGCCGCCGGGCGCGTACTGGTACCAGATCGGCACGGTCAGCGGCGCCCTTCCCGCGCCCGCGTCAACGGCCAGGGCCGCGATGTGCGGCTCGGCGAGGAATTGCTCACGCTCTTCACGGCTGAGGGCCATGGATCTGCTCCTTCGGAGGTGGATGCCACTGCGGTCACGTCGTCAGGCGGTTCGGTCCAGCATCGCGCACAAGGCTCCGGGCGACGGTCCTATTCCGCCGTCGCCGAAGTCCGGACGCCGCCGTGCGCGCGGCCTCGGGACCGCTTCGCCCACCCATCCTGCACGCCCCGCACATCCGGCGTTCGCATCAACGTGCCCGCCGTGCGGGTGTTGCCGCCGCCGACGGGGCGACACGCTCGACGCGCGCCGCCCGTCCTACTCTCGGTCTCCGACCACCCCTTCTCCGGGGCCGTACGAAAGAAGGACCCGACCATGAGCTTCGCCGGCCTGCACCGTCCGGGCGAGGTGCCGTTCCTGCTGCCCAACGCCTGGGACGTGCCCTCCGCCCTCGCCTTCGCCGACGCCGGCTTCCCGGCCGTGGGCACCACCAGCTTCGGGGTGGCCGCCACCGCCGGGCACCCGGACGGTGGCCGCGCCAGCCGCGCGGCGACCGTGGCTCTCGTACGGGCCCTGGCGGAGCTGCCCTTGTACGTCAGTGCCGACATCGAGGACGGCTACGCCGACGACGCCGGGCAGGTCGCGGAGTTCGTCGCCGCTCTCGGAGCCGACGGAATCAACATCGAGGACAGCACCGGCGAGCGTCTGGTCGACCCCGCCGCCCACGCCGAGAAGATCACGGCCGTCAAGCGCCGCAGTCCCGACGTGTTCGTCAACGCCCGCGTCGACACGTACTGGCTCGGCCAGGACGCCGACCTCACATCGACCCTGGAGCGCGCCCAGCGGTACGTCCGGGCGGGCGCCGACGGCGTCTTCGTACCCGGCGCGACGGACCCCGCCGACCTGGCCGCCCTCGCCGAGGCGATCCCGGTGCCGCTGAACGTCCTGGTCGTCCCCGGGCTGACGCTGCCCGAGCTCGCGCGCATCGGAGTGCGCCGCGTCTCCACCGGCTCCCTGCCGTACCGCGCCGCCGTCCAGGCAGCCACCCTCGCCGCCACCCATGTCCGCGACGGCCTGCCGCTGCCCGATGCGGCCGCCTACCCGGTGCTGCAGAAGCGCCTGACCGACTACGAGGCGGCCGCCGGCCGGGACTGATCCGGTCGGCGGCCGCCAGGTGAACGCGCGCCCGTGCGCCGAGAGAGCCTAGGCGGCGGGCGTCACGCGCGCGGCGTTCCGGCGGTCGGCGAGCCGGGTCAGCAGAGCGGCGCGGTGGTCATCGTCCGTGGCCAGGGCGATGGCCGTCCAGGCCATGGCCAGGCCGCCGTCGAGGACGGCACGGTCGGCGCCGGCGCTGGTGCCGTACCGGGTGAACTCGGGGTTGTGCATGATCGTGTCACCGCAGTCGTAGCCGATGGACGGGTGGATGGTGGGGACCACGTGCGAGACGTTGCCCATGTCGGTCGATCCTGCGCGCATCGTGTCCGGGCTGTCGGGGATGCGGCGCCCGAGGTCGGTGACGGCCTTGCGGTAGAGGCCGGTGATGGCGAGGTCCTGGCGCAGGTCGGCGTAGTCGTTGCCGACGGCCTCCAGGGCGAGTTCGGCTCCGGTGGCGAGCGCGCCCGCCTCGAAGCAGGCCCGGATCCTGGACTGCAGCTCCGCCAGGTCCTCGGCGGTGGCGGCCCGGCAGTCGTAGTCCGCGCTCACGTGCGCCGGGATGACGTTCGGCGCCTCGCCGCCCCCGGTGACGACTCCGTGCACGACACCGCCGGGGATCATCTGCTGGCGGTACGCGCTGATCGCCACCTGGGCGACGAGCATGGCGTCCGCCGCGTTGATCCCGCGGTGCGGCATGGCGGCGGCGTGTGCGGCGCGGCCCGTGTAGCTCACCTTCCAGCTGCCGATCGCGAGGGACGTCATGCCGACGCCGTCCGCCGGTGCGGCGTGCACCATCATGGCGGCGGCCACGTCGTCGAAGGCTCCCCGGTCGAGGAGGTCGACCTTGCCGCCGCCGTACTCCTCCGCCGGGGTGCCGAGGAGTTTGACGGTGAGGCCGAGGTCGTCGGCGAGCGGCGCCAGGGCCAGGGCGGCGGTCACGGCGGCGGCGCCGTTGACGTTGTGCCCGCAGGCGTGGCCGATGCCGGGGAGCGCGTCGTACTCGGCGGTGACGGCGACGACCAGATCACCGCTGCCCGCGACGGCTTCGAAGGCCGTGTCGAGACCGTAGGCGCCCCGCCGGACGTCGAAGCCGGACCGCTCCACCAGGTCGGCGATCTTCCGGGCCGACTTGTGTTCCTCGTAGGCGAGTTCGGGTTCGGCGTGGAGGCTGTGGCTGAGGGCGATCACCTCGTCCTGGCGCCGGGTGACGACGGCGCGGGCGTGTTCACGGGGATCGTGCTGGCTCATCTCTGTTCCTTCTTCGCGGGATGTCGGACGGGGCGGGCGCCGGGCGTCATACGGGGCGGGTGCCGTGCGTCATGCCGGGCGGGCGGTGGTGCGGTAGAAGAGGGCGACCGCCGCACCCGCGAGGGCCGTCGCGGCGCACACGCTCCAGCAGGTGGCGTAGGCGGCGTACCGCGGCAGGACGGAGCCGGCCGGCGTGCTCGCGGCGGTGACGGCGAGCACGCACGCGGCGCCCAGCGAGCCGCCGACGTTGATGAGCAGTTCGTTGATGCCGGAGCCGACGGCGGTCTGCTCCTTCGGGACCGACTCGACGGCGAGCGTGCGGGTGGACTGCTGGAGCACACCGGCTCCGAGACCCGCCACGGCCTGGCAGACCAGGTACGGGGCGACGGAGCCGTGGAGGACCAGGGTGAGCAGGTAGCCCGCCGCCATCAGGAGGGATCCGGTGACGAGGGTGGCCCGGTCACCGATGCGCCCGGCCAGCTTGGGGGCGACCAGTGCGGCGAGCCCGGTCGCGGCCATCGACGGGATCATCGCGAAGGCGATCTGCAGCGGTGACAGGCCGAGCCCGTAGCCGACGCTCTCCTTCGGCGTGCCCATGAAGACGGCGCCGGCCACCTGGAGGCCGATCATGCAGAACGAGAAGGTCGTGGTGACCACCGCGACGACGGACACGTTGCGGCGGCGGAACAGCCGGACGTCGATCATCGGGTCCGGCGAGCGCAGTTCCACCAGGGCCCACACGGCGGTGACGAAAGCGCCGCCGGCCAGACAGGCGAGGGTCCGCGGCGAGGTCCACGCCCAGCCCGGCATGCCGCCCTGTCCGAGTCCGAGCATGATCGCGACGAGGCCGACGCACAACAGCACGCCGCCGCGGACGTCGAGGCGGCCGCCCGGACGCTCCGTCGTCTCGGGCAGGAGGGGCCAGGTGACCAGGAA
This sequence comes from Streptomyces sp. HUAS MG91, assembly GCF_040529335.1. Classification (GTDB taxonomy): domain Bacteria; phylum Actinomycetota; class Actinomycetes; order Streptomycetales; family Streptomycetaceae; genus Streptomyces; species Streptomyces tabacisoli. The sequence continues at coordinate 8,138,785 of NZ_CP159534.1, read as the reverse complement.
CGCCACACCGACGGCCGCCGTCGGCACCCACAGCGCCGCCGTCGGAGTGTCGACGTAGTGCGCGACCAGGCCGCTGGCGACGCCGCCGACGCAGATGCCGCCCACGAGCGCGGCCACCATCGTGCCGATGGCGTTCCTGCTCCGCTCGGCATCACTGCGGTTGCGCAGGATCCCGACCAGCAGCGGGAAGAAGCCCGCGAAAGCTCCTTGGAGGATCTGGCCGACGAGCAAAGTCTGAAACGAGCCCGCGAGGCCGACGACGACGGATCCCGCGAGGACGACGGCGATGTTCCATCGCAGGACGCGGCGGTGTCCGTGCAGGTCGCCGAGCCGGGAGAGCAGCGGGGTGAAGGCGACGGACGCCATCAGGTTGGCGATGCTGATCCAGTTCAGATCCGCCGCGGTGACGTGCAGGACGTCGGTCAGGCTGCGCAGCACCGGCGCCAGGAATCCCTGGGTGATACCGCTGGAGAGCTCGACGAGCACGATCGAGACCACGAGCGCCGTGGTGGACACGGGCACCGGGCGGTTCCGCGGGGTGGTGCTGGGCGACGGTCTCGTGACTGCCTCAGGCATGGGCGGTACCTCTGCTGACGGCCGAAGGTCGGCTGGTGGATGCTGTCCGGTAATCTGCGGGTCACCCTCGGATCCCGGCAAGATCCGCCCCGGAGAAAGCCTGAACCAGGCATCCTGACGTCTTTACTGGCGCTTTCGGGCAGGAGAGAGGCAGTGATGGCGGAAAACGATCCCTCCGGACCGTCGTCCTTCGACGGCCCGGATCTGGCGATCCTCCAGTACCTCTCCCAGCGCCCCCGCGCCTCGTTCGCCGACGCCGGCGAGCGGGTGGGCCTGCACGAGCGGACGGTGGCCCGGCGGCTCGAACGGATGCTCAGGACAGGGCGGGTGCGGTTCATCGCCGCGCTGGTCGGCGAGCACCTCGCCGAGGGTCTGGTCGTCGAACTTGCCGTGCGCTGCGCTCCCGGGCGGCTGGAGGAAGTGGCCCGCGCCATCGCCGTCCGGGCGGACGCCCGCTCGGTCGAGGTGGCCACGGGCGATCTGGTGGTCCTCGCGGAGATGGAGGTCGCCGACGGGGCCGAGCTGATCGATCTGATCGACCGGACGATCGGCGGCATGCCGGGCGTGCTCGACATCCACTCCGCGCTGGTGCTGCGGCTACTGCTCACCGCGGTCGACTGGACGCCGTACGCGACGGAGCCGACGTACATGCGCCGGCTGGCGATGGACGGGCTACGGCCGCCGCCCCCGCTCCCCGTGGACGATATCGACCGGGAGCTGGTGGACCTGCTGGCCGAGGACGCCCGGATGCCGATGACCAACCTGGCGCTCCGGCTGAACCTCGGCGAGTCCACCGTGCGGCGCCGGCTCAACCGGCTCATGGCGTCGCACGTGTTCCAGCTGCGCCTGTTCGCGGAGCCGGGCGTCCTCGGTCACCCGGTGGAGGCGCGCTTCCGGCTCCGCGTCGAACACGCCCATCTCGACACCGTGCTGCGCCGCCTCGCCCACGAGCCTTCGATCCGGCACCTCGTCGTCACCACGGGGAGCGACAACGTCCTCGGTTACAGCAGTCACGCCACGACGGCGGACATGGACGCGTTCCACGCCCGGACGTTCTCGGGACTCGACGGTGTGCGGGAGGTGCAGACGGCCCTTCTGATGCGCACGTACAAGCGGGCGGGCCGCCCCGTCCGCGCCCGGTGACGACAGGACCGTCGGGACCATCCGCGTCCCGCCACCTCCGTCGCCACCGACGCCCGGACCGACGAGCCGGTGGGCGGCCGCGCCGTACGGGACCCGCTCTCACCGGCCGCTCGCCGACGGCCGTCCGTCGCCGCTCAGCGCGCGGGAGATCGCGCGGGCCGTCGCCCGTACCGCAGGCCCGTACCCCGCGTCGCCGAACCCGCTGCTGGGGGCCACCACCGACAGCGCGGCCACCACGTCCGGGCCGTCGCGCACCGGCGCGGCCACGGTGCTCACCGGCCACGGCCGGCTCTGCCGACCGTGCACGTAGTCACCGCGGCGCGCCTCGGCGAGCAGGCGCCGCAGGTCGTCCGGCGTACGGATGTCGTCGTGCCCTCCGGCGGGCCCGTAGGAGTCGATCAGGTGCTCCTGGACGCCGATCGGGGCGAAGGCGAGCAGGACCAGGCCGACACCGGTGCCCGTCAGCGGCAGGCGTCCGCCCACGCGGTAGCTCACGGGTCCCGCGTCGAGGGCCGACAGCCGCTCGACGAGCAGGGCCTCCTCGTGGTCGCGCACCGCGAGGAGCACGTGCTGACGGGTGACGTGGAAGAGGTCCTCCATGTACGGCATGGCGACGGCGCGCAGCCCATGGCCGCGCGGCGCCAGGGAGGCGGTCTCCAGGAGGCGCAGCCCCACGACGAATCGCCCGTCGTCCAGCCGTTCCAGCGCTCCCACCTGCACCAGGGCGCGTGCCAGGCGCAGGGCCGTGGAGCGGGGGATGCCGCTGCGCCGGGCGAGTCCGGCCAGGGGCAGCGCGCGATGGTCACTGTCGAAGGCGCCCAGGAGGGCGAACGCCCGGTCGATGACCGGCTGACCCACGGCGGGTCTGCCCCCGCGGCGGCGCGGGCCGTCCGTGGTGCCCCTGTCTTCGAACGGCTCTTCCGCCGTCCCTTCCGGTGTTTCATTCATCGGCACAGCCCATGCGGATCAGTGGTCGTCACTCCTAGATTCGCAGAGTACGAGCATGTGGACACTGATCGAGGAGCGCACCATGACCCCGTCCGGACGGACCGAATCCCCCACCTCATCCGGTGCTTCCGGCCCCACCGGCCTCGTGGACGTCCACGCGCACTTCGTCACGGACCGCTATGTCGCCGAGGCGCGGGCTGCGGGCATCGAGCATCCGGACGGGATGCCGGGGTGGCCCGAGTGGAGCCCGGAGCAGCACCTCGACCTGATGGACCGAGGCGGCATCACCAAGTCGTACCTGTCGGTCTCCTCGCCCGGCGTGCACTTCGGGGACGACACCGCGGCCCGTGCCCTGGCCCGTGAGGTGAACGAGTTCGGCGCCCAGGTCCGCGACGAGCACCCGGACCGGTTCGGGCTGTTCGCGTCGCTGCCGCTGCCCGATGTCGAGGGGGCGCTGGCTGAGGCCTCGTACGCGCTGGACGTGCTGGGCGCCGACGGTGTCGCCGTGGAGACCAATCACCACGGCATGTACCCGGGCGACTCGCGCCTGGAGCCGCTCTGGCAGGAGCTGAACCGCCGCGGCGTCCTCGTCTTCGTCCACCCGACGTCGCCGCGGCACGCCGACGAGCTGGCGCTCGGCCGCCCCCGCCCGATGCTGGAGTTCCTCTTCGACACCGCCCGCGCGGCCGGCGACCTGCTGTTCAACGGCGTCCTGGCCCGCACCCCGGACATCCGCTGGATCCTCACCCACGGCGGCGGCGCCCTGCCCCTGCTCGCCGACCGGATGGAACTCTTCCGTACGCACTTCGGCGGCGGCCCCGCGGACGGGCCGACGGCGCGGGAGCAACTCGGCGCCCTCTGGTACGACATGGCCGGTACCCCGTTCCCGCGTCAGATCCCGGCCCTCGACGCGGCGTTCGGCACCGACCGTCTCCTCTACGGCAGCGACTACTGCTGGACGCCCTCGTCCGCCGCGCTGGAGCAGGTCGCGTCGGTGGATGCCGCGGCCCAGCCGTCCGGCACCGACACCTGGCGGGACCTGACCACCCGCAACGCACGGCGGCTCTTCGCGGCCGAGTCCGCGCCCGTCGCGACGTGACCGTACCGGCCCGGCCGGGCCGTACCCATGACGACCAGCAACGACGAGCAGGGCAGGGAGAGGCACGTGAGCAGGTACGTCGAGCCGTCGGCGGTGCACGGCCGTACGGTGATCAGGAACGTCATCGTCGTCGACCCGGTCGAGGGAAGCGCGATGTCCGGGGCGGACGTGGTGGTCGACGCGGGCAGGATCGTCTCGGTCGCGTCGGCGACGGATGCCGGGGCCGGGGCGCAGGTGATCGAGGGCCGCGGCCGGTTCCTGGTGCCGGGCTTCATGGACATGCACATGCACGCCCTGAACACCCCCGACGACGTGGACGGCACCTACGCGCTCATGCTGGCGAACGGTGTCGTCGGCTTCCGCCAGATGTCGGGCAGCAGGGACCTGCTGACGGCCCGTCGCGAGGACCGGCTGCCGCGGCCGACGGGTGCGCCCGCGCTCATGGCGACCGCGGGCGACCTGCTGACCCCGCTGAACGCGAGCCGCGTCGAGGACGCCGTACGCACCGTACGCGAACAGCACCGGGACGGCGCCGACTTCGTGAAGGCCGCCATGACGACCGCCCGGACGTTCATGGCCGCTCTCGGCGAGGCGAACCGGCTCGGCATCCGGTTCGGCGGGCACCTGCCGCCCGACCTCGATCCTCGCGACGCCGCCCGCGGCGGCACGTGGTCGATCGAGCACCTCGGCCCGGGCGTCACCGTGTTCGCCGCCGCGTCCACGCGCGAGGCCGACGTACGGGCCGCGCACACCGCAGGCCGGATGCCTCCGCTGCCCAAGGTCCGCCTCCCCGGCACCGAGAGGCTCGTCAGGAGGCTGATCCGGGGTGTCGTCACGAACCCGGCGACCCGCACCTCCGAACAGGAAGCGCAGGCCTACGAGTTGGCCGACGGCACGTACGACCAGGACAAGGCCGAGGAGCTCGCCGCTCTGTTCGTCGAGCACGGCACGTGGCAGTGCCCGACGCTGATCCGCGTCCACACCCAGCAGTTCGGCGACGCGCCCGAGCACACCGCGGACCCCCGGCGCCGCTACATGCACCCCGGCGACCTGCGGACCTGGGACAGGTCGGCGAAGAAGTTCGCGACGCTGCCCGACACGACGCGCCGCGCCCTGCGCGGGCACTGGACGGCGCAGCTGCGGATGACGAAGACCTTCGCCGACGCGGGCGTCCCGATGGTGGCCGGGTCCGACGCGTGCGGGGCGGCCGGTGTCATCCCCGGCTTCGCCCTGCACGACGAGTTCGACCTGCTCGCCGAGGCGGGCCTGGACCCGCTGACCATCCTCCGGACGGCGACGAGCGGGGCGGCCCGCTTCCTCGGCGAGGAGGGCGCCTTCGGCCGTGTGGCTCCCGGGCTCCCCGCCGACCTGGTGCTACTGGACGAGGATCCCCTCCTCGACCACACCGCCCTCCACACGATCGCGGGCGTGATGCGGGACGGCGCGTGGTGGTCCCGCGCCGAACTCGACGCGGTCCTGGAGCGGATCGCGGCGGCGCCCGGCGCACACTGACCCATCATTCGCCTTCCGCCATTCCCGGGAAAGCGCTTGCGAATTCATCGCATCGCAGGCGCGCGAGAAAAGGAGGGCTGAAAGGCCAAAGGCACGTACGCGTGAGGCGAATGCATAACCCAGTGGGGCGGCGGTGGAATCCCTCCGTCCATTCCGGGTCCGTCGCATCTGATGATGCCATCGGTGAAGGGCCTCAGAAACCCGGAAACGCCTTGTGCCCGAAGTGCGACCGGCTCGCACCCGGTTCTCGACCGGTCACGGCCCGCCGAGGACCCCGGGCGGCGCGCCCACGTGGACGTCGTAGCGGTACAGCGTCTGTTCCAGCCAGTGCACGCCCGCCTCGTCGTCGAGGTCGATCGACGGCTTCGGCAGCCGTCGCAGCACCTCGGCCCGCTGCGGCAGACGTTCCGGCGGCGCCTCGCCGTCCGCCCCGCACGGGGTCCGTGCCGGACCGGGCTGGCCCAGCCGGTCGGCGAACAGGACGATCGCGGGGTACGGCCCGTCCCGCTTGGACGGCCAGGCCAGGCCCTGCGCCCACGTGGCCTGCGACCGGATCCAGTGGCCCCAGCGGCGGGTGAACGGGTACTCCGGCGCCTCAGCGTGCACCAGCCAGGCGTCCTGCCGCACGGCGACCCGCGCGGGTTCGTCCATCAGCGACACCAGCCGTACCTCCGTGCGGAGTTCGAGCTCCGTCACGCAGCGGCCCACCAGGGCCCTGTACGGCAGCACCCGCGGATTGCCCTCGTCGTCGAACGGCAGGTCGCGCAGGATGGTCTCGGCCAGCGCCGTCTCCACGCGCGGTGCCGCGTAGAGATAGCCGTACGGGTCGTTCTCGGTGCCGTCGAAGCGCGAACCGCCGAAGTGCGGGTCGCACAGGGTCGGGTTGAACTGCGCGGGCGAGTACGTGCGCCGGTGGACCCTGAAGAGCCGGGTGCCCCGCGGCAGCACCAGCGACTCCGGTGTCCGGTGGGTCTTCTCCGGCAGACCTTGACCTCGTCCCATCAGTACCCCTCGCCCACCGTTCGTGCCACGGCGATCAGTTCGTCGTCCGGTACCCGGCCCAGCGCACGCGCCGGCGGGGTGTCCAGCCAGTGGTTGCGGCCGAGCCACCAGTCCGCGACGCCCCACGGGTCCACGTCCGCCCGCAGCTCCTCGTTGATCGAGAGCACCACGGGCAGCGGCGTCCCGTCCGGGCCGAACTGGAAGTTCGGCAGCCGTACTTCACCCGAGGCATCGGTGAGCCGGATCAGGTGCCTGTGCCACGGGTCCTGTCCGAGGAGCAGTTCCACCTGCTCCTCGGAGAGCGACGCCTCGGACAGCAGCCGGTTCCTGATCCGCTCCCACGGGCTGTCCCCGGCGGACGACTCAGGCGGTTCCTCCACCGGCGGCCCGGTGTCCGGCCTCCGGTAGCCGTAGGTGAACGCCAGCGCCTGCAGCACGCTGCGATCCGGCTCGGCCGTGGGAGCGTGCAGCCGCAGCCTCTGCTGCTCGCCGCTCGGCAGCCTGCTCATCAGATGCAGGGCGATCGCCGAGCCGACGGCCTCGGCACCCTGCTCGTCGAGGCCGTCGGCGAAGATGGCGAGCAGCCGGTCCAGTTCCCCGCGGTCGGCCTCGCTCAGAAGGTTCCGCACACCGTCGAAATCGTTCAAGAGAGCGGCGAGGATCGACAGGTCGTTCGCATCCATGTGCTCCTCCTCAGTCCCGGACTCGGTTTTTCGGGGCCGCACTGCGAGCGTACCGACGGCAGTTGTCGAGAACTCCCCATCGGCGAAATCAACGGGCTTTGTTTTTGCACTGAGTTGAGAAGCTGTCGTCAAAAGCATCGGGGTCGGATAGCGTGGCTTTCCCGTTCGGGCCCGACATGTTTCCGGAGGTGCCGTATGCCCGTCGTGACCCACGGATGTGCGCCGAGGCGGGCCCGCGCGGCCGGCACGGCCCGGTGACCGTGACGAGGGGCGAACCGGACGACGTCTTCGCGTCGTTGCGGTGGCTCGCCACACACATGGCCATGGGCTCGACGGAGCAGATCACCGCCGCCCTGGACCTGTCCCAGCACCTCATCGACCGGTGCGTGGACGGTGACGCGTCCGAACCGGCGATCGCCTCGGACGTCTCCGAGGCGCTGACCCTGCTGGCCGGAGTACTGGCCACGACCCCTCCCGGCAGCGCCTTCCACCGCTGGACCGCCCTGCTGTCCGCCCGCGCCGCTCAACTCAGCTCCGAAAAGGGCATGTTGGACGACGCCGCACGGTTCTACGGCGTCGCGCTGGCACCGGCTCCGCGCTGGGATCCGCCCGCGGGCAGCACCGATCCGGCGACCGCGACCGACGACCCGGACATGTGGACCGCGTACCACGCGGCGATGTCGCGCTGGGAGTTGGCCGGCCTGCTGTGGGAGCGGTATGCGCAGGTGCCGCCCGACGACGTCCGGCCGGAGGATCGGGACCGGCTCGTGGCGTTGCTGACCGAGGCGCTGGCCGGACCTCACACGCCCGACGGGGACGACCTCGAAGTCCTTCACTCCATGCTCGGGGTGGCGCTGGCCGACCGCTCACGGCTCCCCGCCGTCGACACGCGGGAACGCCTGTCGGACCGCGCCGCCGCGCTGACGCATCTCCAGGAGGCGTACGAGCTGGGCGGCGCCACCGAGGAGGGTCCCGAACCGCTCGTGACCCGCAACCTGGCGATGGTGCGCTTCACCGACCACGACGAACGCTGCGATATGGCGTCGCCGCCGCCGGAGGAGCTGGGTGCGCTGATCGGGCCTCTGCTGGCGCTGGCCGACGCCCCGGGTGAGGACGGTGCCATGGCGCTGGAGCTTGCCACGCTCTTCGCCCGGGACCGGCACGGCCATGACCGATCCGCGGAGAACGCGGCAGCGCTCCTGGACCACTACCGTCGGCAGATCGCGCATCCGGGAACAGCTCCCCGGGACGTCCGCGGCGCGCGCGTGGACCTTGCCCTGCTGCTCGTGGACCAGGCGGAGGCGGCCGGCGCGGGAACGGGTGCGGGCGCGACGCCGGCCCACGCCGTGCGCATCGGCGCCTACGACCCGCAGGCGGATCTGCGGGAGGCCGCCGACCAGTTCGAGCGGGTCGTGACGGAGCTGCGCGGCCCGGTCCCGCCCGGCGAGTCGGCGTCCGACCGGGACGAGGAGCGGTTCCTCTGCCTCAACAGCCTGGTCGAACTGCTCAGCGCCTGGCTGCGCACCGACGACGAGGACGGCCGTATCGACCGTCTGGTGCGGCACGGCACGGAGTTGGTCGACATCGTCCCCGCCGACGACGAGGCGCGCGGGCTCATCTGTCTCAGGGTCGGTCTGGCGCTGTCCGAGCGCGTGCGGCGCAGGGTCGGCCCCCATCTCTACCGGCAGTCCGAACACCTGATGAAGGTGATGGTCCCCGACGCCGGGCTCGCCCTGGCGACGCTGGCACCCGGCGCGCGCGAGGACTCCACGCGCGCGATCGAGCTCCTCCGCGAGGGTATTGGCCTCCACCACTACCAGGATGAGATGTACGTGGCGGGCGCACAGGCGCTCAGCGTCTGTCTGCTGATGGACCACCTGCTCGTCCTGCCGCACGGCGATCCAGCGGTTCTGCGGGAGGCGCTGCGCTGGATCCGGCTGGTCCTCGGGCGGGCCGCCACCTCCGGTGTGCCGATGGAGGAGTACGAGTTCTTCGTCGTCCAGGCCCTCATGCACTCCGTCTGGGCCGGGACTCCGTTCGCACCGCCCGAGGGACCCGGCCGCCCCACCACGCCGCCCATGCCGGACGTCAGCCGCCACCCCAGCCTCGAGGAAGGCCTGCAACTGCTGGAACAGCTCCTGCGGTCGGCTGCCGCCCGCGGGCCGGGGCCTGAGTCCTTCGCCTATGCCTTCATCCAGCTGATGGTCGAGCTGATCCGCGGGGAGCCGCTCACCGACGCGTACTGCCGCACGTGGTGGGACCGGCTGGACACGCTGCTGCTCGCGGGGATCGACGAACCGTTCCCCCGGGTCCTCCTGAGCCTGATCGCCGCCGCGTTCGGCACGGAGCTGGCCGGCCGGGACCTGGCCGGGCCCCGGGAGCGGGCCCGCGTCACACAGTTGCTCGACACCGTCGCCTCGGAGGTGCCTCCGGGAAGCGAGCTGCATCGGCTCGGCGCCATGTTGCGCGCGCAGAACTCCGGAGCGGCCAGGCTGCTGAGAGAGCTGTTCGGCCGGGCGCCGGGCGCCGCGCGGGACGTTCCGTCCCGGACGCCGTCACCCGCCGACGACCCCGGTCCCGCCCGCGGGGCGGAGCCCGGAGCCGCCTTCGACGACCAGGAGACCGCCGAGGCACTGCGGATCGCGGCCGTACTGCCGGGCGACGGGTCGCCGTACCCCTTCACCGAGCCGGTCGGACGCGTGGCGGAGCTCGCGGAGGAGGGCCGGGCCGCCGCCGGTGATCCGGTCGGGCTCGCCGTCGCCGCCGGGATCGGCGCCCTCGCGCGATACGACCGCTGGATCCACGAACGGGAGACCGAGGACCTGACACGGGCCATCGCCGACGCGCGGGTGGCCATCGGCGCGGCGGACTCCGTCGAACCGCTCGGCACCGCCCTGACGGCCCTGCGTGCCGGGATGCTCCTGGACCGGTACACCCTGCTGGGCGACCGGATGGACCTGGAGTCGGCACGCGAGACCTATGCCGTACTGCTCAAGCGGGTCACCGAACGCGGCGAGCACCCCGGACTCGTACCGCTGCTGCGCCGGTACGCGGAGGCCACCGGGCTGCGGCGGCTGGGCGCCACGCTGGTGGAACCGGCGCCGCCGGCCGCCGGGGAATTCCACGCCGGACTCGCCGCGGCGGCGGCCGTCGCCGCGCTGCTGGCGGTCCGCGGGCAGCAGCACGGCAGCAAGGGGGCGCGCGCCGCCGCGTTGCGCCGGATCTCCGAACAACTGCAGGCGGTACTGAGCCGGTTGCCGGACGGCCACCCTCGCAGGCCCGCCGTACGCAGTGAGATCGGCCTGCTGGATCTCGACCTGGCCCGCGCGGCGGGTGACCGGGACGCGGTGGACCGCGCGCTCGGTGAGGTGGTCGGGGCCGCCGGTGCGTGCCCGCCGCTGAGCGCCCACCGGCCCGCGCTGCTGCTGCGCGCGGCGCTCGCCCTCTCCGCCCACCCGGAAGGGGCGCCGGAGCGCCTGGAACAGGGCATCGAGCTGCTGTCCGGCGCGCTCGACGACGCCGAACAGGGCTTCCACGGCGGCCGGTCGCGGTGCCTGTACGGAATCGGCCGGCTGTTGCTCGCCAGGTTCGACCGGAGCGGGCAGCGCGAGGATCTGACGCGTGCCGTGGACGTCCTGCACGAGGCCCGGATGGCGCTGAACTCCGCGCCCGGGGACGCATTCCTGATCGTCCTCGGCCGCGCGCAGGCGCGGGCCCACCGCGCCCACGGGCCCGGGGACGGCACTCAGCGCCGCTGGTCCCGGGAGGCCGCGAAGTCGGTGCTGGCCGCGCACGGGCGCGCCGTGCTCCTCCAGACCGGCACCGCGCGGGCCCTCGTCACCGCCCGGGCAGCGCGCCCGGACATGCTGCGGCTGGTCCGCTGGTGCATGGAGGACGGGGAGACGGCCGCCGCGCTCGACGCCCTCGAACTGGGCCGCGGCCTGGTCCTCAACGCGGCCACCGTCTCGGCGACCGTCCCGGGGCTCCTGCGCGACGCCGGGCGCCCCGAACTGGCCGCCGCGTGGGAGGACATGGCGGCGACCGGGAAGGGGCTGGAGGCCGGGCCGGGCGCGTTGCGCCGCCAGGTGCTGGAGGCGCTGGAGGGCGGTGCGGCCGAGGCGCGGATGCTGTCGGCGCCGACCCCCGCCGAGGTCGGCCGGGCGCTGCGCACGGTCGGGGCGGACGCGCTCGTGCACCTGGTGCCGGGCGAGGACGGTCCCGGGTACGCCCTGCTGGTCACCGCCACCGGGGCGGTCGAGCCGCTGCCGCTGCGCGCGCTGAACACCGCGGGCGGGCGGCCGCTGACCGAGTACGACGACGCGCTGAACACCTTCCAGGCGGCGGTGCTGAACGTACCGGCTCCGCCGGGGCCGCACGACACGCCGCTCCAGCACAGTGTCCGGGACCGGGCCGAGCAGCGGGCCCGGGAGGCGCAGGAGCGCTGGGGCACGGCGCTGGAGGCGGTCTGTACGTGGGCCGGCGAGGTGGTGATGACCGACGTGCTCAGGTGGGCGCGGGAGCGGTGGCCCGGGCGACTGCCGCGTCTGGTGCTGGCGCCGGTCGGGCTGCTCGGCGTGGTGCCGTGGCAGGCCGCGCGGGTGGCCGGTCCGCAAGGACCCGACTACGCGGCCCGGTCGGCCGTGCTCTCGCAGTGCGCCACGGCCCGGCAGCTCACCGAGGCCGCGGCGCGGCACCGGCTGCCGTGGGACGGGCGCCACGCGTTCGTCGTCGACCCGGGCGGCTCGTCGGTCATGCACGAGGAGGCGCGGCTGATCCGGTCGGCGTTCTACCCGCGGGCCACGGTGACCGGTGCGGTGGGCTGGCTCGCCGAGCGCGACGGCCCGTGGACCGGCCCGGCCCCGGTGCCCGCCACCGCCGACACGGTGCGGCTGCTGCTGCCGGGCCGGCCCGTCCGGGATGCCGCCGGCGTCGCCGTCTGCCACGTCAACTGCCATGCGACGCCCGGTGCCACGCCCGCGGAGTCCCGCCTCGACCTCAGCGCCGGCCACCGCCTGGCCATCGCCGAACTGCTGACGGCGGCGCGCGATCCGCGGGCTCCCGGGGGTCTCGTCGTGCTGGCCAACTGCGTCAGCGATCTGACGCTGTCCGCCCACGACGAGGCCCTGACTCTGTCGACGGCGTTGCTCAGCGCCGGGGCCGCCTCTGTGGTCGGCTCACGCTGGTCGGTGGTGGACGACCGCCGCACCTCGATCCTGATGTACATGTTCCACCACTACCTCTCCGGGCACGGGCACGCCGAGGCGCCGGAGGCCGCCGGCTCCCCCGCGGACGCCCTGCGTGCGGCGCAACTGTGGATGCTCGACCCGCACCGCACGGTCCCCGCCGCCTTGCGCGGCATCGCCGTCGAGACCCCCGACCGCCCTTTCACCTCACCCCGCATCTGGGCGGCCTTCGCCCACCACGGGCACTGACACGCCACTCGCAGAGGGCCCGGCGCAGCGTCCTGGATCCACCACCGCGTCAGGACTCGCCCTCCGTGATCCTCCGCGTCGGCGGCCGCGAGAGGACGACCAGCGTGCGGGACTCGACCGTGAGCCGCGTGCCGGCCTTGTGTTCCTTCTCGTCGAGGTCGCCGGACGGCTCCGCGGTGTCGATGAGGGTCGTCCACACCGTTCCGTACGACGTGTCGGGCAGCCGGAACTCCATGGGCTCCCAGTAGCAGTTGAACAGCATCAGGAAGGAGTCGTCCACGACCGGGTCGCCGAGAGGGTCGGGTTCGGTGATCGCGTCGCCGTTGAGGAAGACGGCGAGGGCGTGGGCGTCGGGCCACCGCCAGTCCTTGGGGGTCATCTCGGCGCCGTCGGGGCGCAGCCAGACGAGGTCCGGGAGGCGTCCCTCGTCGTGCTGTGCGCTCTCGCCCCAGAAGAAGCGGCGTCGGCGCAGGACGGGGTGGGCCGTGCGCAGGGCGCCGAGCTGCCGCGTGAAGTCGAGCAGGGACGTGTCCTCGTCCGTCAACTCCCAGTCGATCCACGTAAGTTCGTTGTCCTGGCAGTAGGCGTTGTTGTTGCCGGACTGAGTGCGGCCGAGTTCGTCGCCGTGGCTGAGCATCGGGATGCCCTGCGACAGCATGAGCGTCGCCAGGAAGTTCCGCTGTTGCCGGGCCCGCAGCGCCCGTACGTCCGGAGCGTCGGTGGGGCCTTCGACGCCGCAGTTCCAGGACCGGTTGTCGCTCTCGCCGTCGCGGTTGTCCTCGCCGTTGGCCTCGTTGTGCTTGGTGTTGTAACTGACCAGGTCACGCAGGGTGAACCCGTCGTGCGCGGTGATGAAGTTGACGCTCGCGCGCGGCCTGCGCCGGTCGTGCTGGTAGAGGTCGGCGGAGCCGGTGAGGCGGGAGGCGAACTCGGGAAGGGAGCGTGCGCGGGCGCACCAGAAGTCCCGCACGCTGTCGCGGTACTTGCCGTTCCACTCGGACCACAGGGGAGGGAAGTTGCCGACCTGGTAGCCGCCGTCGCCGACGTCCCACGGCTCGGCGATCAGTTTCACCCGGCTGATGACGGGGTCCTGCTGGATGAGGTCGAAGAAGGCGGAGAGCCGGTCCACCTCGTGGAACTGCCGCGCCAGGGTGGCCGCGAGGTCGAAACGGAAGCCGTCGACATGGCATTCGGTCACCCAGTACCGGAGCGAGTCCATGATCAGCTGAAGGACGTTGGGGTGGCGCATCAGCAGGCTGTTGCCGGTGCCCGTGGTGTCGTAGTAACGGCTGAAGTCGTCGTCGGCCAGACGGTAGTACGAGGCGTTGTCGATGCCCCGGAAGGAGAGCGTGGGCCCCTTCTCGTTCCCTTCGGCCGTGTGGTTGTAGACGACGTCGAGGATCACTTCGAGGCCGGCCGCGTGCAGGGCCTTGACCATGCCCTTGAACTCGTCGACCTGCTGGCCGAGCGTGCCGGTCGCGGCGTAGGCGTGGTGGGGCGCGAAGAAACCGATCGTGTTGTAGCCCCAGTAGTTGGACAGGCCCCGGTCCAGGAGGAAGCCGTCCTGGACGAACTGGTGGATCGGCATCAGTTCGACCGCGGTCGCCTTCAGGGAGGTCAGATGGTCCAGGACCGCCTCGCTCGCCAGACCGGCGTAGGTGCCGCGCAGCTCCTCGGGCACGCCCGGGTGGGTGCGGGTCAGGCCGCGCACATGTGCTTCGTAGATGACGGAGTCGGTGTAGGCGTGCCGCGGGGGCTCGTCCGTCTCCCAGTCGAAGGCCGGGTCGACGACGACTCCGCACAGCCCCTGGGCGAAACCGGCGTCGTGCCGGTCCTGTTCGTGGACGGCGCGCGCGTAGGGGTCGAGGAGGAAGGCCGAGGCGTCGCAGCGGTCTCCGGACGCGGGCTGCCAGGGGCCGTGCACGCGGTAGCCGTAGCGCTGCCCCGGGCCGATGTCCGGCAGGTAGCCGTGCCAGACGAATCCGTCCACGTCGGGGAGCGTCACCGTCCGCTCGGAGCCGTCGGCGTCGACCAGGATCAGGTCGACCTGTTCGGCGACCGAGCTGAACAGGGCGAAGTTCGTCCCGTGACCGTCGTAGGCCGCCCCCAGCGGGTAGGGGCGGCCCGGACGCAGGCCTGCCGTCACGAAGCGGCCTCGACCGTCCGCGGCAGCGCGGCCCCGCCCGTCGGCACCTCGGCGCGCGGCACCGGCCGGGTGGCGTCCGTCGACGGGACGGGACGCTTGTGGGCGAGCGGTTCGCGGTCACCGTTGCGGCTGCGCAGCGAGAACCAGCTGATGCGCCGGGCGTGCGCGGTGCAGCTGCCCCAGCCGTCGCTGAGCGCGGCGACGCGGCTCAGGCACTCCAGGGCGGCGTCGGCGCGCCCGGCCCGGACGGCGTCCTGGTGCGAGACGGCGGTGATCAGATGCTGACCGGTCCACCACGTCTCGACGGTCATCACGGCCTCGCCGTCGGCGGCTTCCATCAGCAGTCCGAGCCCCCGGGTCGCGGGCGTCGCCAGTTTCTCCAGCCCCCAGTACCGAAGGTGCGCGCCGACGATGCGCTGCACCTGGCCGACGCGTTCCGGCGCTGCGTCGACCTCTACGTGGTAGTAGCGGGGCACTGTCCGGTTCATGGTGTCTGCTCCTCACAGCGGAGCTCGCGCCCGTCGTCACGACGGGGCCGTGCGCACGGAGCGTGAGCACCGCTTCTTCGAGAGTCGTCATTCAGCCTCGCCCCGCTACTCCATTCGTGCAACACGAGAGTGATCGCGCCGTGACACTCGGCTCAACAGGACGGATGGCGATTCGCCCCGCACGATGGTGGAGGAGCCGCCGGGTGTGACCGGCCGCTTCCTCTCCGCACACGGTGTTCGGGCTCTCCGGGTCCGCCGGTGCGGGGTCCAGGAGGTCGACGGGTGCCATGGACGCATCGCATTCCGACGTGGACATCGGGCCGAGTCTGCGGCGCTACCGCCGGTGGCAGAGGCGTTTCCTCGCCGCCCCCGCCGATGCCGCGGTCCGCGCGCGGTTCGGGCTCGCGGTCGCGGCGTTGTGCGCCGTGACCGGCGAACGGTGCGGCCGGGAGGCCGCGGCGACGGCGGAACGTCGACTGCGGGCGGCGGCACGGCACGAGCGGATCGCGGCGACGACTCTCGTGTGATCCAGGCCGGGACAGCTCCGGCCGGGACGCACAGCGCAAGAGGTGAGACCGATGGCAGCGGTGCAGCAGCAGGTGCCCGTCTCGATCGAGCGGGTAGGGCCCCACGTCGAGGGGGGCCTGGGCACGGCGAAGGCAGTGGCCGGCGAGACGTTCCCGGTCACGGCCACGGTGTTCGTCGAGGGTTCGGCGATCGTGCGGGCGCGAGCCGTGCTGCGCGCTCCCGACGGCCGTGCCGCCCAGTGCCGCACGATGCGCGAGACCCGGCCGGGCGAGGACCGGTGGAGCGCCGACGTCACCGCGTCCGCGCCCGGCCGGTGGAGCTTCCTCGTGGAGGCGTGGTGCGATCCCGTGGCGACATGGCAGCGGGACGCAGCCCTGAAGGTGGCGGCAGGAGCCGACATCGACCTGACGCTCGAGGAAGGCGCCCTCCTCCTGGAACGGGTTCTCGCCGAAGTGTCCGGTGACGCCCCGGCCGAAGCGGTCCTGCGCGCCGCCCTGGCCGCGCTGTGCGACGGCGGTCGCGAGGCCGCGGACCGGCTGTCGGCGACCACGGCGCCGGAGGTCCGCGCCGTCCTGGAGTCGCACCCCGTGCGCGAGCGCCTCACCGAGAGCGCGCCCCTGCCGCTGCTCGTGGAGCGGGAACGAGCCTTGTACGGCTCCTGGTACGAGTTCTTCCCGCGCTCCGAGGGTGCGGTCCTGGAGCCGGGGAAGCCGCCGGTCAGCGGGACGTTCGCGACGGCGGCGCGGCGGCTTCCGGCGATCGCGGAGATGGGTTTCGACGTGGTGTACCTCCCGCCGATCCACCCGATCGGGACCACGTTCCGCAAGGGTCGCGACAACGCGCTGTCGGCGGGCCCGCACGATGTGGGGGTGCCCTGGGCGGTCGGTTCGCCGGAGGGCGGGCACGACGCGGTGCACCCGGAGCTGGGGACGCTGGAGGACTTCGACGCGTTCGTGGCGCGGGCCCGCGGGCTGGGCCTGGAGATCGCCCTCGACTTCGCGTTGCAGTGCTCCCCCGATCACCCCTGGGTGGACAAGCGTCCGGAGTGGTTCCGGCAGCGTCCCGACGGATCGATCGCGTACGCGGAGAACCCGCCGAAGAAGTACCAGGACATCTACCCGATCGCCTTCGACCGGGATTTGCCCGGCCTCGTGGCGGAGACGACGCGGATCCTGCGACACTGGATGGCGCACGGAGTCCGCATCTTCCGGGTGGACAATCCGCACACCAAGCCGGTGGTGTTCTGGGAGCGGGTCGTCACCGACATCAACCGCACGGACCCCGATGTCGTCTTCCTGGCGGAGGCGTTCACGCGTCCGGCCATGATGCGGGCCCTCGCCGCGGCCGGTTTCCAGCAGTCGTACACGTACTTCACCTGGCGCAACACCAAACGCGAACTCACCGACTACGTCGGGGAACTGGCGCGGGACACGGCGGCGGTGATGCGGCCGAACTTCTTCGTGAACACGCCCGACATCCTGCCCGAGTTCTTGCAGCACGGGGGCCGTCCCGCCTTCGAACTACGGGCGGTGCTGGCCGCGACGCTCTCGCCCGTCTGGGGCGTCTACAGCGGGTACGAGCTGTGCGAGAACACTCCGCTGCGCCCCGGCAGCGAGGAGTATCTGCACTCCGAGAAGTACGAACTACGGCCGCGGGACTGGGAGTCGGCGGCGCGCGAGGGACGGACGATCGCTCCGCTGATCACCGCGCTCAACGACGTCCGGCGCCGCAGTCCGGCCCTTCGGCAGCTGCGCGACGTGCACTTCCACCACGCCGACAAGGACGAGGTGATCGTGTACTCCAAGCGCAGCGGTACGAACACGGTTCTGGTGGTCGTGAACCTCGACCCGCACCACACCCAGGAGGCGACGGTGTCGCTCGACCACGCGCGGCTGAACGTGGCTCCGGACGCCCCGTTCCGCGTCCACGACGAGCTGACCGGCGCCACCTACACCTGGGGCGCCACCAACTACGTCCGCCTGGTTCCGGGCGAGTCGCCCGCACACGTCTTCACCGTCGGCTGAGCACCGGCTCGCTCTGTCAGAACCCGCGAGGAAGCGGCAACGGAGGGAGATCACCATGACCACGCACGAACCGATGCAGAACCCGCTCGCTCCCACCAGGCAGCGGGATCCGGACTGGTTCAAACGGGCCGTCTTCTACGAAGCGCTGGTCCGCTCGTTCTACGACAGCAACGGCGACGGCATCGGCGACCTGAAGGGCATCACGGCGAAGCTGGACTATCTCCAGTGGCTCGGCATCGACGCGATCTGGCTGCCGCCGTTCTTCAAGTCGCCGTTGCAGGACGGTGGTTACGACGTCGCCAATCACATCGCCGCGCTGCCGGAGTTCGGCGAGCTGACGGATTTTGTGGAGTTCGTGGACGCCGCGCACCAGCGCGGTATGCGGGTGATCATCGACTTCGTGATGAACCACACCAGCGATCAGCACGAGTGGTTCCAACAGTCCCGCTCGGACCCCGAGGGCCCCTACGGCGACTACTACGTCTGGGCCGACGACGACAAGCAGTACCAGGACGCCCGGATCATCTTCGTCGACACCGAGGCCTCCAACTGGACCTTCGACCCGGTACGCAAGCAGTACTTCTGGCACCGCTTCTTCTCCCACCAGCCCGACCTCAACTACGAGAACCCGGCCGTGCAGGAGGAGATCCTGGCCGCCCTGCGGTTCTGGCTCGACCTGGGCATCGACGGCTTCCGCCTCGACGCCGTCCCCTACCTCTATGCCGAGGAGGGCACCAACTGCGAGAACCTGCCCGCCACCCACCGGTTCCTCAAACGGGTCCGCAAGGAGATCGACGCCCAGTACCCCGACGTCGTCATCCTCGCCGAGGCCAACCAGTGGCCCGAGGACGTCGTCGACTACTTCGGCGAGTTCCAGAGCGGCGGCGACGAATGCCACATGGCCTTCCACTTCCCCGTCATGCCCCGCATCTTCATGGCCGTACGCCGCGAATCGCGCTACCCCGTCTCGGAGATCCTCGCCAAGACCCCGGCGATCCCGTCAGGCTGCCAATGGGGCATCTTCCTGCGCAACCACGACGAGCTGACCCTGGAAATGGTCACCGACGAGGAACGCGACTACATGTACGCGGAGTACGCCAAGGACCCACGGATGCGGGCCAACATCGGCATCCGCCGCCGCCTGGCCCCACTCCTCGACAACGACCGCAACCAGATCGAACTCTTCACCGCCCTGCTGCTCTCACTGCCCGGCTCACCGATCCTCTACTACGGCGACGAGATCGGCATGGGCGACAACATCTGGCTCGGCGACCGCGACGCGGTGCGCACGCCGATGCAGTGGACCCCGGACCGCAACGCGGGCTTCTCGTCCAGTGATCCGGGGCGGCTGTTCCTGCCCACGATCATGGACCCGGTCTACGGGTATCAGGTCACCAACGTCGAGGCGTCGATGTCGTCGCCCTCCTCGCTGCTGCACTGGACGCGCCGGATGATCGAGATCCGCAAGCAGAACCCGGCGTTCGGCCTCGGCTCGTACCAGGAACTCTCCTCCTCGAACGGCGCCGTGCTGGCCTTCCTGCGCGAGTACAAGGACGACGTGGTCCTGTGCGTCCACAACTTCTCCCGCTTCGCCCAGCCCACCGAGCTCGATCTGCGGGTCTTCGACGGCCGGCACCCGGTGGAGCTGATCGGCGGCGTCCGGTTCCCGGCGATCGGGGAGCTGCCCTACCTGCTCACTCTCGCGGGACACGGCTTCTACTGGTTCCGGCTGCGCGGCACCTGCCTCACCCCTCGTGTCGCTCACCACGATTGGACCTGATCCGCCATGGCCCTCTCCCTCACGTCCCTCCCTGCCGCGTCCCTCCCGGCCACGGCCGTGCTGAGCGAGCCCGCCGTCATCCGTGGCCGGCTCGCCGCGCTGCTGGCACGCTGGATGCCCGACCAGCGCTGGTTCGCCGGCCGCGACAAGAAGATCACGAGCCTCGCCGTGGTCTCGGCCACGGAACTCACGCCCGGCTGCTTCCACCTGCTGGTCGAGGTCGGGCACCGCGGCGAACAGCACTGCGTGCACTATCAGTTGCTCCTGGGCGCGGCGACGCACGTGCCGCCGCGGTTGCGCCGCCACGTCATCGGCGAGGTCGAGGGACCCGCCGGGAACAGGCTGCTGGTCTACGACGCCGTGCACGACCACCGTGCGACAGTGCCGCTCCTGGACCGCGTCCGCAGGGGCGGCACCCTCGGGAACCTGCGCTTCGAGTCGTTCCCGCGCACGGCGGTCCCGAGCGGCCTCGCACCCCGTGTCCTGGACGTCGAGCAGTCGAACACCTCGATCGTCTACGGCGACCGGCTCATCCTGAAGCTCTTCCGGCGGGTCCAGCCCGGCATCAACCCCGACCTGGAGGTGCCGACCGTTCTGGCGCGGCACGGCTACGCCCGGGGCCTCGCTCCCACGGCCTGGTTCCACACGTTCGCGCCGTTCTTCGCGACGCTGGGAGTCGTCCAGCCCTACCTCACCGACGCGACCGACGGGTGGACGCTGGCCCGTGAATCGGCCCTGGGGCGTACGGACTTCCTCGCGGAGGCCCGTGATCTGGGCCGCGCGACGGCCGCACTGCACGTGGCCCTGTCCGAGGCGTTCCCCGTCGCACCGGCCCCCGCGGACCACACCGTACGGCTGGCGGGGGCGATGACGCACCGGCTGCGGCACGCGGCCTCCCTCGTACCGGCACTGCACGCGTACGTGCCGCAACTCACCCGCGTCTACGCAGAGTTCGCGCAGGCCGACGGCGACCTGCCGTTGCAGCGCATCCACGGCGATCTCCATCTGGCGCAGGTCCTGCGGGCCGGCGGCGACTGGCACATCGTCGACTTCGAGGGCGAGCCCGCGAAACCGCTGGCGGAGCGGCGGGGCGACCACTCCCCCGTCGGCGATGTGGCGGGCATGCTTCGGTCCTTCGACTACGCGGCCCACATAGGCGACGCGCCGCGACCGGAATGGGCCGAGCGCACCAGCGCCACGTTCTGCGCCGGGTACGCCGAGGTCGGCCGGTTCGACCCGCAGGACATCGCGGTGACGCTGCGCGCCCACGAAGCGGACCGGGCCGTGTACGAGGTCGTCTACGAGGCGGGCCACCGCCCCGACTGGATCACCGTTCCCATGGCGGCCGTAGCGCGCCTGTGCCGCACCTCCTGATCACTCAACACTCATCCTCGCCAAGGGAGTTCCGCCGATGGCCGTCGCCGACGTGGCCCCGACCACCGTCCACCGCGCATGTCCCGCGCCCACCCTGGAGCCGGACGACCGCGACCGGCTGCTGCGCGGCGAGCACCACGATCCGCACGCCGTCCTGGGCGCCCGGCCGGGCCCCGACGGAGTGATCGTGCGCTGCCTGCGTCCGCACGCGCGCGCCGTCTCCGTCATCGCCGGACCCGTCTCCTGGGTGCTGCACGACGAGGGCGACGGCCTCTTCGCGGGCACGGTGCCGGGCGATCGGGACGCGGGCGACGCACCGGGCGCGTACCGCCTGCGCGTCGTCCACCCCGAAGCCGTCGTCGAGGTCGACGACCCTTACCGTTTCCCGCCGACCCTGGGCGAGTTCGACCTGCACCTCATCTCCGAGGGCCGGCACGAGGAACTCTGGACCGTGCTCGGCGCCCATGTGCGGGAGCTCCAAGGAGTGCGGGGGACCCGTTTCGCGGTGTGGGCCCCCGACGCCAGGGGCGTGCGCGTACGCGGCGACTTCAACCACTGGGACGGGACGGCGCTGCCGATGAGGTCGCTGGGGAGCTCCGGCGTCTGGGAGCTGTTCGTCCCGGGTGTCGGCGCGGGCGCCCTGTACAAGTTCGAGATCACGGGCCCCGACGGCTCTCGCCTGGAGCGGTCGGACCCGATGGCCCGCCGCACCCAGGTCCCGCCCGCGACCGCGTCGGTGGTGACGGACAGCGACTACGCCTGGGGCGACGAGGACTGGATGCGGCGGCGCGGCGACCGGCCGGCGCACGCGGCTCCCCTGTCCGTGTACGAGCTGCACCCGGCCTCCTGGCGCCCGGGCGCGACCTATCGCGAACTGGCCGACGAACTGGTCGACTACGTATCCGAGTTGGGATTCACGCACGTAGAACTGCTGCCCGTGGCCGAGCACCCCTTCGGCGGCTCGTGGGGCTATCAGGTCACCGGCTTCTACGCCCCCACCGCGCGCCTCGGCACCCCCGACGACTTCAGATACTTCGTCGACACCCTGCACCGGGCGGGCATCGGCGTCCTCCTCGACTGGGTGCCGGGGCACTTCCCGCGCGACGCGTGGGCGTTGGCCGACTTCGACGGGCGGCCCCTGTACGAACCGCAGGACCCGGTGCGGGCCGCCCACCCCGACTGGGGCACGCTCGTCTTCGACTTCGGGCGCCGAGAGGTGCGCAACTTTCTTGTCGCCAACGCCGTGTACTGGTGCGAGGAGTTCCACATCGACGGCCTGCGCGTCGACGCCGTCGCCTCCATGCTCTACCTCGACTACTCCCGCGAGGACGGCGCGTGGTCGCCGAACGCGCACGGCGGACGGGAGAACCTCGATGCCGTCGCCTTCCTCCAGGAGATGAACGCCACCCTTTACCGACGCTGTCCGGGCATCGTCACCATCGCGGAGGAGTCGACCGCCTGGGACGGTGTGACGCGGCCGACGGACCAGCCCGCGGCGGGCGGTCTCGGCGGTCTGGGCTTCGGCCTCAAGTGGAACATGGGCTGGTCCCACGACTCCTTGGCCTACATGGCCCACGATCCCGTCCACCGCCGGTACCACCACCACGAGTTGACGTTCTCGATGGTGTACGCGTACAGCGAGAGCTACGTCCTGCCGGTCTCGCACGACGAGGTCGTCCACGGGAAGCGGTCGCTCGTGTCGAAGATGCCGGGCGACTGGTGGCAGCAGCGCGCCAACCACCGCGCCTACCTGGCCTTCATGTGGGCCCACCCCGGCAAGAAGCTGTTGTTCATGGGGCAGGAGTTCGCCCAGGGTGCCGAATGGTCGGAGGCCGAGGGGCCCCAGTGGTGGGTGCTCGGCGCGGATCATCCCGCGCACGAGGACCACCGTGGCGTCCAGCGCCTGGTGGGCGACCTCAACCGCCTGTACACGTCGCGTCCCGCGCTCTGGGAACAGGACGGTGATCCCGCGGGTTTCTCCTGGGCCGAGCCGGACGCCGCCGACGACAACGTCCTCGCTTTCGTCCGCCATGCCCGCGACGGCGCCCCACTGCTCGCCGTCGTCAACTTCGCCCCCGTGGTGCGCGACGACTACCGGATCGGTGTCCCGGGGACGGCGCCGGAGGCCTGGCACGAGGTCCTCAACACCGATGCCCCGCGCTACGGCGGGAGCGGCGTCCTCAACGAACACCCGCTCCCCTCGGCTCCCACCGCCCACCGCGGCTTCCCGGCGTCGATCACACTGCGGCTCCCGCCACTGGGGGCGGTGTGGCTCAGCCCGCTGCCCTCCGTGCGGGAGTGACCGTCCCGTTCAGTGGCGCTTCGGCTGTCCCAGCACGTCGGAGATTCCCTTGACCACACCGGACAGGGCGCTCTCCGTCTTGCCCCGGGACGCGCTCCCGTCCAGGACCTCCGGCAGGCCCGGGGGTTTCGTGCTCCCCGTCTCCAGGTCGAGCCGGTTGCACGCCTCCGCGAACCGGAGATAGGTGTCGACACTCGCGACGACGATGCGCACGTCGATCTTCAGAATCTCGATTCCGACCAGCGAGACGCGGATGAACGCGTCGATCACGAGCCCTCTGTCCAGAATGAGTTCGAGCACGTCGTAGAGACCGCTCGTGCCTCCTCCACCCTGTCGCCGCGCCGGCACACTCATGGGCCTGCCTCCTCCTCTCGCCCCCTGCCCCTACCTCGTGCCCCGTATCGGCCGCATCACAAGCGGTGGGGCCGTTTCGGTGCGGCGGTCTCGGCGACGGCCGCGCACGCTGTGGTGCACCGAGGTTCACTCGATGGGTGGGGGATCCGTCCCGGCGCGCTATGGGGCGCGAGGGAGCGGGGAACAGAGAGTCATGAACGCCGACGAAGACCGGCCGGAAGCCGGCCATCTGCGCCCGCCCGGTGTCAGCGACGAGACGGTCGCCGCACTGGGATCGCTGTCCAAAGCACTGGAAACGGTGGAGCAGGCACGCGGCCACCTCTACGCCTTCCATCAGCTGACCGGCACGGCCGATCTCGAACTGGGGCGCGCCGTCGATCTGCTGCGGAAAGCGGGACACACCGCGTGGGCGGACCGCATCGCGCACGAGCTGGTGGGCCGCAACGTGCTCGAAGGGCGCTGGACCTTTCAGATCGTGGAGGAGTACGACACCGACTTCTATGAGCCCTACCGGGCGCTGGAGCGGCAGGCACGGGTCGAACTCGCGCAAGGACGCGACCATTTGTACGAGGCGGAGATGAAGGAGCGCCGGCGCACGCACGGCCACCCGCGGCACACGGCCCGACCGGTCGAGGGGCAATAGCGGCGAGCGCGGACGGCCTGCGTCGCCGGGCCGCTGTTCGGTGCGGCCGGTGCCTGGTGCGGCGCGGTCCGCGGGGGTGGCAGCGGGTGGTGTCCGTGGGCGCGGTCGGCGACCTCTGCGGGAGCGAGTGCCCGCACTCCTGACGCGCGCTCGGGTACGTGGGGCAAGGGCTGGTCGGCGGCGCGATCGCCTGCGCGCTCCCCCTCGCGCCGGCCCGCACCTGGCGCGAGCGCGTGCCGAGTCCCGGCGTGGCGGCCCTTGCCTCGCTGGTGGCCTGCGCGGCTGTCCACGGCACACTGGGCCGGCTCTCCGCCTGTGGGTCCCCTCGGGTCGGTACGCCGTGCCGGGCTTTGTCGGCTCGTTCGCCGTGCCAGGACCCCGAAAAGGTCCGGAGGATCGCCGGCCGGCGGCACCCAGCGCTACTTCTTGCGGGTGGCCCGCTTGCTGAGCACGGCCAGGATCACGGGGATGACCAGCTCGATCCCGCGGGCCACGTTCGCCGCGGGCAGGCCCGTCTTCTTCGCGATCACGTTGGCCGCCGGGCGGCTCATCCTCGACAGGAGTCCGGCCAGCAGCCCGCCGGACGCCAGCCCGCCCAGGCCGCCGAGCGTGGCCACGCCCTGGAGGGGCGGCTGGGCCGCTTCGTCGATGGCCTCCCGCACCTCGCGGGCGCCGTCGGGCCCTTCCTCGGAACGCTCGCGCAGGCCCCCGGAGAGGGCCGACACCGTGTTGCCCACGACGTCCTGCGCGCCCGGGGCGTCCGTGCCCAGCACCTCCGCGAGCTGCTGGAGCCCGTCGTCGCCGAGCTCGTCGAGGACATCCTGCTCCAGCGACTTCTCACCCGATTCTTCGCTCATGCCCCAAACGCTAAGGCGGTGCGCGGGTGTCGGCGACCGCACGCCGCCGGGCGCCCGGTGCGACGGGGAGGAATTCCCGGCAGGAAGGTGCCGAAAGTCCTGGTCGGACCGGGCTTTCGCCGTCCGGTCGGCCGGTACGGCGCGCCTAGCGTGGAGACGTGCGGGGATGTCCTGCGCCATCGGAGAGCCGAGAGGGTGCGTCGTGCGACAGCGAGCGATCCTGACCGCGTCGGCGGTCGTGCTGGGGGCGGGCCTGGTCCTGAGCGGCTGCGCCTCAGGGGACAGCGGGGCGCGCGGCGGCGGGACGCCGGCCGTGCGCGAGGTCTCCGACGCCGCCGACCTGTCCGGCGCGAGTGCGAGGGTGGACGGCGCGACGATCGTGGTGGGCCGGGCCGACGCGCCGCACACCGTGCAGGTCTACGAGGATCCCCGCTGCCCGTACTGCAAGGAGTTCGAGCAGGGCGGCGCGCGGGCCCTGGCGGCTCCCGTGCGCGAGGGCAGGGTCAAGGTCGAGTACACCATCGCGTCGTTCCTCGACGCGCGGCTCGGCGGCTCGGGCTCCGTGAACGCGGCTAACGCGCTGCGGTCCTCCGTCGACGCGGGGAAGTTCAGCGCCTTCCACGCGGCGGTCTTCGCCAACCAGCCCGAGGACGAGCGCCAGGACGTCTACTCGGCGGCGTATCTGCTGAGGATCGCCGACAAGGTGGACGGTCTGCGCGGTCCCGCGTTCGACAGCGCGGTCGAGAACGGCCGGTACGCGTCCTGGGTCGCCGAGGCGATGAAGTCCTTCCGGGACGACGGCGTCCAGGGGACCCCGACCGTGCGCATCGACGGCGAGAAGGCCGGCGGCAGCGAGGCGGACCTCTACCGGGAGGCTTCCTTCGCCGGGGTTCTGCGGGCGGCCGGGGTCCCGTAGGGTCAGGTGCCCGGCTTGCGGCCGTAGACGAAGACGTCGTCTCCGGTCTTCAGCAGGGACCAGTACTTCTTCGCGGTGGTCTTCGTCATGTTGACGCAACCGTGCGATCCCGGCGGGTTCCACATGCTGACGCCCACCGAGTGGAACGCCTCCCCGCCGTCGAAGAACTGGCTGTACGGCATCGGTACGTGGTAGATGCTCGACACGTGGTCGATGTGCCGCCAGTAGATCTTCTTCAGTCCGGTGCGCGTCTCGTACCCGTTACGGCCCGTGCGCACCGGGACCGGCCCGTAGACGAGGTCCTTGCCGTCCTGGATCCAGCTGAGCTGGAGCGTGAGGTCGACGCAGGCGATCCGGCCCTTGTTCACCGGGCACTTGCCCGCCTTGTTCGGGGTCCTGCCGACGGCCTTCTGTTTGTTCATCAGGTCCATCACGCCCCAGGTGACCGGTCCCGCGTAGCCGATGTTCGGGGTGATGCCGTGCTTCGTCTGGAAAGCCTTGATGGCCTTGCAGTCGGCGGCTGACTGCCTGCCGTCGACCGGGCGGCCGAGGAACTTCTCGACCTGCTTCTGACGCGGTCCCGTCTGAGTCGTACAACTTCCGGCCGCCTGCGCCGGTGCCGCGCCGAGCGCGAGCGCGAGCGGCGCGACGAGCCCGGCGACCGCGGCCACACCGACGACCCGTCTGCGATGGTCCCCCATGACCGATCCTCTCCCTTGATTCCTGCCCGGCTAGACCAGCCCCGGGGCACAGGGGTTGTACGGACCTGTCGGCTGATACGAAACGATGACAATCACGGCAGACCACCGCCAACACCGGGGCGACGCGGCACCGTCCTGCCGAACATCCCAGAGAGCCGCATTTACGGTCATAAGGTGCAAAAAGCTCCGCGTCCCGCGCTGGCCGCTCTCGTCGTCACCGCAGTCCTGCTGGCCACTCCGCCCGCGCAGGCACAGCCGCCCCCCACCGCCCATCCCGCGACCGCGCCCGGCCTGAACGCCGTGGTCTCCGCCGTTCCCGGCGCGAAACTGGCGCACACCTATCGCCGCGGCTGCCCCGTCCCGCCGAAGGACCTCCGCCTGATCCGGATGAACCACTGGGGCTTCGACGGCAAGGTGCACCGCGGCGAACTGATCGTCAGCCGCCGGGCCGTGAGCCCGATGCTGTACGTGTTCGGGCGCGCCTTCGCCGCGAAGTTCCCCGTCCGGCGGATGAAGGTCATGGCCGCGTACCGGGGCAGCGACACCGCCGCCATGAAGCAGGACAACACCTCGGCCTTCAACTGCCGCGCCGTGACCGGGAGTCCGGGAAAGCGGTCCCAGCACTCCTACGGCGACGCGATCGACATCAACACGCTGGAGAACCCCTACGTCGACACCGCGGGCCGCGTCTACCCGCCGGCCGGCCGCCGCTACCTGCGCCGGGACCGGCCGGTGAAGGGAATGATCCGGCGCGGGGATGTGATCACGACCGCGATGCGCAAGGTCGGCTGGCAGTGGGGCGGCCGCTGGGCGCACCCGGACTACCAGCACTTCTCCGCCAACGGGCGCTGACCCGGACCGCGATCAGAAGGTCACGGTTCCTCCGGCCCGTCCTCGTCGAGTTCGAACCACACGGTCTTGCCCTCCGGCTCGGGGCGGATGTTCCAGCGATGCGCGAGGAGGTCGAGGAGGACGAGACCGCGGCCGGAGGAGGAGAGTTCGCCGGGGGCACGGCGGTGCGGGACCTCGTCGCTGCGGTCGGTGACCTCGACCCGCAGGTGGCGCCGCCCCTGAACGCCGCTGATCTCCGCGCCGAGTACGGCGGCGCATTCGGTGTGGACCAGCACGTTGCCGAGGAGTTCGGAGGCGAGCAGGACCACCGTGTCGACGTGCTCGGGGCGCGCCCAGTCGTGGAGCAGTCCCTGGAGTTCGATCCGCGCGTCGGCGAGCCCCTGGGCCTGGTCCTGTTCGAGGGTCAGCCGCAGATGGCGTCCCGGGTGGTCCGCGGACGGGTCGGACGGATCGCGGCGCAGGAGCAGCAGGGCGATGTCGTCCTCCGTGAAGGAGGTGGGGCGGGTGCCTGGCTGCGCGGTGTGCGGGGCGACGACGGCGTTCAGGAGCCGGTCCGCCAGCCCGTCGATGTTCTCGGCGGCGCCCGGGGTCAGGGCGTTGCGGACGCGGAGCCAGCCGGAGTACATGTCGTGGCCGCCGTTCTCGATCAGTCCGTCGGTGCACAGCATGAGGATCTCGTTCGCACGCAGGGTGATGACGCTGACCGGGTAGTCGTCCTCTCCCAGGTCGAGGCCGAGGGGCAGCCCGCCGCGCACGTGCTTGAGGAGACAGGTACCGTCCGGGAGCCGCAGGACGGGGTGCGGATGCCCGGCCCGGGCGATGCGCAGGATGCCGGTGGCCGGGTCGGCCTCCAGGTAGATGCAGGTGGCGAAGCGGTCCTCGTCCAGCGACGCCAGGAAGTGGGACGCGCGCACCATGACGGCGTCGGGGCCGTGGCCCTCGACGGCGTAGGCGTGGATCGCGGTGCGCAGCTGGGACATCAGTCCAGCGGCCTGGACGTCGTGGCCCTGGACATCGCCGATCACGAGGCCGAGGCGCCCGCCGGGCAGGGCGATGCTGTCGAACCAGTCGCCGCCGATCATCAGTCCGCCGCCGGTGGGGACGTATCGGGCGGCCACGGTGAGGCCTTCGACGCCCGGGCCGACGCGGTCCATGCTGCTGCGCAGGTTCTGGGACAGCGCGTGGTCGGCGCGGCCGTTGTAGGTCTGTTCGATGCTCTCGCCGAGCAGGCGGGCGAGGGTCATCAGGAAGGTGCCGAGGCCGTCGGTCATGGGTACGGGGGCGTCGAACGCGGCCAGCCACACGCCCGTGAGCTGGCCGTAGGTGACCAGCGGCAGATATGCCCAGGCCTCGGATCCCGCCCGGTCGGAGAGCGGCCAGGCGGTCGGGAACCGGTCGCGGTACTCCTGCGGGGAGGACAGGAACACGGGGCGTCCGGTGCGGGTCACCTGCGTGGCGGGGTGGTCGATGTCCAGCGGCAGCCGGAACGCCTCGTCCCCCGCGTCGCACAGACCGAAGTGTCCGACGCAGTGCAGGAAGGCGCGGTCCGCGCGGAACACCGCCTGTCCGCGCAGCGGCAGCTCGGTGCCGGACAGCTGGGAGATCAGGGCGAGCGCCTCCGCGAGCGATTCGGCCCGCGCCAGCGAGTGCCCCGCGACGAGCAGGTCGGATGCGCGGTGTCGCCCGCGCTCCGGCGCCTCAATAGATCCGTCGTCGGCGGGGCCTGCCAGCCGGTTGAGGGCCTCGACCTGGCGCACCTCGGCGTCGCGCTCGCCGGAACTGCCGTGCTCGTGCCCATCGGCCACCTGCGGCACTCCCGTCTGCTCGGCCCGTTCTGCCTTCTCCCGCGTTCTCCCATGTTCCGACGATCGGCCGCGTCGCGCCTGCTCGGACGGGCACCTGGAGGCAACCGGGGTCCCGTTGGGCAGAACGGGTGACGCCGCCGACGGGTCAGTGGCGGCCGGCGTGGATCCATGGGCACGGAGCGGGCTCCCGTCGCCGGCGGGGAGCTGTCACGCGGCGCCGGCGGAGGGAACGTAGGTGTGTCCTAGGGGCGTAGCCGGCAGCGGTTGCGCAGTTCGGCGACGAGTTCCTTCTCGCGCGTATTGAGTTCCCCGTCGACGGCGGCGACGCGCTCGGCGCCCTGGACGACCTGCTCGCACGCCTCACGCACGCGAGGGCCGCGTAAGATCCAATTCCTGTGAGCAGCAACCCGATCCCCTTAAGCGGGCCCTCCCGCCGCGCGGCCCTGGCCGCCCGCTGTCGTGCCGTGACAGAGGCACGCTGGTTCGCCGTCACCGTCTTCGTGGTGATCCTCGGCAACGCCGCCGTCCTCGGTGTCGAGACCTACAGCGGGGTCACCGACCGGTTCGACGACGAGCTGAAGGTGGTCGAGCACGCCTTCCTCGCCGTCTTCACCGCCGAGATCGCGCTGCGGATCGCCGCCCACCTCGACCGGCCGCGCGACTTCTGGCGCGACCGGTGGAACGTGTTCGACCTCGCCGTGGTGCTGTGCGCGTTCCTGCCCCTCGTCCGCGAGAACGCCACCGTGCTGCGGCTGCTGCGCCTGGCCCGCGTGCTGCGCACCGCCCGCTTCCTCCCCCAGCTCCGCATCGTGCTGGTCGCGGTCGGCCGCAGCCTGCCCGGCACGGTCAGTTTCCTGCTGGTGGGAGGGCTGCTGCTGTACGTGTACGCGATGGTGGGCTGGGTCTTCTTCGCCGACGACAACCCCGAACACTTCGGGTCGATCGGCCGCGCGATCCTCACCCTGTTCCTGCTCATGACACTGGACGGTCTCGGCGACGCGGTGCACGGCGGTCTGGAGATCTCGCGCTGGAGCATCTTCTACTACGCCTCCTACGTCCTCATGGCCTCCTTCGTCCTGGTCAACGTCCTCATCGGAGTCGTGATCACCTCGCTGGACGAGGCCCGCGCGATGGAGGAGCCCCGGGCCGGGGAACCCGCCGCGGCGACGGGTTCCGAGGACGACGTACGCGCCCGGATCGCCACGGCGCGCCGGGCCCTCGACGACCTGGAGGCGAGCCTGGCGGCCCTGCCGGCGCCGCGGCAGTCCCTCACAGGTGCCGATCGGCGAAGAAGTCCCACATGATCGAGGTCATGTCCGGGCCCAGCGGATCCGCGAACGGACCGCTGCCGCCGCCCGGCCACTTGTGCGCGAGGCCTTCCACCTCGTACTTCTCGATCAACACCGGTCCGCCGCCGCGTGCCGTGTACCGGGTGCGGGTGTAGGGCCGCTCCCCCGGCGCGTCCACGCGGCGGGTGGCGTCGGGCATGTCGTCCACGTCTCCGTCGAGCCTGCCGTCCGGGGCCAGGTCGTCGACGGCGGCCCACTGCGAGGCCAGCCGTTCGGCCATCCACGGCGGCACCGTCGTGTCGGCGCTCCCCTGTTCGATCAGCAGCGGCACCTGGCGGGCGCGCCGTCCCATCTCGGCATGGGCCAGCTTCGCGGTGTCCACCGGGCTGACCGCGTCCGGCTCGGGCTTGACCCTGTCGAAGGCGTACTCGCCGCCGGCCAGGGAGGCCGCCGACGCGTACACGTCCGGGTAGGTGACCGCCATGACGACGGCGAGACCGGCGCCCGACGAGGCTCCGGCGACGTGCACCCGCGTGGCGTCGGCGTGATGGCTTCGCACCACTTCGCGTGTGAGGCCCGCGATCAGGGAGGGCTCGCCGCTGTCCCGGTGCTGGTGCGCGGGTTCGATCGCGTTCCAGCAGCGGAGCAGATTGCGCAGCGGATCCTGCGACGGATAGACGACGATGAACCCCTCGGTGTCGGCGGTCCGGTTGAACCGGGTCATGTCCTTCATCGAGTTGTCCGCGAAGCCGGTCATGCCGCAGCCGTGCAGGGCGACCACCACCGGCAGCTTCTTGCCCGGCCGGTACGCGGGCGGCAGGTGCACCTCGTAGTCCACCTTGCCCGCGGCGTTGACGTAGGTGCCGCGCTCGTCGTGTCCCGGGGCGGCGACCGCCCCGTGCGTCAGGAACGTCAGCGCCATGCCCATCGTGGCGGCGATGACCGTCGCGCGCCGGAACCGCTCTCCCATCACAGACCTCCCGTGGATGTGATCAGGTCCCGCACATCCTGGGTGCCCCGCTCCGTGACCGGCCAGTGGCAGTCGCCCAACCGTGGCGCCCGGCCCCTGTGCGGTTTCACATCGTCGGACGTCAGCGCGGCACGCGCGCCGCGCGCAGGGCCAGTGCCCAGCCCAGGCGCGCCTCGCCGGACTCGATGGACCAGCCCGTGATCTCGGAGATCCGCTCCAGACGGTTCAGGATGGTGTTGCGATGGCAGTACAGGCGTTCCGCCGTGCGCGGCGCCGAGCACCCCATGGCCAGCCACGTGTTCAGGGTGTCCATCAGCAGCACGGCGTCCGGTCCGCACTCCGGGACGCCTCCCAGATAGCGGGCGACGATCCGGTCGGCCATCTCGGCGTCGCCGGTGAGCATCGCCTCGACAAGGCGCTCGTCGAGCTCCGCCACCTCGCCGCTGTGGGGGGACAGCGTCCCGAGCGCGCGCTCCGCCAGGCGCAGCGCGGTGTCGGCGTCCGCGAGGCTCCGGAACGCGGGTGACATGCCGACGGCGCCCAGGCGTGCGGTGCGGAGCACGGCGGCGAGCTTCGCCGGCTCCAGCGACGCGAGGCGCACAAGTCCCGTACTGCGTGCGGCCCGTGTGCGCCAGAACGACCACAGGTCCGCCTCCTTCAGTACGGGCTCGGGGGCGGCGGGGTCGGCGGGGTTCTGGTCGATGACCACGACCACGTAGCTGTCGGTGACCGGGATCCCCAGTGCGGCGGACGCCGCCGCGGCCACGGCGGGGTCGCTGCCGCGCCCCTCCAGGAGGGCTTCGAGGAAGGCGCCGCGGCGGGACTCCCTGCGGTGCTGGAGTTCGAGTTGGGCGAGGCGGTAGGCGTCGGACATCACGGTCGAGAACCGGTCGATGGTCTCCCACAGCGCTCCGGCGACGTCGAGCGCGAGGTCCTGTTCGCCCGCCGGGCGGCCCCTGAGCGGTTCCGTCATGGCCTGCCACAGGACGCGGCCGCCGCGCCGGTACGCCATCAGCACGGTGTCCAGCGGCATCCCCTGTCCGGCTCTGCGCCGTCCGGTCTCGGTGGCCGCGGCCGTGAAGTCGTCGGCGCCCGCGGGCATCCGGCCGAAGTCCTTGACGACCAGGACGAGATTGTCGCGGCAGATCGCGCGCAGGTCGGCGAGGGGGACCGGGCGCCCGGAGGCGTAGAGCGCGCTGTGGGCGCAGATGTCGGACACCAGTCGTCCGGTGATGCCGTCGATGTCGTCCAGCAGGGAGGACGCCAGGTGGCGGCGGAGTCGGGCCTCGTCCTGTGCCATGCGCGCCCCTTCGGATCCGGTCGGCGGGTGTCGGCCGCGGCGGCCGTGGCGGCCCCGGCGCGGGGTTCGAGGATGCCCTACGCCGCGAGGTAGTCGTGCACCGGCTCCATCGGGGCCAGCGTCAGGTCCGTGAGGATGTGGCTGGCGGAGACAATCTCCAGGACCGGCAGGTCCGCGAGCGGCGCCATGACGTGTGCGGACAGCTGGAGGCGGGCCGGTCCCTGGTAGGCCGCCTTGACCGTGACGTCGGTGATGCGGGTGCGGACCAGGCGGCTGGACCGGAGCTGCCAGTCGAGGCTCGGGACGATCTTGACGGCGTAGGTCGGCACCGTGATCTGCTCCCGGGCCGCGGCCGTGTCCAGGGGTTCCCACTTGTAGGGCATCGTGGCGGTGGCGACGCGCTGGGTCCCGTAGTCCAGGGTGCCGACGAGCGCGCCGTGATCGGCGAACAGGGCCGGGGAGCCGATCGTCTTCGGGTACGCGCTCAGCTCCCGGCCGGCCGCGGTGGCGCCGAAGTTGTCCAGGTGCATGGCGTGCAGGTACTCCCCGTGCTCGTCGCCGAGGCGTACGGGGACGACCTGGCCGCACTCCAGGTAGGGGCCGTAGCCCTCGACGTCCCCCATCTTCATGATCTCGAAGCGGACCAGGGGCTCGTCGATCTCGAGCGGTTCGGGGACGACGGCGCGCAGCGCTTCGGGGTCGGTCCGGTACAGGACGTTGAAGTACTCGCGGTCGGTGAAGCGGGTGGCGCGGGGCGGATAGACGGGGGTGGTCAGCGGGGTGGTGACGTGGCGGCGGACCTCTTCGGCGCGCATGGGCGGTCTCCTGGGCGACTCGTCGGGCTGTCGGCATCGGCATGGAGGCGTCGGCAGGGAAGCGTCGGCGCCACATGCGATACAGTATGTATCGGATACACCATGTATCCGATGGGTGGTTCTCCGCAAATCCGCGCCGACGCGCCCCGCGGCACCGCCCCCGCACCACTGGAAGAAGATCGTCATGCCTTTCACCCTCCCCACCGATCCGGCGTCCCGGCCGGTCACCGTCATCGGCGCCGGCACCCTCGGACGCCGCATCGCCCTGATGTTCGCCACCCGTGGCGGTTCGGTCCGCGTGTACGACCCGGTGCGCGAGGCCGGGCAGGCGGCGTGCGCGTACGTCGAGGAGCACGTGGCCGAGGTCGCCGCAGGCATCGAGGGCGGTACGCCCGGCACCGTGAGCACGACCACCGATCTCGCCGAGGCGCTGGCCGGCGCCTGGCTGGTCGTGGAGGCCGTCCCCGAGCGCCTGGACCTGAAGAAGCAGATCTTCGCCGACCTGGACAAGGCCGCGGACGCCGACGCGATCCTGGCGAGCAACTCGTCGTCGTACCCCACGAGCGCGTTCATCGACCACGTCGCGCACCCCGAGCGCGTGCTCAACATGCACTTCTACATGCCGCCCGCGCAGAGCGCCGTCGACCTGATGTCGAGCGGCCACACCGACCGGGCCGTGCTCGACCTGCTCCTGGGCGAGCTGCCGCACTACGGCGTCTTCCCCTTCGAGGCACGCCGCGAGAGCACCGGCTTCATCTTCAACCGCGTCTGGGCGGCCATCAAGCGCGAGGCCCTGAGCGTGGTCGCCGAAGGCGTCTCGACCCCGCAGGACGTCGACGCGATGTGGATGATCAACATGGGCGGCGTCGCCGGACCGTTCCGCATGATGGACCGGGTCGGCCTGGACGTCGTCCTGGACATCGAGAACCACTACGCGGCCGAGAACCCGCACCTGCCGAGCGGCCCCCGCGAGCTCCTGCGCGGCTATGTGGAGGCCGGCCACCTCGGCGTGAAGAGCGGCCGCGGCTTCTACGACGACTACGACCGCGCGAGCTGATCGTGGCGGGTTCCCGGGCGTGACCGGCCGTCGCTTAGGCTGGCCACGCACCGCGCCCCGCCTGCGAAGTCTCCCGAAAGAGCCCCGACGTGCCGAAGTCACCGACCAAACGCCGGCCTCTGACCCGTGCCGCCCTCTCGGAGAGCGCCTGGGCCCTGTTCCGGGAGAAGGGCTTCCACGCCACCACCATCAGCGACATCGTCGAACGGGCGGGGCTGACCCGGGGCGCCTTCTACTCCAACTACCGGGACAAGGAAGAGCTGTTCCTCGCCCTGTACGACGAGCACACCGACCGGCTGCTGGCCGGTCTGGAGGCCGCGGGCGCCGAAGCGGCCCCGGACAGCGATCCGGTCGCGCAGCTCGGTGAACGCATCGCGGGGCGCACGGCCGAGGAACGTCAATGGTTCCTGGTCTCCATGGAGTTCACCCTGCACGCGGCCCGCACCCCTGCCGTCGCCGAGCAGTTGGCCGCCCACGAGGACCGCCTCGCCCAGGGGCTGACGAACGTACTCGCCGCGGCCCTCGACGGAGCGGGGAGAGAGCCCTCGCTCCCGGCCGACGAACTCGCGCGCCTGCTCATCGCCCTGTTCGAAGGGGTCACCGCCCACCAGGTCATCCACGGCAACAGCAGCCTGACGAAGAACTTCACGCCCCTGCTGCTGCGCACCCTGACGACACCGGCCGACTCCGCCTCCTGATCCGCAAGGGGACGTACGGTTGCCCGCATGACGTCCTCACTGCGGCAGGAGGAGGACGACGAGCTCGGCGAGGCGGCCGGCATGGACGACCTGCCCGAGCGCAGGGCGGAGTTCCTCGACCGCCTCGGGCTGACCCCGCCTCCCCTCACCGACCTGCTGGCCCGCGCCCGCGAGGCCGCCGCCATTTACTCCGCGTACGTCCTCCTCAACGAGCACGGGGACGCCTACCGACAGGACCGATCCGCCCCGCCCGGCCCGCGAGGTGACCGCTAGGAGACGCCTCCCCGCTTCAGATGGCGCTCGAAGAACGCCGCCGCCGCGTCACCCGCGTGCTGGGGGACGCCGGTGTGCCCGCCCATGTTGGCGTTGAGTGTCTTCTCCCGCGAGCCGAAGGCGTCGAACAGATCCAGGGCCGCCTGGCGGTCGTTCCCCTTGTCGTCCCACTGGAGCAGGACGTGGAGCGGAATGGTGACGTGGCGGGCCTCCTCGTAGATGGCGCGAGGGACGAAGCTGCCGGCGAAGAGCACGGCGGCCTCGACGCGCGGCTCGGCCACCGCCAACCGCGTACCGATGGAGATCACTCCCCCCGAGTAGCCGACCGGGCCGCCGATCCCGGGCAGTGCCAGGAGCGCGTCCAGGGTGGCCTGCCATTCCGGAACCGCCTGGTCGACCAGGGGCAGGACGAGCCGGTCCACGATGTCGTCGGTGACCGGCTCGCCCGCCGCCAGGGCCCGGCGCAGATCGGCACGGGCCTCGTCGGTGACGGCAGACCGGGGCCGGTCCCCGCTTCCCGGGAGTTCGACGGTGGCCGCGGCGAAGCCCTGCGCCGCGGACTGCCGGGCCCGGGCCACGAGCCGGGGGTACATCGTGTCCAGACCGCCGGGGTGGCCGAGCAGGATGACCGGCGTGGGTGCCGGGGCGGAGGCGGGCGTCCACAGGATGCCGGGGATCTCGCCGAGGGTGAAGGAGCGCTCGACGACGCCGTCGTCGAGGTGTCGTTCAGAGGTGAAGTGCATGGTCGTGCCTTTCGGGAGTGCTGCAAGAAGCGGCGCTCCCGGACGACCTATCGCCCGACCGTGGCTCCGGAGGAGAGCACCCAAGTGAATACGTTCACGGGTACCACCTCCTCGTTCTCTCGCACGGCCTCCCGAAAGCTAGCACGGATCCAGCCACGTCCGGGAGCGGGTGCCGTGGGCCCGCGCACCGCGGCCCTGGCAGACGGAAGCCTTCCGATCGCCACCGAGTTACCGGATACAGTGCGCGCGGCGGCAGCCCGGTCGCCCGAGGAGGGGAAACGTGACCGACACCAGCGAGACCCGGCCCACCGACGGTGCGGCGGAGCCGCCCCGGCCCGGCGGACTGCGCCGGTTGATGCGCTACATTCCGCTGATCGCGCCCGTCCTGTTGTGGGCCGTGCCCTGCTGGGTCCTGCTGTACGCCGGTCAGCACTGGCCGTTCACTGTCACGCTCACCGGCACCGTCGTGTTCGTCCTCGGCCTGATCGGGATGCCGTTGGCCATCATGCGCGGCCACGGCCGACGGCAGCAGGACGGGGCGGCGATCGTCGGAGACTCCCTCCTCGGCTCCAGCTGGGTCCTGTTCACCTGGTCGGTGCTGCTCGGCGTCCTGCTCCGGCTCGCCCTGGTCGTGGCCGGTGTCGGTGACGGGCAGGACCGGGCGCGGATCGTCACCTGGGCGGTCCTCGGCGTGGCCGCCGTGCTGCTCGCCTGGGGATACGTCGAGGCCCGCCGGGTGCCGCGCGTGCGCCGCCTCGACGTGGAACTCCCCCGCCTGGGTGCCGGACTGGACGGGCTGCGCGTCGCGCTCATCACCGACACCCACTACGGGCCGCTCGACCGCGCCCGCTGGTCGGCACGGGTGTGCGACACGGTGAACACCCTGGAGGCCGATCTGGTCTGCCACACCGGGGACATCGCGGACGGCACGGCCGAACGCCGCCGCGCCCAGGCCGCCCCGCTCGGCACCGTGCGGGCCACCGAGGCCCGCGTGTACGTCACCGGCAACCACGAGTACTACAGCGAGGCCCAGGGCTGGGTCGACCTGATGGACGAACTGGGCTGGGAGCCGCTGCGCAACCGCCATCTGTTGGTCGAACGCGGCGGCGACACCCTCGTGGTCGCCGGTGTGGACGATGTCACCGCCGAGTCCTCCGGTCTGGCCGGACACCGCGCCCACCTCGACGGGGCGCTGGACGGCGCCGACCCCGACTCGCCCGTCCTGCTCCTCGCCCACCAGCCCAAGTTCATCGACCGGGCGGCAGCCGCCGGCATCGACCTCCAGCTCTCCGGGCACACCCACGGCGGCCAGATCTGGCCCTTCCACCACCTGGTCCGCCTCGACCAGCCCGCGCTCGCCGGACTGACCCGGCACGGTGCCCGCACCCTCCTCTACACCAGCCGCGGCACCGGCTTCTGGGGCCCGCCCTTCCGTGTCTTCGCCCCGAGCGAGATCACCCTGCTCGTGCTCCGCTCTCCGGACCGACGCCCCGGAGAGGCACCAACGACCGCCTCGTGAACGCTCATTGACGGATCACCACTCGGAGAGGAAAGATCAGCGGGCACGAGTTGACAACGTTGTCGCACGAGAGGATCACGATGGGAGCGCTGAGACGCGTCTTCACCGCCTTGCTGGTCGTCACCACCATGGCGACCTCCGCGGGGGTCGCGAACGCCGCGGCGAAGGGCCCGGCGTTCGCCGCCGATCCGACCACACTGGTCGACACGTCGGTCGGCAACAACGGCGACGGGACCACGTTCCCCGGCGCGGCGGCTCCGTTCGGCATGGTGCAGTTGAGCCCCGACACGCAGCTGAACAAGTACGCCTCGTACGACTACGCGCAGAACACCATCCTCGGCTTCAGCCACACGCACCTGTCGGGTGTCGGCTGTCAGACGATGGGCAACATCCGGTTCATGCCGACGACCGGCGCGGTCACTTCGTCGGATCCGGCGCAGTACGCCGCGAGGTTCAGCCACGACAACGAGACGCGCGCGCCCGGCTATTACGGCGTCACGTTCGACAACGGCATCCAGGCCGAGTTGACCGCGACCGAGCGGACCGGCCAGCACCGCTACACCTATCCCGCCGGATCCGGTCCCGAGAGCGTGCTGATCGAGGCCGGGGAGAGCAACGGCAGCACCTACGCGGGCGACATCAAGGTGGTCGGGAACGACACCGTGGAGGGCTGGGTCCAGGGCGGCAACTTCTGCGGCGAGACGGGCAAGGAGCGCTACCGGGTCTTCTTCAGCGCCAAGTTCGACCGGACGTTCTCGTCGTTCGGCACCTGGACCGACGGCACGCTGACGGCAGGTCAGCGGGAGGCGTCGCGCGGCAGCAAGCGGGCCGGTGCCTGGCTGACGTTCGACCGGGCCGGGGGCCGTCAGGTCGGTTCGTCGGTGGGGATCTCCTACACCTCGGTCGACGGCGCCCGCCTGAACCGCAGGGCCGAGCAGCCGAAGTCGTTCGGTGCGGCGAAGTCCGCGGCGCACGACGACTGGAAGGGCGAGTTGAACCGGATGCGGGTCGCCGGTGGGAGCCGCGCCGACCAGCGCACGTACTACACCGCGCTCTACCACTCGCTGCTGCACCCGTCGATCGGCTCCGACGTCGACCGCCGCTACCGCGGCTTCGACGACAAGGTGCACCGCTCGGACTCCACGTACTACCAGATGTTCTCGCTCTGGGACACGTACCGCTCGCAGAACCAGCTGGTGGCCCTGCTGCACCCGGACAAGGCCGCCGACATGGCCAGGTCCGTGCTGCGGATCTACGAGGACGCCGGGTGGCTGCCGCGCTGGGGTCTCGGCGGCGGCGAGACGAACGTGATGAGCGGCGACCCCGTCACCCCGTGGATCGTCGACCTGTACAACCGCGGACTGCTCGACGACCGCACCTCGCGCGGCCTGTTCGACGCGCTCTGGAAGAACGTCAACGAGGTCCCCGCGGACCAGTCGGTCTTCCGCGGCCGTGACGGCAATCCGACGTACGTGAAGAACGGCTGGGTGGGCTACCAGAACCTGCCGGGCTACACGTTCGGCGACAGCCGGCAGGCGGGTTCGGCGACGCTCGAGTACGCGCTCGCCGACTGCTCGCTGTCCACGATGGCGAGCGGTCTCGGCCACCGCGACAAGGCGGCCGAACTCGCCTCGCGGTGCGACAACTTCACCAAGCTGTGGGACTCCGGCGTCACGTCCCAGGGCTTCACCGGATTCCCGGTCACCAGGAACGCGGACGGCAGCGTCGCGGGCGATCCCGATCCCACCCAGTCCGGCGCCTTCCACGAGGGCACGGCCTGGCAGTACCAGTGGCTCGCCCAGCAGGACCCGCAGACCCTCTTCGGTCTGATGGGCGGCCGGTCGGACGCCGAGCGACGGCTCGACACGTTCTTCGACATGCCGACCGTACTCACCGACCCGGCCAAGGCGGCCTCGGACTCGTGGGTGACGGGCGCGTACGACTACCACAACAACTTCGCGTTCAACCCGAACAACGAGCCCGACTTCCACGCCCCGTGGATGTACGCGTGGACCGGGGCGCCGTGGAAGACCTCGGCCGTCCTGCGGGCGCTGCGCACGCTGTT
Organism: Streptomyces sp. HUAS MG91; assembly: GCF_040529335.1. Taxonomy (GTDB): domain Bacteria; phylum Actinomycetota; class Actinomycetes; order Streptomycetales; family Streptomycetaceae; genus Streptomyces; species Streptomyces tabacisoli. Next base: position 8,098,891 of record NZ_CP159534.1, on the reverse strand, counting down.
CACCGACGACGCGTACGGCATGCCCGGCAACGACGACCTCGGTGCCACCTCGTCGCTGCTCGTCTTCGCCATGGCGGGCGTCTTCGAGGCGCAGCCCGGATCCGCGAACTACCTCGTCTCCGCGCCCATGTTCGAGAAGGTCGAGATCCGTCCCGAACACGGCCGCACGATCGCCGTCGAGGCGCCCGGCGCCAGTGCGTCGAAGCTCCAGTACGTGTCCTCCGTGCACACGCGCCGGGGCACGTTGCGCCAGAGCTGGCTGTCCCACGAGGACCTGCTGCGCTCGGGCACGATCAAGATCGAGCTGTCCGGTACGCCGACGGACTGGGGCGTGGACGCGGCCCCGCCGGCCCTGACGAAGGGCTGACCCGACCACGGTCCTGTGGCCCCGCCCCCACGGGGGCCACAGGACCGTCCTACGTTCCCGAGACGACCGGCGAGTCGGTCCTGTCCCCCACCGAGCCGTGGGTCGCCGACTTCGGGACGGGCCGGTCGTGGCGCAGGGCCGTCCACACGCGGTGCGACGCCTTGTCGAGGGGCAGCACCCGGCCCGCGTCCTGCGGGTCGTAGGTGACCGGCATCGTGACCATGCTGGTGCGGTCGGGGCTGATGCCCTTCAGCTCCTTGGCGAGTCCGAGCAGCTTGTCCGCGGAGGCCAGGTCCGAGTCCGCACTGATGCTCTTGGTCGCCGTGTCCGCCAGGGCGTAGGACTTGGCGGGGCTGCCGAGCGGGTCGACCGTGTCGGCGCGGTGGATCAGGGCCTTGACGAAGGCCTGCTGGAGCTGGATGCGGCCCAGGTCGCTGCCGTCGCCGACGCCGTGCCGGGTCCTTACGAGCGCCAGCGCGTCCTTGCCTTCGAGCCGGTGCTTCCCGGCGTTCAGGGAGAGGCCGCTGTTGTGGTCGCGGATGGCGCTGCTGGTGGTGATGTCCACGCCGCCCAGCTCGTCGATGAGCTTCCGGAAGCCCTTGAAGTCGACCTCCAGGTAGTGGTCCATGCGGAGGTCCGTCATCTTCTCGACGGTCTTCACGGTGCAGGCGGGGCCGCCCAGCGAGTAGGACGAGTTGAACATGGCCTCGTGCGCCGCCGGGACGGTGCCGCCACCGGTCTTGTCGCAGGAGGGGCGTTCGACGAGGGTGTCGCGGGGGATGCTGACGACCGACGCCTTCTTGTGGGTCTTGTCGACGTGCAGGACCATGGCCGTGTCGGCGCGGGCGCCGAGGACGCCGCTGCCGTACTGGCCGTGGGTTCCGGCCCGGGAGTCGGAGCCGAGCAGGAGGATGTTCATGGCGCCGCCGCGCTGCTCGCCCGGCCGGTCGCTGCCGAGGGCCGCGTCGACGTCGGTGCCCTTGATGTTGCCGTTGAGGTGCTGCCAGGCGTAGGCCACGCCTCCGCCGCCGACCAGGGCCACGCCCAGGGTGCCCCAGGCGATCCAGCGCAGGGCGCTCTTGCGCCTCCTGTGCCGGGAGCGGCGTACCCGCGCGGGCCCGTAGGCGGGCGCCGCGGGCTGGTCGGCCGGGTGCGCCTGGTGCTCGTACCCGCTCTCGTGCGGCATGTCCTGCCCTTCTTCGGTGACCGGTGGCCCGTGGATCGGTGACCGGCGGCTCAGTACGCGGAGTCGACGTTGTCGATCGAGCCGTACTTGTCGGCCGCGTAGTTCGCGGCGGCGGTGATGTTGGCGACCGGGTCGGTCAGGTTGTTCGCGGTTCCGGCCACGTGGTACGCGTCGAAGGTGGGCTGGATCACCTGGAGCAGGCCCTTGGACGGGATGCCGTTCTGCGCGTTGACGTCCCAGCCGTTCTCGGCGTTCGGGTTGCCGGAGGACTCCCGCATGATGTTGCGGTGCAGGCCCTCGTACGAGCCGGGTATGCCCTTGGCCTTCATGATGTCGAGGGACTCGCGGATCCAGCCGTCGAGGTTGTCGGGGTAGGTCTTGGCGGGCGCCTTGGCCGGAGCGGCGGGCTTCGCGGGAGCCGCGGCCTTCGCCGGGGCCGCGGTCTTCGCGGCCGGGGCGCTCGCGGCGGCGGGCTCGGCGGCCTGGGCGGACCCGGGGACCAGCGTCAGCGCCATGGCGGCGGCGCCCACCGTGGCGGCCCCGGCCCCGGAGAACCGGCGGAATCGGGCGATGCGGCCGGTGCGCGACAGCGTCGGGGTGATGGACATGCTGACTGAATCTCCATGAGGTGAGGGGATCGGGGCGGGCCGATGCGGGCCGTCCCGGAACTTCAGTCAGGGTTAGCGGTGCGGGCTGCCGGGGGCAAAGATGTGACCTACTACCGGGGTACGCAGAAGCGACACGCGGGGCGCGTGGGCGCCGGTTGCTTTCGGGTGCCGCACGACTACTACCGTCGTTCGCATGTGCCGTGGCTCATATGGGTGGGCTCACAGCCGAAGGGGGCGGCGCGGCGATTTTCGGGGAGTCGGAGGTTCCCGTCAGGTGTGGAACGCGTGTGGCGGGTTACTCCAGCAGGACGGTGCGCGCAGCAGTGAAATCCCTCCGGGGGTCTGCCGCTCCGAGGTTCTCCTGGTTCAGGCTGTAGCCAGGAGAACCGACCCCCCTCCCTCGGGGCCTGCCCGTCACTCCTCTTGCAGGCCGCCCCGCTCGCAGACGAGGGCGGCGACCTCGCGGAGTTTGACGTTCTTCTCCTGCGAGTAGCGGCGCAGCACGTCGAAGGCTTCCCGCTCGGAGAGCTGGTGGCCGGCCATGAGGATGCCCATGGCCTCGCCGATGGTGTGCCGGCTGGCGACCGCCTGCTCCAGTTGTGCGTGCTCCCGGGCGCTGGCGAACGCCACGGCGGCGTGTGCGGCCAGCGCCCAGCCGGCCGTCTCGCTGTCCTCGGTGAACGCGCCGGGCACCGCGGAGTAGAGGTTGAGGGCGCCCAGGTCCTCGTCCTCGGTGTAGAGCAGGAACCCCATCATGCTGCCGATGCCGAGGGCCTGTGCCCGGGGCGCGTAGGCCGGCCACCGGACCCGCTCCTCGGTGAGGTCCTTGATGCGGAAGACGGGGTGGCCGGTGCGTGCCGCGTCGAAGCAGGGCCCCTCGCCCAGCTCGGCCTGGAGCGCGTCGCTGTCGTTGACGAGCTGCTCCGTGGGCGCGAGAGTCCGCGCCGTGCCCCGGCGCAGCAGGAGGACGCCCGCCGCGGTGCAGCCCTCGATGAGGTCCAGGGCGGAGTGGGTCACTTTGTCGAGGGTGCCCTCCACGGAGTCCTCCGCCAACAGCTCCCGCGCCGTCGCCGCCAGCCGCACGGCGAAGTCCCGCCAGTCCATGGATCCTCCCTGCCCCGCGTGCGGGCTCCCAACCTCCCGCGGACCGGCGCGGTCAGCGCCGCGCCAGGCGCCGGGTGCCGCCCTGGCCGTAGTCCAGGCCGTAGTGGGCGAACACCTCTCGTTCCAGCTCGGCCAGGAGTTCGCCGTCGGTGTCGATGGACGGGGCGTCCTTCACCTGCTGCCGGGACCAGGCCACCTTCACGTGGGCGGGTGCGACGACCGCCTTCTCCAGCGGTACGAAGGTGAGCCGCTTCCGTGTCGGCAGCCCCACGGTCACCGCGGCGAAGGCCGGCCGGTCGGTGGCCGTGTCCACGTAGACGGACTCCAGCGAACCGATCTTGCGTCCCTCGACGTCGACGACGTCGTGGTCTCTCCAGTCACGGATGTTCTCCGCCTCGAACATGTGCACCTCCGGTGGGCGGCCAGTGTCCTTCCGCCTCCACTTGACCACTCCCCCGGCCGTACAAACATCACTGCCGGAACACGGCCTCGTAGACGACGGTGGAACTCATGGACCGGCCCCGGCAGGTGAGCTGGCGCGGTGGGGTCCGGTGGGACCGTACGTCGACGTCGTGGACCGGCGAGCGGGGCGTGCGGCCGGTGACGCGGACGAGCCAGCGGTCGCCGTCGCGGACCGTCTCCCCGATCACGTAGTGATGCCGGCCGGCCGGGCCGAAGCGTGCGAGGACGGCGGCGATCGCCGTCTGCTGGGGCGGGAAGAGGTTCGTGTAGCCCCGCAGGTGGTCGGCGTGCAGGCGGTCGGCCAGATGGTCCTCGACAACCCGGACTGACGACGTGGCGTCGAGGTTGCCGTAGTAGACGCCGTCGGGGACGACCACGACGTTGGCGGCGAATCTGTCCCCGCCGACGTGCGTGCACTCCCACACCAGGTCCGGCCAGCGCTCGCTCAGCGCCCGCCCCACGGGCCGTCCGCGGACGGCGCAGCAGGCGTCGTGCAGTCCGTGGGCGCAGACGAGGACGACCGGCGGGCCGCCGGGGTCGCCGGGGGCGGCCAGGGCGGCGGCGATGCCCAGGAGATCCTCGTCGCGCGTCCAGGTGCCCCAGGTCTGCCGGTGGGCGCCGTCGGGGCCGTAGCGCAGGACCGCCCAGCGCTGTGGGCCCTGTGCCGGGCGGCGCCCGTGGCGCCGGACCAGCAGGATGCGGGCCCGCAGCGCCTGGGCGGCGGAGAACACGAGGCGTTTGGTGTCGGGCTCCAGGGGCAGGCCGTCGAAGCCGTTCGGCGGCCAGCCGCCCCGGTACTCGACGAGGATCCAGATCGAGCCGTACGGAGCGGTGCCCGCCAGGGGGTCCGCGCGGGAGCGGGCGGCGTCGGAGCAGAAGAACCTGGACGCCGGTGTCACCGCTGCCCCGTCATCGTCCGGCAGGCAGCAGGACGCCCGCGCGCAGAAGCCGTTCGACGAGTGCGACGCCCAGGTCGTCGGCGGTGTGGGCCCGGTCGCCGGTCAGGAGGCGGCGCACGGCCGGGAGGTCCGCGTCGGGGAGGTCGAGCCAACCGGCGCGGGTGTTCAGGCGGCGGCCCTCCAGGCGTGCCTCCAAGGACTCGCGGAGCCGTACCCGTGTGTCGGGGGTGAGGTTGTCGACGGCCCGCAGCTGGGCCAGCGGGCCCAGTGGTGCAGGGCGGGCCTGGCCGCGCCGGGTCCGGTGGAAGAGGGGAGCCGGGTCCGTCCGTGCGAGGGCCGCGACGAGGCGTTCGCGGACCAGGGCGAGGTCGTCGGCCGGTCCGTCGGTGCCCAGGGGCAGGGATCCGCGCATCTCGGGGTCGTCCCGCAGCAGTTCCAGCGCGGAGCGGGTCAGCTGCTCGGCCAGCGCGTGGCGGGTCCAGTTGTGGACGCCGAGGGTCAGGTGGATGGAGACGGCGCCCTGCGCCTGCGCGGCGTGCAGCCAGCCCCTCGGCAGATAGAGCACGTCGCCCGGGGCGAGGACCGTGTCGAGGTACGCCTCGCCCCGCGCCGCCTCCGCGACGGCGGCGCGGCGGTCGGTCCACGGCTGGTCCCGCAGCGGGTCGGGGTGGACCGGCTCGTGGACGATCCAGCGTTTGGTGCCCGCGACCTGGAGCACGAAGACGTCGTGCACGTCGTAGTGGTCGTCGAACCCGCGGTTCTGCGGCGGGGTCACGTAGGCGTTGGCCTGCACCGGGTGGCCCAGCTCCGTGCCGAGCGCGGCGACGAGGTCGGCCACCGGCTCCCAGGTGCGTTGCAGGGCCTGGAGGACGAGCGTCGCGCCGTCGGCGAAGCCGCGCCACAGGGCCGTGTCGTCGAGCTGGTCCCCGATCGTGGCGCCGACCCCCGCCGGTGAGGTGAACGCCGCGTCGGGCAGGGTGCCGCCGTCCTTGGCCATGCGGAGGAACGGCGTCCGCAGACCGCGCCGGGAGACCAGTTCGTCGACGGCGTCGGCGGAGAACAGGTCGGTGAAATCACCGGCCGAGCGGGTGAGCAGGGGCTTGCGTGCCCAGTGGTCCCGGGCGAAGTCCTCCCGGCTCAGGCGCGTGAGGCGGGTGTCCAGGACGCCGGTGCCCGGCCGGGCGCCGGCGTCCTGGGACGTGAGGGAGGTGATGCTCAAGCGCCACTGCCGGACTCGTCGGCGGCCCCGTCGGCTCCGCCGTCGTGCACACCCGGGGTGCCGGACGCGCCGCCGTCCGCAGGACCCTCCGCGCCGCCGTCCGCGCCGCCGTCGTGCACGCCGGGCGTACCCGCCGCACCGCCGTCCGCGGGACCCTCCGCGCCGCCGTCCGCGCCGCCGTCGTGCACACCCGGGGTGCCGGACGCGCCGCCGTCCGCGGGACCCTCGGCGCCGCCGTCCGCGCCGCCGTCGTGCACGCCGGGCGTGCCCGCCGCACCGCCGTCCGCGGGGCCTTCGGCCTGGTTCGGGTCCTGTCCGGGGTTCGTCATGTGTCCTCCTTGGGAAATGGCGGTCGGGCCGGAGGGCGCCGCTGCGCACCCCGGGTCCCCACCTCTTCCACCAAGCTCACTCACCCGGATCCGGGCAGCAACCCGAGCGCCGGTGGCTCCCGCCGCGATTCGGCAGAAAGGAAATAGCCACACAATTCGGCACAGGCTGCTAGTGTCGGCGGCGTTGCAGTTGTGGTTCCCGAAACTTTGTTTTTCCGGTGTTTTTCTCCGGGTGGGCAATCATCGCGGCGACTCGGAGCGCGCACAGTGCACGCTCCGATCACTGCTCCGAAGGAGACAAGACATGGCTACTGGCACCGTGAAGTGGTTCAACTCCGAAAAGGGATTCGGCTTCATCGAGCAGGACGGCGGCGGCCCGGACGTCTTCGCCCACTACTCGAACATCGCCGCGCAGGGCTTCCGTGAGCTCGTCGAGGGCCAGAAGGTGAACTTCGACATCGCGCAGGGCCAGAAGGGTCCGACGGCGGAGAACATCGTCACCGCCTGACACCCGAACGGACGAGGGGCTCCGCCGGTACCCACCGGCGGAGCCCCTCATCTCTTTCGCGGCCTGCGTCGATCAGCGGTCAGTGCTCGGAGTAGGCGAAGTCACCCACCGTCCAGGCGGTCACGTCCTCGATGGGGACGCGGTACATCCCGCCCGTCTCGGGGATGCCCATGGTCCCCTGGAGGATGCGGGCGCGGTGGAAGTGCAGGTGTGTGGGGCCCGCGTCGGGCTTGTCGGCGGGCAGCGGGAACACGCGGGCGAACGGGCCGAGTTCCGAGGAGTCCGTCAACACCTCGGACACGCGCTCCCGCCAGACGGCCTCGGGGGCCAGCAGACCCGTGATGACGGCGCCGCCGACGACCACGGTCAGGGACATGCGATGAGTCTGCTCGGACTCGACCGTGGCGGCGAGATCCACGAGCAGTGCGTCAGGCTTGGACATGGCCGCAGATTCTATGCAGCGCCGGGCCCGTGCGCAGCCCGTGTCGCCGTCCGGCCATCGGGGGCGGGGCCCGGGAGGGCCCCGCCCCCGATGGTCAGGAACGCTCCGTCGAGAAGGTCGTGCAGTTCGCCCCGTAGACGAGGCCGTCGAGGTGGTCGGGGGTCGACGTGTCGTACGTCGCCGACAGGTTCACCGCGGCGTAGTCGGGCGGCTGGTTGATCCAGCGGCTGGCCCGGAGGGTCAGGACACCGCCCGCGTACGTCCCTTCCATCGCGAACGAGCCGCGGGGAACCCCCGGGTTGGACGGGGCGGGGTAGAACGAGAACACCGCGTCGGCGGTGCCGTCGCCGTGCTGTTCGATGGTGAGCGACAGGCCGGTGATGCCCTGGTTGCAGAGGTAGCTGCCGTCCCACTGGCCCGACAGGTCCTCCGTCTCGGTGGAGTCGGAGGGCGAAGCGCTGTCGGAAGGACTCTCGTACGGGGTGGTGTCCGACGCACTGGGCGAGGGGCTGTAGGACGGGCTGTCCGACGCGGGCACCACGAGCGAGGAGTCCGAGGGCGACGGCGTGTCGGAGTACGACGGCGAGGAGTCGGAGTAGCTCGGTGACGGGCTCGCACTCGAACCCGCGTCGGACGCCCCGCCGAAGACGGCATCGGCCTGCCAGGCGACCAGCCCGATGGCCAGCACGCCGGCGAGGGCCGCGGCGACCACGCCCGCGCGCCGGCCCCGCGACGTGTTCCGCGGGGGCCCGCCGGGATCGCCGGGCAGCGGCGCGGGACGCGTCACCGTCGGCGGGCCGAAGCCGCCCGTCGGTCCCCCGGCAAACGCCGTGGGGGTGTAGGCGGGCGGGGGCGTCGCGGGCACCGGCGGCGCCTGCGGACGCGGTCCGGTGACGGTCGACGCTCCGTACGGCGGCGGTGTCCGCGGCGGGGGCGGCGTGTCGCCGGTGCGGCTCTCCGACACGCCGTCGCGCACCTCCCGCACCCCGGCGGCGACCGCGGCCGGGAGCCAGTCCGCGCTGGTGAACAGCAGCGTCGTACGGGCCGCGCCCGCCGCGTCGGTCAGCTCCGCCAGCAGCTCCCCGACCCGCGGCCGGGCCGCCGGGTTCTTGGCCAGGCAGCGCGCGAGCAGGGGCCGCAGCCCGGCGGGCACGGGGGTCAGGTCGGGCTCGCCGTGCACGATCCGGTACATGAGGCCCTGCGCCGATCCCGTACCGAACGGGCCCGAGCCGGACGCGGTGAACGCGAGGACCGCGCCCAGCGCGAACACGTCGCTGGCCGGTCCGACCCGCTCCCCCGTCAGCTGCTCGGGCGACATGAAGCCGGGCGTCCCGATCACCACTCCGGTCCGGGTGATGGCGCTCGCCTCGGTGGCCGTCGAGATGCCGAAGTCGATGACCCGCGGTCCGTCGGCCGCCAGCAGCACGTTCGACGGTTTCAGGTCGCGGTGCACGAGCCCCGCCGCGTGGATCGCCTCCAGCGCCTCGGCGAGGCCCGCCGCCAGCGTCGCCACCGGGGCGGCCTCCCACGCTCCGTGCCGGGCCACCGCGGTGTCGAGCGAGAGACCCGGCACGTAGGCGGTGGCCAGCCAGGGCGGGTCCGCCTCGGCGTCCGCGTCCACCACCCCCGCCGTGAACACCCCGTTCACCCGGCGCGCCGCGGCGACCTCCCGCGCGAACCGCGCCCGGAACTCCCGGTCCTCCGCCAGCTCCGGGCGCACCACTTTCACCGCGACCGCGCGGCCGCCCTTGGACCGCGCCAGATACACCCGGCCCATGCCGCCGGCACCCAGCCGGCCCACCACCCGATACGGTCCGATCTGTTCCGGATCGCCCGCACCGACCGCCTGTATTCCCGCCACCGGTCCCCCAAGGTCCTCCCGCGCTCTGTACACGCGGGGCAGACATCATGACGCCAGCAAGCGCTTGTGGATGTCTGTTTGTCGCAGACTCGGACCGACTCGTAACACTCGCGCGGGGTTGCGACGAGTTGAGGCGCGCGACCGCTGCGCATCAGCTGACGAATCATCCGGTTTCCGGCACGAGAACGGCGTCCGAGGGGTGATGATGGTCGCTGGACGGTCGGCCGGACACGACAGGGAGCTCGCGTTGGATCGCCTGGCAGAAGCGGAGCTGGACGGCGGACACGAAGGCCACCCCCGCGGTGCGGGACCCGGCGGGCCCGAGCCGGCGCCCCCGGCGCTCCACCGGCCCTCGCGCGCGTGGCTCGGCCTCGTCGCCGTGCTCGCCACGCTGGTGGTCACCGCTCTCGCCGTCCTGTACGCGGGGCACACCGAACCCGGCACCGTCGACAGGTGGTTCGTCGATCCGACGGCGGACAGCGTGGGGCAGCCGTGGCGGCGCGTCGCCCTGGCCCTCGACTTCCTCGGGGAGCCCGTGGGCTCGGTGGCGCTGGTCTCGGCCCTCATGGCGTGCTGTGTGCTGCTGCGCCGACCGCGCGCGGCGCTGCTCGTCGTCACGGGTGCCGTGGCGTCCGTGGTGACGACGACGCTGCTCAAGCAGGTGGTGGGACGCACCATTCACGGCCCCGGGAACCTGTCGTACCCGAGCGGGCACACCGCCTTCGCCACGGCGCTCGCGGTCGCGATGGCGCTGTTCGTGGCCGGTCTGCTGGGTCTCGGCAGGAGTGCGGGGCTCGCGCTGGTGCTCGGCGCGGCGCTGGTCGGCGGGGCCGCGATGGGGTGGGCCCAGGTCGCCCTGGGCGCCCACTATCCGACGGACGTCCTCGGCGGCTGGTGCACCGCGCTCGCCGTGGTCACGGCGAGCGGCTGGGTGGTGGACCGGACGGCCGGCCGGATGTCCGGGGCCGGCCTGCCGGTGCGTCGCTGACGTCCCGTCACGCCAGGCTGCGGAAGACGGGCTTGACCGGCCGCCCGCCGAGCCAGGGAGCGGGGTCGCCCACGTCCAGCGCCTTGCGGTACACCTCGCACGCCCGGCCGACCGCGTCGACGGTCTGCTCGATGTCGGCGTCGGTGAGTGCGCTGCTCACCACGAACGACGGCGCCAGCACTCCGCCCGCGAGGAGGTGCCGCAGGAAGAGCGTGCGGTACTCCTGTGAGGGCCGCTGTTTCTCGTCGAGGGTGCCGAAGACGAGGTTGCTGGCCCGGCCGCGGACGACGACGTGGTCCGCGACGCCCGCCGTCGCCGCGGCCTCGCGCACACCTGCCGCCAGCCGCTCGCCGAGTGTGTGCAGCCGGGCCGTGATGCCTTCCTCCACATAGGTGGTGAGGACGGCGGTCGCGGCCGCCAGGGAGTGTGTCTCCGCGCCATGGGTGGTGGACAGCAGGAAGACCCGCTCGTGTGCGTGCCGCAGACCGCCGCGCTCCATCAGGTCGCGGCGGCCGGCCAGCGCGGAGACCGCGAACCCGTTGCCGAGCGCCTTGCCGAACGTGGACAGGTCGGGGACGACACCGTAGAGGCCCTGGGCGCCGGCCTCGGACCAGCGCAGACCAGTGATCATCTCGTCGAACACCAGGAGGCAGCCGTACCGGTCGGCCAGTTCGCGCAGGCCCGCGAGGTAGCCGGCGGGCGGCTCGGTGTGGCCCGCGGGTTCGAGGATCAGGCAGGCGATCTCGTCCCGGTACCGGGTCAGCAGTTCTTCGGTGGCGGCCAGGTCTCCGTACGGGAACGTCACGGTGAGTTCGTTGATCGCATCGGGGATGCCGGAGGACATCGGTGTGGTCCCGATGAACCAGTCGTCGACCGAGAAGAACGGCTGGTCGGCGCAGATCGCCACCCGTGCGCGCCCGGTGACGGCGCGGGCCAGGCGGACCGCGGCGGTGGTCACGTCGGAGCCGTTCTTCGCGAACTTCACCATGTCGGCCGTCGGCACGGTGGCGAGGAAGCGCTCGGCGGCCTCGACCTCCAGGATGGACGGCCGGACGAAGTTGCTCCCCCGGTCCAGTTCGCGGCGCACCGCCTCCAGCACCTTCGGATGGGCGTGGCCGAGGCTGACCGAGCGCAGGCCGGAGCCGTACTCGACGTAGCGGTTGCCGTCGACGTCCCACACCTGCGCGCCCTGCCCGTGGCTGATGACCGGGGCCAGGTCCTCGGGGTACTGGTCGTCGCCCTTGGCGTAGGTGTGCGCGCCTCCGGGGATCAGTTCGTGCAGTCGTTCGTTCGCCGCCAGGGATCGGGGCAGCGACATGTTGTTTTGGTGCAAGCCGTCGTCATCCTCTCTGGAGTTTCAGGATCTCGGCGAGGCGGGGTGCCTCCCGGTCCCGTTGGGACATCGATGTGACCGGCAGCGGCCATGGAATGGCGAACTCCGGGTCGTCGAAGGCGATCGTCACGTCCTCGGACGGATCGTGCGGGCGGTCGATCCGGTACGACGTGTCGGCGGTCTCGGTGAGCGACTGGAAGCCGTGCGCGCACCCCGCCGGGATGTAGAGGGTCTTCTGGGTGTCGCCGGACAGTTCGAAGAAGGCCCGGTTGCGGTAGGTGGCCGACGCGGGGCGCAGGTCGACGACGACGTCGAAGATCTTCCCGTGCGAGCAGCGCACCAGCTTGGCCTCGCCGGCGCCGGAGCGCAGGTGCAGGCCGCGCACCACGCCGCGCGCCGTGCGGGACACGCTGTCCTGCACGAAGGCGTTCGGGTCGAGGCCCACCGAGCGGATCACCTCGGCGTCGAAGGTGCGGCAGAAGAAGCCGCGTTCGTCGGCGTGCGGTGTCGGTTCGAGCAGGAACGCCCCGTCGATCTCGGGGACTTCGATCGCCTTCATGCTGTCTCCCGCAGGGCCTTGGCGTGGGGGTTCGCCGGGAAGAGGGTGGTGGTCAACGCGGTGAACTGGGCGGCGAGTTGCTCCGCCGCGGTGCGGTTGCTCTCGATGAGTGTCCGCCGCAGTTCCGCCGATCGCTTCTCCAGTGCGCGGAACTGTTCGAGCAGCCGGTCGGCGTCGACCTCGCGCGCCGGGTGGCAGTACGCGCCGAGGCCCATCCGCTCCATGAGCGCCTCGCTCTTCGTGGCGTAGCAGAGGGCGAGGACGGGGACGCCGGTCTTCAGGGCGCAGATCAGGTTGTGGTAGCGGACCGCGACGACGGTGTCGGCGGCGGCCATCTCGTCCATCAGGTCGGCCAGGGAGGCCGGTTCGGCCGCGCTGACCAGGGGCGAGTCGACGGCGTCGAGGATCGCGTCGACCACCGCCGTGTCGCACTGGTCGCCGGTGAGGATGCGGACGGGCCGGCCCTCGTCGGTCAGGGTGCGCACGAAGCGGATGGTGCCGTCGAGGTAGCGCCGGTGGATCTCGTCGGCCCGGGCCCGGTCGTCGTTGCCGCCGTGGAAGTCCATGACGCCGAGGCAGACCGTGCCGGGCGGGCCGGCGGGCGTGCCCGCCCGTGGCGCCGGCAGGGAGAACGCGAGATCCGGGTAGACCTCGTCGCGGGCGGTGTCCACGCCCATGGCCCGCATCGCGTCGCGGGACGGCGCGTCCCGGTAGGAGCGGTAGGCGGCGCACCGCGCGGACCAGCGCACCAGGGCGCGGGTGGGGCGGCTGCGGATCTCGGCGGCGCCGACGCTGACGAGCGCGACCGGGGTGCGCAGCAGCCGGCCGCTCGCGCAGAGCAGGAACAGGGAGTACGGGAATCCCCACGGCCGCAGCGGGAGGGTGGCCTCCAGGACGCCCATGCCCGGGACGATCACCACGTCGTGCCGGCGCACCCAGGACGCGGTGCGGAAGACGTCGACGAGTTTGCCGAGTCCCTTCGCCGCGACGGATCCCGCGCGGGAGGCGGTGCGGTACTCCGAGCGGTTCCAGTGCAGCCGGGTCGCGGGGATCCTGAAGCGTTCCGTCACGGCCTCGGGGCCGCCGCACAGCGCGTCCACCTCGGCGTCGGGGTGGTCGGTGCGGAGGTAGCCGAGGACGGCCTCGAGCGATCCGTCGTTGCCGAGGTTGCCGGAGCCGAGCAGTCCGAACACCCCTACGCGCAGGGGCTTGTGAGGTGTGGTGGTCACGGCTGCTTCCCCTCGCGTCCTGCGACGAGGTCGTCGACGGAGACGGTGAGATGGGCCGGGTCGACGGGGGCGCGGTCCTCCACGCGTTCGCCGGCGCCGGGCCGCACGCGGCTGGTCATCCAGGCGGCCAGGTGGCGGCGGCAGGCGCGCCGGTCGGCCGGGGACAGCGGGGCGCGGCGGATCGAGGAGGCGAAGCCCCAGATGTATTCGGCGAGCAGCCGGGGCGTCGGGTGCAGCGGGCCGGCCCGGCGCGGGTCGAGGTTGACGCAGCGGGAGCGCTTGGAGGGGTTGGCCCGCTCGGCGCGGCCCGGGTGGTCGCGGCGGAAGTACAGCAGTTCGGGCACCTGGTGGAAGCGGCCGTGCAGGGTGATCTCGGCGACGTAGGTGCGGTCGGCGTGGTGGTAGCTGTCCATGGCCTTCACGCGGCGCAGCACGTCGGTGCGCATCACGCCGTAGAAGTCGTCGCCGCCGGGTTCGAAGAGCAGGCTGCGGAAGCGCTCCGGCGCGTGCGGCGAGCCGGTGGCGAGCGTGTAGTCGTAGGGAACGGTCACCCTGCCGTCGCCGTCGATGACCGCCTGGTCGGTGTGGGCGAGGATCACGTCGGGATGCTCGTCGAGCGCCGCCACGCACAGGCGCAGCAGGTCGCGGCCGTACAGGTCGTCGTGCGAGGCCCACTTGAACAGTTCGCCGCGCGCCTCGTCGAGCAGCCGGTTGTGGTTCGGGGTGGCGCCGACGTTGCGGGGCAGCCGCTGGTAGCGGATCCGGGAGTCCTTGGCCGCGTACAGGCGGCAGATGTCCTGGGTGCCGTCGGTCGAGGCGTTGTCCGAGATGATCAGCTCGAAGTCCTCGTAGGTCTGGCCGAGCAGGGCGTCGAGGGACTCGGCCAGATACTCCTCGCCGTTGTAGACGGGCAGGCCGACGCTCAGCCTGGGGTGGGGGGTCATGTGGTCCTCACTTCGGGAATGGGGTGGTGATGGCGCAGGCCCGACCGCAGGGACAGCCACCACACGGCGGAGCCGATCAGCGTCGCCGCGGCGACGCCCCAGGCCGAGCCGACCGTGCCGCCGGCGGCCGCTCCGCCGAGTCCGCCGCCGACGTAGCAGGCGGAGGCGAACAGCTGGGAGCGCAGGCTGAGGCGGGCGGCGCCGAGCGCCCGGAGGCCGGCCGCCGCGCCGGTGCCGAGGCCGGCGCCCGCGACGCCGAGGGTGATCGGCACGATGAGCCGGGAGGCGGAGTCCCAGACGTCGCCGAGGACGAGTTCGCCCGCCCGGTCCGGCATCAGCAGCAGCGCCGAGCCCCACAGCAGCGCTCCGGCGGCCTGCCCGCCGCCGAGGAGGAGGCAGAACCGGTAGAGGCGCTGCGGGGCCTGCCGCAGTACCCGGGCCGCCTCGGGGACGGTGACGAGGGAGAGGCCCATCAGGACGGCGAGGAACGGGCCCATCAGGAGTTCCGCGCCGCGTACCGCGCCGACCGCGCTGACCCCGACGATCGCTCCGAGCCCGTAGGCGCGCACCTGGCTGGCGCCGCTCAGGCAGGTGTTCTCGACGAGGTAGCGGTAGCCGAGGTCGCGCTGTTCGCGCAGCCAGCCGCGGGCCCGGGCGACCCGGGGCAGGATGCCGGACTGGAGGTAGCCGTAGGCGCCCGCCACGGTGGCCGACGCGCCCCACGCGAGGACGAAGGCGGCCACCGTGCCGACGCGGGCCGCCACGATCATGGCCGGGACGAGGGCCACGCCCCACACGACGTCGTTGAGGAACGCCTTGCGTCCGACGCCCGCGGCGAAGAACGAGTACCGCCAGGCGTCCTGCAGCAGCAGACCGGGGAGCATGACGCCGAGGCAGGCGAACGCCGGTCCGACCCGGCCGCCGAGGCCGAGCCCGGCGGCCAGGCAGGCCACGCCGATGGCGGAGCCGACGACGAGCGCGGTGCCCGTGGAGCGGGCCACCGCCCCGCGCCAGGAGTCCTCGGACACGCCGCTGAAGCGGACGACGAGCGGGTCGGTGGCGAGGCCGCGCGAGATGTTCAGCACCACTCCGTAGGTGACCCAGGCGAGGCTGAACACGCCGAACGCGGTCACGCCGAGCGAGCGCGCCACGTAGATGCCGACCACGAAGTTGGAGATGCTGGAGGCCGCCTGGTCGGCGAGGCCCCAGGACAGCCGTCCCAGGAGTGCCCGCTTCGCCGAACCCGCCGGTTGCGGTGTGGTCTTCGCGTTCTCCCCCTCGGTGGTCATCGGCGTCATGGCTTGACCAGCCCGGCGCCGTGCAGGGCGTCGGCCGCGGCGGCGACGGTGTCGAAGGGCAGCCCGGAGCGCTCGGCGACGTCCAGCAGGCTGTGTTCGCCGTCGGACATGTTGAGCACCCAGAGCATGGCCATCTGCGCCTGTTTGGTGTCGCTGCGGCCGCCGAGCGCGTCGTACAGCCCGCGGCGGCCCAACTGCGGTTCCCCGTACGGGCTGAGGTTGACGTAGGCACGGTTGCGGTCGAGCACGGCGAACGCCTCGCGGAGCACCGCGAGGGTGTCCGTCATCGCCTCCGGGGAGACGAAGTCCGGGTTGTCGGCGGAGGTGTGGTACTCGGGATACCCGGCGTACGGGGTGCGGGTGAGCGAGCCCACGCCGAGGTCGAACCCGGGCGAGCAGTACTGCCGCTCGTCGTATCCGTACGGCGTGAACTCGTTGACCTGGTGCGGGCGTTCGGAGGTGCGCAGCACGTGCCGCAGGACGCGGTCGATCTCGGCGTCGCCGCGTCGGCTCTGCTTGTACGTGAGCTGCCCCCTGTCCCCCGCGCAGGCCAGTACGATCCCGTGCCTGACCCGCTCGATCCGCTCGGCGTTGCGGGCGAGCCAGGTGATGGCTCCGATGGTGCCGGGCGCGTAGATGAACCGGTAGGTGTAGTACGGGTTCCGCTCCGCCAGCTCCCGTGCCACGAACGTCGCCACGGCGATGCCGGCCAGGTTGTCGTTGGCCAGCGACGGGTGGCAGACGTGGCAGGAGACGATCACCTCGTCGGGCACCTGGCCGGGGACCACGTGCTCGGCGTAGGTGAGGTGCCCGTCGGCGAGCGTGGAGTCGATCCGCACCTCGTAGTCGCCGTCGGGCAGCGCGTCCAGCGTGTCCTGGGACAGGCAGAACCCCCACTCGGGCTTGTAGTAACTGGTGCGGTACGGGACCCAGCTCGGCCGGTCCGGCAGGGTGTGCAGGTGTTCGCGCAGTTCGGCGAGCGGCATGGTCCGGGCCACCGGGACGCTGTAGCCGAGCACGTGCAGGCTGGACGCGGCGAAGTCGACGACCCTCCTGCCGGAGCTGTCGGCGACGTACGCGTCCCGGATGTTCCACTCCTGCGGCACCGTCCAGTCGAGCACCTGCGTGCCCGTGGGCACCTCGTGGACCTGGAGCGGGACGTACTCCCCGACGATGTCCAGGGTGGCGCGCACGCCGTCGCCGGTGATGCTCCGGCAGAGCGGGTACATCCGCTCCACCAGAGCATGCATCTCCTCGCCGGGCGAGGTCATCGGCGCCACCGCAGGGTGTCGTCGACCGCGCCGGCCTCGGACGCCGCGCGTAGCACGGCGAGCCGGGTGAAGCGCTGCTCGAAGTCCTCCCGGGTCAGGCCGTGCTCGCGGTACTTCTCGGCCAGGTCCAGGGCGCCCTGCTGGACGGTCCACTCGCAGTCGAACCCGGGGATCGCGGCGCGGAAGCGCGAGAAGTCCACGCGGTACGAGCGCGGGTCGGCGCCGTGTTCCCCGGTGATCCGCACCTTCACCCCGGGGACCGCCTTGGCGACCTGCTCGGCGATCTCGGCGACGGTGACGTTGTTGGCCTCGGTGCCGATGTTGAACGCCCGGTCGTGCACCGCCTCCCGGGGCGCGGTCAGCGCGGCGGTGAAGGCCCGCGCGATGTCGGCGGCGTGCACCAGCGGGCGCCAGGGCGAACCGTCGGAGAGGACGAGGACCTCGCCGGACAGCAGCGCGTGCCCGACCAGGTTGTTGAGGACGATGTCGGCGCGCAGCCGGGGCGAGTAGCCGAACGCGGTGGCGTTGCGCATGTACACCGGGGTGAAGTCGTCGTCGGCGAGCGCGTGCAGGTCGTCCTCGACCCGCACCTTGGACTCGGCGTACGGCGTCACCGGGCGCAGCGGGGCGTCCTCGGCGACCAGGCCGTCACCGCCCGCGGCGCCGTAGACGGAGCAGGTCGACGCGTACAGGAAGCGCCGCACCCCCGCCTCGCGGGCGAGCCGGGCCAGCTGTACGGACGCGTGGTGGTTGATGTCGTAGGTGAGTTCGGGTGCCAGGGAGCCGAGCGGGTCGTTGGACAGCGCGGCCAGGTGGATGACGGCGTCGACACCGGCCAGGTGCTCGGCGGTGACGTCGCGCAGGTCCACCCGGTGCCCCTGCGGGTCGGCGGGCACGGGGCCGAGGACGCAGTCGGCGAACAGTCCGGCGTCGAGGCCGACGACGTCGTGTCCGGCGGCCGTGAGGACCGGGGCCATCACGGTGCCCAGGTAGCCCTGGTGTCCGGTCAGCAGTACGCGCAAGGTTCAATCCCCCAGGTCGAGCGTGAGTTTGGTGACGGTGAACGCCTCGGCGTAGCGCGCGTGGCATTCGATACCGCGAATGCGGGCGAGGCCGAGGAAGGCCTCGCGGTCGTACCAGGGCCGGTGCCGCTGCGAGGGGTAGTGCTCCTGCAGCAGCGCGATCTTCTGTTCGGCGGTCTCCGGCGACAGCGGCTGGTACGTGTTCGGGCGGCCGAGATCGCCGTCCCATTTGACGATCTCGTAGCCGAGCACGAGGTGGTCGCGGAAGGCCGTGGTCATCAGCCGTGCCAGGCCGCGGTGGTCCTGGTGGGCGTCGTCGGTGCGCGGGGCGAGGACCAGGTCGGGTTCGGAGCGCTCGCGCAGCTCCTCGACCGCGGCCTTGGCGTCCGACCAGTGCGCAGGGAACCGGCCGTCGGGCATCTTGTCGACGGTCAGCCGCAGATCGGCGCCGGGGCAGAAGGCGGCGAGCGCGGCCCGCTCCTCCTGCTCGCGGTCGGTGCCGCCGCCGGAGAGCACCAGCGCGTCGACCCGCAGGCCGGGCCGCGCGCTGCACAGCGCGAGCAGGGTGCCGCCGGCGCCGATGGCGATGTCGTCGCAGTGGGCGCCGACGGCGACGATCCGGTCGAGGGGACCGGCTCCGAGCCGGATCACGCGCGTACCCCCGCGGTGTCCTGCTCCCACACGGCCCAGGGGCGGTCGCCCCGCGCGTAGGCGGCGTCGAGGGCGGCGCGCTCCTTGACCGTGTCGGTCGGCTTCCAGAAGCCGCGGTGCCGGTGCGCCACGAGCCGTCCCTGCTTGGCGAGCGCTCCGCAGCCGTCGGCGACGAGGTCGCCGTTCTCCGGTATGTGGTCGAAGACCTCCTGGCGGAGCACGAAGTAGCCGCCGTTCTCCCACAGCGGCATGTCGCTCACCGCGGTGATGCCGCCGACGAGGCCGTCCTCGGCCAGCTCCACGCAGTGGAAGGAGGACTGGGGCGGCACGACCATCATGGAGGCGCCCGCGTCGCGCTCGGCGAACCGGTCGATCATCTCCGGCAGCGGGGCGTCAGTGAGCACGTCGGCGTAGTTGGCGAGGAACATCTCGTCACCGTCGAGGTGGTGGCGCACCCGGCGCAGCCGCTCACCGATGGGCGACTCGATGCCGGTCTGGGCGAAGGTGATCGTCCAGTCGGAGATGTCGGTGGACAGCAGCTCGGTTCGGCCGCCGCGGAGCACGAAGTCGTTGGACGTCGTCTCCTCGTAGTTGAGGAAGAACTCCTTGATGTGGTGGGCGCCGTAGCCCAGGCACAGGATGAACTCGGTGTGGCCGAAGTGCGCGTAGTAGCGCATGACGTGCCAGATCAGCGGCCGGGGTCCGACCATCGCCATCGGCTTGGGGACGTCGTCGGTGGCGCCGCTGCGCATCCGCATCCCGTAACCGCCGCAGAAGAGAACGACCTTCATGCTGTGACCTCCTTCGACGACGCGGCCTCGACGACGCTCAGTTCGGGAATGGGGAAGACGAGTCGGCCGCCCCACTCGTGGACGAAGGCGAGCTGCTCGACCAGTTCGGCCCGCAGGTTCCAGGGGAGGACGAGGACGTAGTCGGGCTTGTCGGCGGCGATCTGCTCGGGCGCGAGGATCGGGATCCGGGTGCCCGGGGTGTACCGGCCGTGCTTGTACGGGTTGCGGTCGACCGTGTAGGCGAGCAGGTCGGGCCGGATGCCGCAGTGGTTGAGCAGGGTGTTGCCCTTGCCGGGGGCGCCGTAGCCGACGACGGTCTCGCCGCGGTCGGCGGCCTCGATGAGGAACCGCAGCAGGTCGCGGCGGACCTTGGCGACGCGGGCGGAGAACTCGGTGTACCCGGACAGCTCCTGGAGCCCGGCGGCCTTCTCGCGGGCCAGGACGTCGGTCACCGCCTGCGAGGGCTCGCCGGCCGTCTCGGCGGGGCGGGCCCACAGCCGGATGGAGCCGCCGTGGGTGGGCAGCAGCTCGACGTCCACGAGGGTGAGTCCGCCGCTGGCCAGGGCCCGGATCGCGGAGGCGACCGTGTAGTACTGGAAGTGCTCGTGGTAGATCGTGTCGTACTGGTTCTCCTCGATCAGGGTCAGCAGGTGCTGCACCTCGATGGAGACCCAGCCGTCGTCGGCGACGAGCGCGCGCAGGCCCTGGGTGAACCCGATGACGTCGGGGATGTGCGCGTACACGTTGTTCGCCACGACGAGGTTCGCCGGGCCGTGTTCGGCGCGCACGGCCGCCCCGGTCTCCGGGCTGAGGAACTCGGTGAGCGTGGGCACGCCCGCGTCCCGGGCGGCCGCGCCGACGTTCACCGACGGCTCGATGCCCAGGCAGCGGATGTCGCGGTCCACGACATGCTTCAGCAGGTAGCCGTCGTTGCTCGCCACCTCGACCACGAAGGCGTCGGCGCCGAGTTCCGCCCGCTCCACGGCGTCGGCGACGAAGGTGCGCGCGTGCTCCACCCAGGAGGTGGAGAACGAGGAGAAGTACGCGTACTCCTTGAACGTCTCCTCGGGTGTGATGAGCGGCGGGATCTGCGCCAGCCAGCAATCGGTGCAGACCCGCAGGTGGAGCGGGTACGCCGGCTCCGGCTGGTCCAGTCGGTCAGCGGCGAGGAAGCTCTCGCACGGCGGTGTCGCCCCAAGGTCGACGACGCTCGCCATGGCTTCCGAGCCGCAGAGTCGGCATCGTGTCATGTACTTTCCCCATCCCCCCTGCTCGCGCGGGTGTCCCCGCCGCGAGTCATTGCCGACCGCCCCGCGATCGCGGTGCGGTACTCCTCCTCCAGGCGCGCCAGGCCGACGGCCGGGCTGAAGCCCCGCTCGTACCGGCCCCGGGCCGCCCGGCCCATCTCCTGGTTGCGGGCCGGGTCGGCCGCGATCCGCCGCAGGCAGGTCGCGAGCGAGGCGGCATCGCCGGGCCGGTGCAGCAGCCCGGTGACGCCGTCCTCGACGAGTTCGACGAACGCGCCGTGCCCGGCGGCGACGACCGGCACCCCGGCCGCCATCGCCTCGACGGCCACCAGCCCGAAGGCCTCCAGCCATGTCGAGGGAGCCACCACGGCGATCGCGCTCGCGATGGCCTTGCGGCACTCCGCCGTGTCCAGCAGACCGGCGTAGCGCACGTCGTCCCGGCCCGCCGCCCAGTCGGCCACCTCGCGCTCCAGCGGACCGGTGCCGGCGATGACGAGCGGTACCCCCGGTCCGCCGTCGGCCGCGAGTTCGTCCCAGGCGGCCATGAGCAGCCGCAGGCCCTTCGCCTCGGCGAGCCGGCCGAGGAAGAGCAGGTGCTCGCCCTCCCCCGCCCGGCAACTGCCCGGGTCCGGGACGAAGTTGTGCTTCACCGCCAGCCGCTCGGCCGGCATGCCCGCTTCGGCCAGCACGTCGCGCTGCGCCGCGGAGATGCACAGGAAGCGCTCCACGCCGGACCACCAGCGCCGCCGGTTGACCGTCAGGCTGACCGCGAGCGGGACGGTGGCGAGCCGGGAGTTCCGGTAGCAGCCGTGCCGGACGGCGGGCAGCGCCGAGCCCCCCACGCACTCGGTGCACGCGGCGCCGTCCCGCTGGAGCGTGCCGGGCGGGCAGACCTGGGTGTAGTTGTGCAGGGTGGCGACGGCGGGCACATCGGCGTCGGCGCAGGCGGCGAGGACCGCGGGCGACAGCAGCGGGAAGACGTTGTGGACGTGGACGACGTCCGGCCGGTCGGCACGCAGCCGGGCCGCGAGCTCCGTGCGGACCGACGGGTTCCACGGCACGAGAAGCGGCAGCGCGGCCTTGCCCAGCAGGGACTTGGCGCCGATGTCGTCACTGCGCCGCTCGAACAGCTCGACCCGGTGACCGGCGGAGCGCAGCAGCTCCACCTCCTGGTCGACGACCTTGTTCTCGCCGCTCGGCTGCGCCGAGGCATAGCGGTTGTGCACCACGAGGACGTGCATGCTCAGGTCACCTCCGGACGACGGGCCCAGCGCGGGATGTAGGGGCGGTCCTTCGCCCGTGCCTGCGCCGGGAGCGCGGGCGGCGGCAGTGGCTGCGGCTGCGCGACGGGTGTGGCCAACAGGGCCGCGGCCAGGGCGAGATGGAGCAGGTACGGCGAGGCGTCACCGAGCCCGGCCTCGGTGTACGAGGCGATCGCGCAGTAGCTGATCAGGAAGATCGCGCAGGCCCGCTGGAGCGACGGCGGTCGCAGCAGGGCGACCGCGGCCAGGGCCACGATGAACGCCGCGACGATGGTGACGCCGACCAGGCCCTGTTCGTTGTAGACGGCCAGCCAGCTGTTGTCGATGGGCAGCCCGCCGAACGACTTGTCGCCCAGGCCCACGCCGAACAGCATCTCCGAGACCGACCGCGGCTCGGCCAGCAGGGCGTCCCAGACCTTGGCGCGGCCGGTGAGGTTGGAGAAGTTCTCCTGGCTCTGGCCGCGCAGGAACCACGACTGGAGCGCGCCCGCGAAGACCACGGCGACGGTCGTGGCGATCACCACGGTCCAGGTGAAGAACCGGCGGGCGGCGGCGCTGGTGAGCAGGAGCGAGCCGATCGCGAGGACCAGTCCGACGAGCAGGCCGAGCGTGGCCGTCCTGGTGTGCGTGAACATCAGCAGGACGAGCGAGGGCACGATGATCACCGCCGCGCTCCTGCGGTCGGTCCGCCGGCCCAGGAGCAGCAGCACGGTAAGCCCGATGATCACTGCCGCGTACTGTCCGATCTGCGGCGGGGTGAGCGGCCACAGCGCGCCGACGAGCCGTCCTCCGTAGGTGTCGGGCAGCGCCGCGCCGGGCGAGACGACCAGGCCCGCGGCCACCGTCCCGAGCACGGCGAAGTACATCCGGATGTGGTGCCGGACGAACGTCAGGCCCCCGTCCCACCAGCGGGTGAGGAGCCACAGCGTGGCGACGAAGAGGGCGAGCCGGGTACAGCGGAACAGCGCGCCGAACCCGGCCTCCAGGTGGACGCTGGAGAGCACGCTCGGGACCAGCAGCAGGCTGAGCAGGAGCACGTAGGCGCTGGGCCGGAACCGCAGCCGGAGGTTGACCGCGAGCGCGAGGGCGAACGCGGCGACGAGCGAGCCCATGGTGACCATCTGGATGAGCGAGCGGGGCAGCGGAACGATGGTCTTCGCGCCGGCCGAGCCGAGCGTGTTGAGGATCAGCAGTCCCCAGGCGATCCCGGCGAGCTTCGGGGTGCCCGCCGGGCGCGGTCCGGTGACGGGCGCCGGGGCGTGGAGCGATGTCGTCATCTCAACCACCGGCCCGCGGGTCGATGGTGCTGCCCTTGTCCTGCCGGAAGCTCTGGCTCTTCCACTGCGTGAAGTCGATCACCTTGCTCTGGTCCTGGACGACGAACTTCCACGGACCGCGGTAGACGTTGTCGTGCCAGCGGTTGTCCTGCTTGTGGGTGATCGCCTCGGCGACCTTCTCGCCCTGGTACGGCGACCAGTCGGGATAGGTGCCGTAGTTGGCGAGGACCGCCATCCGGTCGCACTTCACCGTGCACTTGACGACGGACTTGTCGAGCACGAAGCGGTTGTCGTGGATGTCCACCCGCTGGGTCTTCCACCGGCAGTCGGCGTAGAGCGGCGCCTTCCCTATGGCGGGTTCGGCGCAGCGCTTGGTCTTCTTCACCAGCAGGGTGCAGTCACCGGACGAGGTGTTGGCGGGGCTGTTGCAGAACCGGTCGGCGTTCTCCCAGAGGGTGATGCCGGACCAGTTGTCCTCCAGCAGGTTCCCGTAGATGTCGATCTTGTCGGTACGGGCCTTGATCCGTGGTTCGCCGCCGGACTCGGACAGGTAGACGGTGGCGAACGGGAAGGTGTCGCCCCCCTCCGCCGCCTTGCGGCCCTCGACCCAGTTGTTGCGCCGGATGACGTTGTTGCGGATGACCGCGTTGTAGCTGGTCTCGTAGATCAGCGCGGCACCGTCGTTGCTCTCCAGGACGTTCTTCTCGATGCGGAAGTCGTTGTTGTTGGTGTCCGCCCACAGGCCCGTGCCGCGGTTGTCGTGCACCCAGTTGCCGCGCACGTCGGCGCCGTCGACGGCCCAGAACTTGATGCCTCCGGTGCAGCCGCAGCCCTTGCGCTTGCGCTCCCAGTCGCCGGTGTTGTTGCCGACGATCTCGTTGCCCTCGACCACGAGGCCGGTGACCCGGCCCGACGACTTGTACGCGTTCATGCCGTACTGGCCGTTGTCGCGCAGGCAGTTGTCCCGGACCTGCTGGCGGGCGCCGGCCATCAGCCCGGCACCGGAGTTGTTCTGGATCGTGCTGTGCTCGATGACCCAGCCGTCGGCCGAGTCGTGGTTGACCACGCCCTCGTCCGGCGGTGCCACGAACCCCTGCACGGTCAGGTGGCTGATGGTGACGCCGCTCGCGGTCCCGCCGAAGGCGTACTGGTTCTTCCGGTGGCCGTCGAGCACCGCGCCCGGCGCCCCGAGGTAGCGGTCGCCCTTCTTCGGGATGACCTGGGCGTAGCGGTCCGATTCGAGGCGGTGCTTGCCCGGGCGCAGCCAGAACGTGGTGTGCGCGGGGCTGCTCTTGGTCTTCGCCGCCAGGTCACCGACCTTCTTGGGGTCGACCGTGACCGCGCCGGCCGGTGCCTTCTCCGGCCCGGCGGGCGACGCGGCGCACACCCGGGCCACCGGCGTCTTCGACGACGCGGTGGACGGCGGTGTGCTCTTCGGCTTCGACCCGGCGTCCGACGTCGGCGTGCCGCTGTCGCAGCCGGCCGTCGCCAGCAGGGCCAGCGCCAGCGGTGCCACCGCCAGCGCCCAGTGCCGTCTCTTGTAGCCCACGTGCCCCCCTACCCGCGGAACCTGAGCACGGTCGTGAAGTCGGCGGCGCCGTCGGCGCTGCCGGTCCCGACCAGCGTGGTGGTGGGTTCCTTGCGTCCGAATCCCGGGGAGTACCAGCCCAGTGGCGGTTCGGTCTCCCCGCGGTGCGCCCGCCAGCTCAGCTGCGCGGGCAGGTCGAGCACCGCGGAACGGCCCTCGCCCTCGTGGATCCAGGTGAGGACGGCGCGGTTGCCCACCAGGTCGGCGGCGACCGTCGGGCCGAGGTGGAACGCGAGCCGGAGATCCCGGCGCGGTCCGCGCACCTCGTCGACGAGACGCAGTTCCTCGCTCTCGGCGGTCAGCTCCA
Source organism: Streptomyces sp. HUAS MG91 (assembly GCF_040529335.1). Lineage (GTDB taxonomy): Bacteria > Actinomycetota > Actinomycetes > Streptomycetales > Streptomycetaceae > Streptomyces > Streptomyces tabacisoli. Next base: position 8,074,139 of record NZ_CP159534.1, on the reverse strand, counting down.
CCCGGCGGCGGTGCACGGACGGCTGGTAGCCGTCGTGCTCGGCGCTCCACCGGGCCACGTCCCCGGACGTCTCCACCGCCAGGACGCGGGTGCGGGCGTGCCGGGTCCACAGGAACGGGCCGCCGGAACCGGACTGGTCGGTGCCGTCCAGTTCCAGGGTGTTGTGGCCGAGGGTGGAGCGGAAGTACCGCCGCCACTCGGGCTGCCCGTGGTAGCAGAACGTCCCGGGGTCGGCGAGGACGTCGACCCCGTCGTGCCGGACCTCCACGGACAGCGCGTCGGCGTGGGCGTGCGCGGCGATGGACAGGAAGCCGTGCGGGCCGCCGTCGCAGCGGCACCAGATCTTCTCCGGGCCGCGCAGGACGGTCATCCCCGCGTCGGCGAAGTGGGCCGGGCGGGTCTTCGGGCGGGCCGCGGACGGGGGTACGGGCTTGATGAGCGCGGCGAGGAGCGGGGTGCGCACATCGGTGCCGGTCACCTCGGGCCACCAGTCGAGCCGGCCGAACACGGCCGCGCCGGTGGCGAGCAGCGAGGCCCAGCGGTCGGTGCCGCCGCCGTCCACGACCAGGCCGTGGCCGTCGTCGGCGTCGCCCTGGCGCGGCGGTCTGAGCCGGTTGTCCACGACGGCGGCGAGCGCGTCGGTCATCCGCAGCAGGACGAGCCGCAGCGTCGCGGGGACCGGTCGGCCCGCCGCGTCGGCCTCGGCGAGCGCGGCCAGGCCGAGTTCGAGGACGAGGCCGTGGTACTCGGAGGCCAGTTCGCGATTGAGCCCCGAGGGGAAGGTGTTGGCGCGCAGGTTCCGGTCGAGCGAGCGCAGCGCGCCGTCGCGCCAGCGTGCCGAGGCCGGGAACCAGTCGAACGCGCAGGCCGCGGCGTACTGTCCCGCGGCCTCGGCGATGACGTGGTTGTTCGCCGACGAGCCCCGGCTGGGGAAGGCGGCCAGCCAGCGCTGGTGGTGCCAGATCTGGTTCACCGCGACGGGGTTGTCCTCGAACAGGGCGGCGGCGCCGGACCAGCCGTCGAGCAGCCGCCGGACCCACACCCAGGAGAGCAGCCGGATGCCCAGCTCGATGCCGCTGATCCAGTGCACGCCGCGCAGCGGCGGGTTGGCCGCCCACCACGAGCGCAGGTGGTCGGCGGTCCGCTCGGCGTACCGCTCGTCGCCGGTGATCGCGTAGGCGGCGGCGAGCTGGGTGAGGTACTGGTGCCGGGACAGCTCCCAGATCTGCTTGATGTCGCCGACCGCGTCCTCGTCGCGGTACGGCACGTCGAAGGCGTAGCCCCACGGGGCGCGGCGGCCGGTCTTCGGGTCGCACCACCAGTCCGGGTCGGCCAGGTCGTCGCGGACCACCCCGAAGTACTCGACGTGCCCGTACATCAGCCGGTCCGCCTCGGCGACGAGCCGCTTGGCGGCATCCGGCGGGATCGCGGCGACCGTCCCGGCGGGCAGCACCGCCGTGAACCGGGCGCCGGTCGCGCCCGGGCCGTCGGGGCGCACCGACCGCCACCGGCGACGGCGCACGGCGTCGCCGGCCCGGCCCGCGATCTCCTGCGGCCCCATCGCGGAGAGGCGCCGCAGGTACCAGCCCGCGCTCATGGTCATCGCGGCCCCGCCAACGTCACCGGCGCGCCGCCGGCCAGGCCGGTCTGCACGGCGAGGGTGGCCGCGGTGGTGGCGGCCAGCGACTCCAGCGGCACGGGCATCGGTCCGCCGGTGCGCACGGCCTTGACGAACGCGGCCAGCTCGGCGTTCTGGCCCTTGTCCCGGGCCTTGGGCAGCCGCGAGCTGACCCACCGCTTGCGGCCGTAGACCGAGGCGCGGACGAAGTCGTCGAGGCGGAGCACCTTGCCGTCCGCGACCAGGTCCAGCGTCTCCTTGGGGTAGCCGGGGGCGCCGGTGGTCACGTAGCTGATGGTGGCGGTGGAGTCGTCCGCGTAGCGCAGGACGACCTGGAGGTCCTCGTTGCCGGCCGAGCCGGTCGCGTAGACCGAGACGGGGTCGGCGTCGAGGAGCCAGCTCGCGGTGTCGATGAAGTGGCCGCCCTCACCGGCGAACCGGGAGCCCTCGGTGCCCTGCTGGAGGTACCAGCTGCCGTGCTGCAGCCGGCCGGCGTTGACCAGGTAGCGCAGGCTCGCCGGTCCGGTGCGGACGCCGAACCGTCCCTTGGCCTCGCGCAGCAGCGGGGCGAAGCGGCGGTTGAAGCCGACTTGGAGCCGGTCGTTGCCGGACTCCTCGACCGCCGCGAGCACGCCGGCCAGTTCGTCCTCGGTGAGCGCCAGGGGCTTCTCCACGAAGACGGCCTTGCCGGCGAGGAGGGCCTGCCGGGTCAGTTCGGCGTGCGAGCTGTGCCGGGTGACGACGAACACCGCGTCGATCGAGGTGTCGCCGAGGACGGCGTCGAGGTCGGTGGTCGCCTCGGCGAAGCCGAACTTGCGCTGGGCGTTGGCCCCCGACAGCGCGGTCGTGGTGACGACGGTGGACAGCTCGACGCCGTCGCGCCGCGCGAGGTGGGGCAGCAGCATCGAGGTGGCGTAGTTGCCCGCGCCGACGAACGCGATCCGCACCGGGGACGAGACGGCCCGCGCCTGACCCGGCCGCACGGTCACGGCGGGCACGGTCACCGTCGGGGCCGGCGTCTCCTTCTCGGCCTCCGGCTCCTGGTCGGCGTAGCGGAACAGCACGGCCACGGCCTTGAGTTCGCCGTCCTTCAGGCGCTGGTAGGTGTCCACCGCGTCGTCGAAGTCGGCGATGTGGGAGACCAGCGGGTCCACGTCGACGCGGCCGCGGGCGACGAGGTCGAGGAAGCAGGCCAGGTTGCGGCGCTCGGTCCAGCGCACATAGCCGATCGGGTAGTCGCGCCCCTCCAGCTCGTACTCCGGGTCGTAGCGCCCGGGACCGTAGCTGCGCGAGAAGCGGACGTCGAGTTCCTTCTCGTAGTACGCGTTCCAGGGCAGGTCGAGCCGGCACTTGCCGATGTCGACGACGCGGCCGCGGTCCCGGCAGAGCCGGGCGGCCAGTTCGACGGGCTGGTTGCTGGAGCCGCCGGCGGCCAGATACACCTGGTCCACGCCGTGTCCGCCGGTGAGTTCGGCGACGGCGGCCTCCACGGCGGCGGAGGCGGGGTCGCCGCTCGCCGCGGCGCCGAGGCGCTCGGCGAGTTCGCAGCGGCTCGGGTCGGGATCGACGCCGACGACGCGGACGCCCGCTGCGGTCAGGAGCTGTGTCACCAGCTGGCCGATCAGGCCGAGGCCGATGACCAGGGCGACCTCACCGAGCTGCGGCTCGCCCTGGCGGACGCCCTGGAGCGCGATCGACCCGACGGTGCCGAAGGCCGCGTGCCGGGGCGCGAGGCCCTCGGGCACCGGGCTGTAGAGGTTCTTCGGCACCCAGTTCAGCTCGGCGTGCAGCGCGTGCTCGTTGCCCGCGCAGGCCACGAGGTCGCCGACCTTCACGTCGTCGACGCCTGCGCCGACCTGCTCGACGATCCCGCACAGCGAGTAGCCGAGCGGTGTGTAGGAGTCGAGCTTGCCCATCACCTTGCGATAGGTGGCGGGCACCCCGTTGGTGGCGACGCTCTGCATGACCTTGGCCACCTGGTCGGGGCGGGAACGGGCCTTGCCCAGCATCGACATGCCGGCCTCGGACACCTTCATCATCTCGGTCCCGGTGGAGATCAGCGAGTAGGCGCTGCGGACCAGCACCCCACCCGGCTTGCACCCCGGTACCGGCACGTCGAGCACCGCCAGCTCGCCGCTCTTGTAGTTCTGTACGACCTGCTTCACCCGAACTCCTCTATTTCCTAAGCCGTCAAGCGAGCGCTCTGGCCGGACCCGGAGGTCGCGTCGCGGTACCAGTGCTCGAGAGTCAGTACGTGCCACAGATGCTTGGAGTAGTCCTGCTGTCCGGCGGCGTCCTCGGCGACCAGGCGGCGCAGCGCGTCGCGGCGCAGGAAACCGGAGCGGACCAGCTCTCCGTCGTTGACCACCTCGCGCACCAGGGGTGCCAGGTCCCGGCTCATCCAGGCCCGCAGCGGGGCGCTGAACAGGCCCTTGGGCCGGTAGACGATCTCCCGGGGCAGGATCGAGGTGGCCGCCTCCTTGAGGACGGCCTTACCCTGCCTGCCGGCGATCTTGCGGTCCCCGGGCAGGGCGAACGCGGCCTTCACCACCTCGACGTCCACGTAGGGCACCCGGACCTCGGTCGACGCGGCCATGCTGGAGCGGTCGGTGTACGTGAGGTTGAGGCCCGGCAGGAACATCCGGGCGTCGGTCAGGCACATGCGGTTGACGAAGTCGTCGAGGTTGTTGTCCGCGTAGGTGTCCGCGTGCTCGGTCAGGACGTCGTCGACCGTTCCGGCCAGGTCGGGGTCGATGAGGTCGAGCAGTTCCGTCCGGTCGTACATGGTGTAGCTGCGCCGGAACGCGGTCTCCTCCGGCAGTTCGGCGAAGGACAGGAACCGCTTGGCGAAGCGCACCGAGCGCAGTCCCCTGCGGGAGGTGGCGACCGGCAGCCGGCCGACGGCCGCGGACACTCCGCGGCGCAGCGGCCGGGGCACGCGCTGGTAGCGCGTCGCGATCGTGTTGGCGAGGTGCTTGCGGTAGCCGGCGAACAGTTCGTCGGCGCCCATCCCGGACAGCATCACCTTGACCCCGGCCTCACGGGCTGCCGTGCAGATCAGGAAGGTGTTGATCGCGGCGGGGTCGCCGATCGGCTCGTCCAGGGCGTACGTCATCTGCGGCAGCAGGTCGAGCACGTTGGGGGCGATCTCGATCTCGTGCAGGTCGACGCCGAACCGCTCGGCGACCTGCCGGGCGTAGCGCAGGTCGTCGGGCATCGCCTCGAACTTGGCGTCCTCGGCGCGGAATCCGATCGTGTAGGCGGAGATCCCGGGCTGGTGGCGGGCGGCGAGCGCGGTGAGATAGCTGGAGTCGAGGCCGCCGGAGAGGAAGGTCGCCACCGGCACGTCGGCGAGCAGATGGCGCCGGGTGGACTCCTCGACGATCGCCGCGAGGTCGGGCAGTTCGCCGCTGCGGGCGCGGTCCTGGCCCTCCGCGGCGACCTGCTTCAGGCTCCAGTACGTGCCCCGCTCGACCCGGCCGTCGGGGCGGACGCGCAGCCAGCTGCCCGGCGGCAGCTTCTCCGCCTCGCGGAACGCGCAGCGGGAGTCCGGCACCCAGTAGTAGAGCAGCGAGGCGACCAGCGCCGCGTGGTCCACCTCCAGCCTGCCGCCGGTCGCGGCGGCGAGCGCCTTCAGCTCGGAGGCGAACACCAGGCCCGTGCCGCGCCGCAGCAGGAACAGCGGCTTGATGCCCAACTGGTCACGGGCGAGCACCAGTTCGCCGGTGCGCTCGTCGAAGATGCCGAACGCGAACATGCCGCGCAGCCGGGGCAGGCAGTCGGTGCCCCAGCGCCGCCAGGCCTCCAGGACCACCTCGGTGTCGGAGGTGCCGCGGAAGCGGACGCCCTTGGACTCCAGTTCGGCGCGCAGTTCCGGCGCGTTGTACAGCTCGCCGTTGTACGTCAGGGCGAGGCCGTCCGAGACCATCGGCTGGGCGCCGGTCTCGGACAGGTCGACGATGGACAGCCGCCGGTGTCCGAGCTGCACCTCGCCGTCGGCGACGGGGTGCCCGTACCGGCCGGCTCCGTCGGGGCCGCGGTGGGCGAGGATGTCCGTGAGCCGGTCGGTGACGATCTTCCCGTCCGGCCATCGGTACGTGCCTGCGATGCCACACATGGGTTACCGCGCCTCCTGCTCGTTGTCCGCGCCGTGTGCGGCCCACATCGGCTGCCGCTCCGCGCGCCGCGCGGTCCCGCCCGGCTGTGCCTGTCGTTCGCTGCGTCCGCGCAGTGCGGTGTGCAGTCCGTCCCACAGCGTGCCGTCGGTGCGGTCCTTGGGATCGGGGTCGGTCAGCACCACCCCGATCACGGGTATGCGCTGGTCCGCGAGCTGCCGGGCGACGGTGTGCAGCCAGGCGGCGCTGCCGTGTCCGGCCCGGACGACGAGCACGGTCTGGGTGCCGAGGTACTGCAGGTCGGTCCAGGCGGTGCCGGGCGCCACCGAGCCGACGCCGAGCCGGAGCCCCTGCTGCGGTTCGGCCGCGGCCCGTTCGCCGCTGATCACGGCCGGGTCGCCGGGCTTGGCGCGGCGGCCGGAGAGCTCCGAGCCCGGCAGTCCGTCGACCACGACCACGGGTCCTTCCGCCGCGAGGTTCCTGGCGACGGCCACGGCGAGCACGCCGGCGGTGTGGGCCGCGCCCAGTTCCAGCAGGGACACCGCTTCGGCGGAGCCGCGCACGGTGCGGGTGAGGCTCGTGGTGAGCCGCTCCTGGGCCACCCGGGCCCGGCGCCGCCGCCAGGGCAGGACGGACCGGCGGGGCAGATCGGTGATGACCGAGGCGCCCAGGTGGGAGGCGATGTCCCGGCGCAGCACCGGGCGGTCCTTCACCACCACGCCGACGGCGGCCAGGGCGAGGCCGACCACGAGGCCGAGGACGAGCCCGATCGCGGCGTCGGTGGCGGCGGCCTTCGGCATCGAGTAGGGCACGGCGCGCGGGGCGTCCACGATCTCGGTGCCGGAGACGACCTGGGGCGTGCCGGTGCGGGCGTCCGCGGCGCGCTCGTCGAAGTCGGCGATGCGCGAGTTGAGTTCGGCCCGGCGGGCGAAGAGCGTCTCCAGGCTCGCCGACGCCTGCGGGTCGGTGTTCGGTGAGCGGTTGCCGATCTCCTTGTTGACCTGGGCGAGTTCGTCGCGCATCCGGTCGCGCTGTTCGAGCAGGGCGTCCGATTCGGCCTTCGCGGTGGCCCGCATCCGCCGTACGTGGTCGGCGACGAACGCGTCGGCCAGCGCCTGGGCGCGGTCGACCGCCTGTGCCTTGGTGTCGCCGCTGACGTCGATCTGGAGCAGGTTGTTGGTCAGGCCGGTCCCCTGGTAGTCCCGCATGAGGTCCTCGGGCTTCTCGGTGGACTTCAGCGAGTTCAGGGCCAGTTCGGCGATCCGGGTGGTCTCCAGCACCTGGACGTCGGTGCGGATGAGTGTCCCGGTGTCGTTCGGCTGGTCGTCGGCGTGGGCGACCAGGATCTTGGTCACCGCGCTCGGCGGTGGCGGCAGCAGGATCGCCACCGCAGCGCCGGCCAGCAGTCCGAGCAGGGCCATGGCCGACCAGAGGCGACGGCGCCTGCGCACCGCGACCACCAGTCCCTGGAGGTCGAGGAGCGGAGTGGCCGCCGACGACTCCGCTGTCGTGCTCGTCGTCACGCTGAGCCTCCCGTGGCGTGGCTGTGTACCGCCGGCGCCGGTGCGGCGTGGTGCGGAGGGTGGTCGGCCGGTGACGCGGGCCGGGCCAGGACCGGGTCGGCGACGACGAGGCCGACGACCTCGTGCCCGCCGTCCGCGCAGGCCCGGGCGATGCCGCTGAGTTCGGCGGTGGTCCAGTTGCCCGCGCTGACCACGATCAGGGCTCCGGACTCGGTCGCGCGGTCCGGCACCATCGGCCGGTCCACGGACACCGGCAGCAGCCGCAGCAAGGGGTGTCCCCCGCTCGCGGAGCCGGTGGACGCGCCGCTCGTGGCCTCGGCGACGAGCTGTCCGGCCGCCCGGTGGGCGACGTGATCGCCCTCGGGGACGATCGCCAGCAGCCGCTGGGGTCCCGGCGAGCGGTCGCGCAGGCGGGCGCACACGCGCCGGTAGCGGACGCGTCTGCCGGCCTCGTCGCCCGATCTCTGCGGGGCCGGGGTGTCCCATCGGACGTCGGTGCCGAGGAGCCGGCCGATCCGGGTCCGGGCGCCGCCGCCCTCCGCCCGGTGCGCGTGCCGGTCGTCGGGGACGTCGACGGTGCCGATGAGGTCCGCGCCCAGCGCGGTGGCGATCTCCCGCTCGGTACGAGGACGCCGGTTCATCCGGGCCGCGGCGAGGTGGCCGATGACCGCGAGCAGGAAGAACACCAGGGCTCCCCCGGCGATGAGCTGGACCCGGGTCGGGGCCGCTTCGCCGGTGGGCCGGACCGCCGGACCCATGACGACCATGCCGGCCGTGTTGCTCGCCGGGGCGGCCTGGTCGAGCTTCGTCATCGCCTCTTCCAGCGAGGTGCGCAGCTTCTCCAGCGAGGTGCGGGCCTCGACGCCCTCCACGGTCTGCCCGGGGTCGGCGGCCTGGGCCAGGTCGCTGATGCGGCGGTTGGCCGCCTCCACCTGCTTGCGCAGCGCCGCGCGCTGGGTGGCCGCCTCGCTGTCGGCGCTGCCGCCCGCGATCTGCTTGGCGAAGCCGACGAACTGTTCCGCCGTCCGGTCGGAGAGCTGCTGGGAGTGCTTGGGTGTGTCGGCCGTGCCGGAGATCTTGATGATGTTCCCGTCCGCCGCCTTGGCGACGACCTGGTCCTTGAGGTCGGTGCCGCTGACGCCCGCCCAGCGCAGCTTGTCGGCCGCGAGGTCGAGCACCGTCGAACTGGTCGCGATGTCCACCTCGGTGAGCAGTTCACGCTCCTCCCACTGGCCGGGCAGCAGGACCGAGGCCGTGGTCGTGTAGCGCGGCGGGAACACCACCAGTGAGGCGCCGTAGCCGACGAGCGCGCCCACCACGGCGAGGGCGGCGAGCAGCCGCCACCGCCGTCGGAGCATCCGTCCGATGACGACCAGACGGATCGTGTCTTCGTTCAACGACGCAGCCTCTTCCTTGTCCGTGCCGTCGTGGCCGACGCGGCCGGTGCGCGATCGCCGCACGCCGCGGCGTAGGCGGCGAGCAGTGAGGCCTGCGAGTTGCTCCACGAGAGCGGCCCGCTGACCCGCTCCTGGCCGATCCGGCCCATCCGGGCCCGCTTCTCCGGATCGTCGAGCAGCACGGTGATGAGCTTGGCGAACTCGGCCTCGTCGTTGGCCGGCGCGTAGACGGCGGCGTCGCCGGCGGAGACGCGTGCCTCCCGGAGCTCGAAGGAGACGAGCGGCTTGCCCATCGCCATGTACTCCAGGACCTTGTTCATGGTCGACACGTCGTTGAGCGGATTGAGCGGGTCCGGCGAGAGGCAGACGTCGGCCGTGGACAGGTGGCGCACCAGGTCGGCGTCCGGGATGCGGCCGGTGAACCGGACCTGGTCGTCGAGTCCGAGCGACCGGGACAGCTCCACCATCGCGTCGAAGGCGTCACCCGAGCCGACGAACACCGCGTTCCAGTCGGTCCGCCCGAACTCGTCGCGCAGCTTCGCGAGGGCCCGCAGTGCGTAGTCGACGCCGTCCTGGGGGCCCATCACGCCGAGATAGCACAGCAGATGAGGCTTGCCGCGCTTCAACTCCGGGTCGGGCGGGACCGGTTGGAACCGCTCGACCGCGGGCGCGCTGCGCACCACGAAGACGTCCTCCGGCCGCTTGCCGCCGCGGCGCACGGCGACGTCCCGGTAGCTCTCGTTCGTGGCGATCACGATGTCCGCGGCCCGGTAGGTGCGCCGCTCCAGCGCGCACACGGCGCGGTAGAGCAGGTCCTTGCCGCGGCCGAACCGGGACAGGTACAGCTCGGGCACCAGGTCGTGCTGGTCGAAGACGAACCGCGCGCCGCGCCGCCTGAGCCGCCGTGCGGCGAGGAACAGCAGGTCGGGCGGGTTGCAGGCGTGGACCACGTGGACCGGGCCGACCTTGCGGGCCAGGCGGGCCGTGTGCCACAGGGCCGAGCCGTACTCGCGCAGGTAGCCGGCCGGGCCGCCGGTGGCGGCGCGCAGCGGGTAGCGGTGGATCCGCACCCCGTCGATCACCGCCTCCGGTTCCGTGTCCCGCTTCTCGCCGCGGGGGCAGATGACGTCCACCTGCCAGCCCGCTTCGCGCAGGGTCGTGCACTCCTGCCACACCCGCCGGTCGAACGGCACGGACAGGTTCTCCACCAGGATCAGCGCGCGCCGGCCCGTGCCGTCGCCGCCGGTCGCGCTACCAGACAAGGCCCATGTATCCCGGTTCGGTCCGGCGCGCTTCGGCGTCGGGGAGGCGGACGAGGTCGATGATGTCGGGTCCCTCACCGTGGGGCAGGGCCGCGAGCACGGCCTCGTCCCGGGTGCCGACCAGGCACACCTCCGCGTGGTCGAGCACCTCGTCGACGGAGTCGGCGAGCAGCTGGGCGAGGTGCGGCAGCCGGTTCTCGATGTACTCGCGGTTGGCGCCGAGCAGCCGGGACATGCTGACGTTCGCGTCGTAGATGCGCAGGTCGTAGCCCTTGCCGAAGAGCCGCTCCGCCAGCTCGACGAGCGGGCTCTCGCGCAGGTCGTCGGTGCCGGGCTTGAAGGACAGGCCGAACAGGCCCACCCGCCGCTTGCCGGTGCGCTCGACGAGGTTCACCGCGCGCTGCAGGTGGTCGGCGTTGGACGACAGCACGTGCGACAGGATCGGCACCGACACGTCGGCGCGCTGGGCCGCGTACACGAGGCTGCGCAGGTCCTTGGGCAGGCAGGAGCCGCCGAAGGCGAAGCCGGGGCGCAGGTAGGCGGGGCTGATGTTCAGCTTGCGGTCGGCGAGGAAGACGTCCATCACCTGGTGCGGGTCGACGCCGAGCGCCTGGCAGACGGCGCCCAGTTCGTTGGCGAAGCCGATCTTGAGGCCGTGGAACGAGTTGTCGGCGTACTTGATCGCCTCGGCCGTCGGGATCGGTACGCGGAACACCTCGCCGGGCAGGTCCGCGTAGAGCGCCTGGACGGCGTCGCCGCTGGCCGGGTCCAGTTCGCCGATGACGGTCTTGGGCGGGTCGAAGAAGTCCCGCACGCTCGTGCCCTCGCGCAGGAACTCGGGGTTGACCGCGACGCCGAGCTCCACGCCGGCGGTGCCGCCGACGGCCTTCTCCAGGATCGGCACGAGCAGGTTGAGGCAGGTGCCGGGGAGCATGGTGCTGCGGAAGACGACGGTGTGCCGTCCGCCGCGCTCGGCCAGTGCCGTGCCGATCTCCTCGGTGACCCGCTCCAGATAAGTGGTGCACAGGCTGCCGTTGGGCTCCGACGGCGTGCCCACGCAGATCAGCGACACCTCGCTGTCGGCTATCGCCTCCCGCACGTCGCGGGTGGCGCGCAGTGCGCCGGTCCGCACGACGTCGGCGATCAGCTCGCCGATCCGCTCCTCGACCACGGGTGCCTTGCCGTCGTTGACCAGGTCCACCTTCACCTGGTTGACGTCGACTCCGATGACCTCGTGGCCCATGCTGGCCAGGCACGCGGCCGACACGCAGCCCACATAGCCGAGGCCGAAAACGCTGACTCTCATGACTTGTTGCTCCCCCCAGGCAGGCCCTTGTGGCCTGCGGTCCGCGTGCCGCCGGTCCGGCGGTCCCCACGCATCAGTACGCCCCCTGTCCATGGATCACCGCTCGCAGCGTCTTCCACAAGATCACTGTGTCCAGGGCGAGTGACCAGTCCTCCACGTACCGCAGGTCGAGGCGGACGGCCTCCTCCCACGGCAGGTCGCTGCGCCCGCTGATCTGCCACAGCCCGGTGAGTCCGGGCTTGACCAGCAGCCGGCGCCTTATGTCCGGTCCGTACGCGGCGGACTCCTCCGGCAGCGGAGGCCGCGGGCCGACGAGCGACATCGCCCCGGTGAGTACGTTGAACAGCTGCGGGAGCTCGTCGAGCGAGTACCGGCGCAGCACGGTTCCCACCCGGGTCACCCGCGGGTCCCGGCGCATCTTGAACAGCAGTCCCGCGCCCTCGTCGCGGTCGGCCAGCTCGGCGCGTGCCGCGTGGGCTCCGGCGACCATGGTGCGGAACTTGAGAATGGTGAACTCCTGGCCGTCCTTGCCGACTCGGCGCTGGCGGTAGAACACCCCGCCGCGGCTGTCCAGCAGGACGGACAGTCCGACGAACGCCATCAGCGGTGCGAACAGCACCAGCAGCAGTGCCGCGCCCAGCCGGTCGACGGCCGCCTTGATGGCCCGGCGGGCCCCGGTGAAGGTCGGCAGGCTGACCCGCAGCAGCGGGATCCCGAGCACCGCGTCGACGTGCAGGCGCGGGCCGGCCACCTCCATCAGCACGGGGGCCACAACCATCTCGGCGTCACTGCCCTCCAGGTTCCAGGCCAGTCGCTGCAGCCGGTCCGGGGTCCAGTGCGGGTCGGGGGTGACGGCGACGACGCGATAGCCGTCGCGGTGCACATGGCCGGCGAGGTCGGCGAGTTGGCCGACGACCGGCACCCCGTCGAGGTGGTCGCCGTCGGGCCCGAGCCCGTCCGTCGTGCACACGGCCTCGATCCGCCAGCCGAGATGCGGGAACTTGCGGGTCCGGGTGATCAGGTCGTGCACCGTGGCCGGGCTTCCGGCGGCGAGCACGGGTCTGAGGCACTGCCCTTCCTTGCGCTGCTTGTGCAGCCAGAGGCGGAGCAGATACCGCTCGGTCATGGTGACGATCCCGATCGCGGGTATCGCGACGAAGATCCAGAGTTTGATGTTCCGCGAGGTGAGCGCTATGCCGCCGAGCGCGAGCACGACGGTCGCCGTGAACAGCGAGCGCCCCAGACGGCGGAACTCCTCGGCGCCCTGGCCGAGGACGGCGGGTGCCCAGGCACGGCTCACCGTGAGGGCGGCCAGCACCAGCAGCTCGGTGCCGAAGGCCAGGATCCCCCACTTCTCGTGCCAGTTGGCCGCGTCGCGCGCGCCGAAGAAGTTGCCTATGCCCGCGACCACCAGGGCGGTGGCCACCATGTCGCTCGTGATGACGGAGCGGCGGTACCGCTGCTCCCAGTCGTTCGCCGGCTGGCTGATCGCCTCATCCGTCAGACGCCCTCGCGTCGACGAAAAAGGGCCGACTAATCCCCCCTGCCGCACAGAAACCCCCCGGTCCCCAGTGGTGATGCATGGTCGGTGACTCAGATCCCCCAGGAGGCCCCCGCCTCCCGCACCGCGCCGTTCTCCCGCCGGAAGGCCCCCGCCTTCCGTGCTCGGCCTCTCGGCCGTTCAGCGCTGCTCGAGCCCGTCACGACGACTACCCGCCTGTCTGCCCCGCGCAAACCGCGACAGCACACGAGAACCCGTCGACACCTTGGGTGCTCCCCTCACCCAGGGCCCCTCCTGGACTCCACGAATGGATCACCTCACTGCCGGTACCGGAGTGACGCCTGTTTGATCAGCAGTAACTCCTGATCAATAGATCATCATTTGTCGCCTCGTGTCCCAGCATGTGAAGCACGGTCAATCTAGACCATGGGGACCCCCCTGAAGAGGGGGATGTGTGGAATTTGTGCTTGATATTTGAAGTCGACTCAACTGGCCGATGTTCGCCCACAGTTGCCCCGAAGGCCGGGCACACCGTGTGACCTGTGCTGACGTGACGTGTCCGGGGAATCAGCGGCTCCGGCCGCACCCACCGGATCAGGCCGTTCTTGGAGAAAGTCGTCCGGATTCGATCAGCCGCCCGGCTCCTCCACGAAGAGCCGGGTCAGCGGGGTCGGCGCGGCGCCGACGAGCACGCTCGCGGCCCGTGCGGGGGTGGCGATCCGGCCCTCGGCGGCGACCGGACCGGCGACGACCGCGCCGAGTTCGGCGATGGACCCGCAGGGCCGTTCCGCCGCGGCGATCCCGGGACGTACCCGGACAGGGTGGTGGAGACGAGGTCGACTCCCGGCCGCGCCGCCTCGATTCGTTCGGTGCGGGGTGCGCGGGGACGGAGTGCGGGTGGGCGCGACGGCGCCCGGGACCGTGGCACGCCCCCCGGCGCGGGGCGAAGGGGCGCCGGCGTGATCCGTCCCGTAGCGTCGTCGTCGGAACGACCCAAGGAACAGCACCCCGCCGCCGACCGCGCGTTCGGCCCCGGGTGAGATCGGAGCCGTGGATGAAGGCCGCCCGCTTCAGCGCGTTCGGGGACCCCGACGTCCTCGGCATCGTCGACCTGCCCGATCCGCACCCGGGCCCCGGCGAGGTGCGGATCGCGGTGCGCGCGGCCGGGGTCAACGCCAGCGACTGGAAGAAGCGGCGCGGCCTGATGGACCAGGAACTTCCGCAGACCCTGGGCTACGAGGCGGCGGGCGTCGTCGACGAGGTGGGCGCGGGCGTCACGGACGTGGCCGTCGGCGACCGTGTCTTCGGCTTCTGCCCCGACGGCGCGGCCCAGGCCGAACGGGCGGTTCTGGCGGTGTACGCGCCGGTCCCGCCGTCGCTCGGCTTCGCCGCTGCCGCCGCGCTGCCCAGTTCCGTCGAGACGGCGGTGCGGGCACTGGACCAGCTCGGCGTCGGACGCGGCGACACCGTGCTCGTCAACGGCGCCTCCGGCAGCGTGGGCAGTGCGGCGGTGCAGTTCGCGGTGGCGCGCGGGGCGCGGGTGATCGGCACCGCGGGTCCGGCCAACCACGCCCACCTGCGCTCCCTGGGCGCCGAGCCGGTGGCCTACGGCGACGGACTCGTCGAGCGGGTGCGGGAGTTGGCGCCCGACGGGGTCGACCTGGCGCTCGATGTCGCCGGGAGCGGGGTGCTGCCCGAGCTGATCGGGCTGGCCGGCGGTGCGGAGCACGTGCTGACCGTCGCCGACGTCGCCGGTGCGCGGGAGCACGGGGTGCGGTTCAGCCGCGGCGACGACGGACGCGCGATCCACGCGCTGGCCGACCTCGGACCGCTGATCGAGGCCGGGCGTTTCGCGCCGCCCGTCGTGACCACCTTTCCGCTCGCCGGGATCGCGGAGGCGCACCGGGCCGGCGAGAGCGGCCGGGTGCGCGGGAAGCTCGTTCTGCTCGTCGGCTGACCCGGCACACGTGTGGGGCCCGCGGAGAGGTGTCTCCGCGGGCCCCACACGTGTCACGGCGGCTCAGACGCCGGCCGGTTCCCGGTTGCCGGGCTGCTCCGGCTCGGCCGGGCTGTCGGGAAGGTCGGCGGGGAGCTGCGAGAGCGGGCCGCGCGTGTACTGGGCGGCGACCAGCTCCGAGGCCTCCTCGGCGGTGGAGACCGACGGCGGCGACCCGGCCAGCGGCTGGCGCGCCGTCTCCTTCATGAACAGGACGGCGACCGCGCCGACGACGGCCGCGAACATCATGTAGAACGCCGGCATGAGGTTGTTGCCGGTCGCACTCGTCAGGCCCTCCATCACCAGCGGCGTGGTGCCGCCGAAGAGGGAGCCGGCGACGTTGAACGAGATCGCGAGCGCCGAGTAGCGCACCTCCGTCGGGAAGAGCGCCGGGAGCACGGCGGACATCGTCGCGAGGAACGTCAGCAGGCACAGGCCGAGCAGCAGCAGACCGGCGTAGATCGCGAAGTGGCCTCCGGCGCGCAGCAGCAGGAAGGCGGGCACGGTCAGGACGACGAAGCCGAGCATGCCGGTGAGCAGGACGGGCTTGCGGCCGACCCGATCGGACAGGGCGCCGAGCGGGTGGACCAGGCACATCAGGACGACCATGACGACGACGAGGGCCACGAGGCCCGCGGTGGAGCCGTACTTCAGCTCGTCGGTCAGGTAGGTCGGCATGTACGACAGCAGGCCGTAGTCGGCGATGTCGTAGGCGGCGACGAGCACCATGCACAGCAGCAGCGCGCGCCAGTGGTCGCGGAAGAACGGGCCGAACCTGAACTTCGGGCGCTCCGCGCCGCGCTCCTGCTCGCGCTCCAGCTCCTGGTAGGCCGGGGTGTCCTCCAGCTTGAGCCGCATGTACATGCCGATCAGGCCGAGCGGTCCGGCGACCAGGAACGGTACGCGCCAGCCCCAGGAGAGCATGGCGCCGTCGTCCAGGGCGGTGGTCAGGATGGTGACCAGGCCGGCCGCGCCGACGTATCCGGCGAGCGTGCCGAACTCCAGGTAGCTGCCGAAGAAGCCGCGGCGCTTGTCCGGCGCGTACTCGGCGATGAAGGTGGCCGCGCCGCCGTACTCGCCGCCGGTCGAGAAGCCCTGGATGACGCGGAAGAGGAGCAGCAGGACCGGCGCCCAGATGCCGATGGCGGCGTAACTGGGTACCAGGCCGATGCCGAAGGTGCCGAGCGCCATCATGATCATGGTGAGGGAGAGGACCTTCTTGCGGCCGATCCGGTCACCGAGCGGGCCGAAGACGAATCCGCCGATCGGCCGCAGCAGGAAGGCCGCGGCGAACGCGCCGAACGAGGCGAGGGTCTGGGCCGTCGGGTTGCCCGACGGGAAGAACACCTTGCCCAGGGTGACGGCCATGTAGGAGTAGATGCCGAAGTCGAACCACTCCATGGCGTTGCCGAGCATCGCGGCCTTCACCGCACGCTTGACCGCCGGCTCCTCGGTCACGGTGATGTCGCTGCGCCGCAGCTTGGGGCTGCGCCGTCGCTCGATCACCCGGAACAGGCCCCGGTGGCGGCGGACCGCCTCCGGGTTCCACTCGGGCTCGGCCTCACTTGCCGCCTGCGTCGTCTCCGCGCTCACTGACGGTTTTCCTTCCTCCGGCTTCCCTCCGGACGGGGCGCGGTCCGGTCTCCCGGTACGCGCCGCTTCCGGACAGGAAGACAAACACCTTCAGGCCACCCCACCTGCCCCACGATCAGCACTCCATGCAGGTCAAAAACTCAGGTCCCCCGCGAGGAACACCACACCCGTCCTGCGGGCCGCCCGGAAGAGGCGCAGGTCAGCGGCTTCCTATCCGACATGACAACGGTCACCGGTGCAGCCTTTGCCGAGGGGCGCGGCATGCGTTTGACTGCCAGGGAAGCATCCGTCGACGGGGGAGGACGCGCACATGAGCCGGCACGACCACGAGCCGACGTCGGGGCACACCGACAGTCCCGGGGACGCGCACGACCACGGCGGCCACGGGCACGCCGGTCACGGCCACGGTGTCTCGGCGGACGCCGACCGCCGCTGGCTCGCCATCGCGCTGACGCTGATCACGGGATTCATGGCCGTCGAGATCGTCATCGGCGTGGTCGCCCGCTCCCTCGCGCTGATCTCGGACGCGGCGCACATGCTCACGGACGCGGCGTCCATCGTGCTCGCGCTGATCGCGATGCGGCTGGCGGCCCGGCCCGCGAAGGGCCGCTTCACCTACGGGCTCAAGCGCGTGGAGATCCTGTCCGCGCAGGCCAACGGGCTCACGCTGCTCCTCCTCGCGGTGTGGCTCGCGTACGAGGCCGTGCGCCGGCTCTTCGCGCCGCCCGAGGTGGCGGGCGGGCTGATGCTCGCGACCGCGCTCGCCGGCATCGTCGTGAACGTGGCCGCGACCTGGTGCCTGTCCCGGGCGAACCGCTCCTCGCTCAATGTGGAGGGCGCCTACCAGCACATCCTCAACGACCTGTTCGCGTTCATCGGCACCGCGATCGCCGCCCTGATCGTCGTCCTCACCGGTTTCGCCCGCGCCGACGCCATCGCCACCCTCGTGGTCGTCGTCCTGATGGTGAAGGCGGGGTACGGGCTGTTGCGGGACTCCGGGCGCATCTTCCTGGAGGCCGCCCCCGCGGGCCTGGACCCCGACGCCCTCGGCGACCGGCTCGTCGCGCAGAAGCAGGTCGTCGAGGTGCACGATCTGCACGTCTGGCAGATCACCTCGGGGCAGGCTGCCCTGTCCGCGCACGTGCTGGTCGAGCCCGGGGGCGACTGCCACGCCGTACGCCGTGTGCTGGGCGAACTGCTGCGCGACGACTACGGCATCACGCACACCACCCTTCAGGTCGATCACGCCCCGGAGCCCGTCCTCCATGTCGCCCGGTCCGGCGCGGCCGGGACCGACGCCCACTGCGCGGACGCCCACGGCCCGGTCCACCGGGAAGAGCCGCACGCGCACTGACGGCGGGCGGCACTTCACACGCTCCGGCGGAACAATGCGGCCGTCTGTGGCGCTGTTCCTGATACCTGGCCAGGTGTGCAGTGCGCGGACAACAGGCGGCAGGGCCCCATCGGGGGCGGAGGAGTGTGAGAGTGATGGCGAGGTCAGGACCCGACGGACCGCTGAACGACGAGGACAGCTGTGTCGTGACGACATGCGGGCGCAGGATCGCCGTGCACCGCATCCAGCTCGCGCCCACCGGCCGGCCCATCAGCCGGGTCACCCTGGACGTGGGCGCGGACCGGGGCGGCGAGCCGGGGGTGTGGGCGTCGCTCACCGGCGCCGAGGCCAGGGAGCTGGCCCGCATGCTGCTGGTGCACGCCGACCTGACGGACGGCGGCGCCGACCCGCGCGGCTGACCCGCGGGTCAGCCGGCGGGACCCCGGGGCGCGTCCTCGGCATCGGCGACGGCCTGTTCCCGCTCGTCCTCACCGGGTTCGGCCTCGCCGACGAGGTGCTCGAAGGTGCCGGTGACCGTCAGCAGCCGGTCCAGGCGCGGTGAGCGCCCGGTGATGCGCAGGGTCAGGCCGTCCCGGTCGAGCCGGCGGTGCAGCGCGAGGAGCGCGGAGAGCCCCATGGAGTCGACGCCGCGCAGCTCGGCGCAGTCCAGCAGGACGGTGCCGACGTCCGGCCGCCCGTGCAGAGCGGCCTCCGTCAGCCGGGTGAAGATGGCGTCGGTGTCGTAGTCGAGCTCACCGGCGACCCTCAGGGTCAGTACGCCGTCGCACGGCTCGTCGGCGGTCACGCTCAGGGCGGTGTACGTGGTCATGCGGGCTGTCCGGGTCGGGGAACGGTGAGGATCTTGCGGGCCGCGGCGAGGATCCGTACGGCGCGCGGGAAGTCGGTCAGCCGGCGCAGGAGCGAGTCCAGGACCGG
Organism: Streptomyces sp. HUAS MG91; assembly: GCF_040529335.1. Classification (GTDB taxonomy): domain Bacteria; phylum Actinomycetota; class Actinomycetes; order Streptomycetales; family Streptomycetaceae; genus Streptomyces; species Streptomyces tabacisoli. The sequence goes on along the minus strand of NZ_CP159534.1, from coordinate 8,055,559 downwards.
CAGCAGGCTGTGCGGCGGGACGCCGCGGGCGCCGAGGATGTCGGCGGTCCAGGCGACGAAGGACGTGAACAGCTCGGCGTCGTCGACGTAGAGGGCCGCGGCGAGGTACGTGACGATGTGGTCCAGGTCCTCGGCGGTGCGGTCCCGCTGCACGGCGCTGTAGGCGGCCATCGGCGGGAAGGCCTCTTCGAGGTCCACGAAGGCCTGCTTGATCAGTTGCCGCTTCGACCGCTTCACCGCGGTGTATTCCTGGTCGTCGAGGTGCGGCAGATCGTGGTTCGCGAGACGGACGGCCGACGCGCCGGGCCGGTCGAGCCCCGCCTCCAGGAGGGTGTGCGCGGCATCGGCGTCGGCGGCCCACTCGGCGCCCATCCGCAGCGCGTGGCGCCCCTGCGGACCAAAGCCGGCGCCCCCGGCCAGCACCGGGGTTCCACCGGCCTGGCAGGCGCTGATCGCCGTGTGCGCCGCGGGCAGTTGGGGCGGTGTCGAGCAGGACAGCAGCACCGCGTCGGCGACCCGTGCGTGGAGGTGGGCGACCAGGTGCTCGGTGGGCACCTGTGCGCCCAGGTAGTCGACGGTCCAGCCGCGCAGTCGCAGTATCTCGGCGACCAGACGGGCGGGCAGGGCGTGCCATTCGCCCTCCACACACGCCACGGTCACCCGGCCGCGGGACGGCCCGGTCAGGGTCCGCGCGGCGCGATCGGCGACGGCGGTGACGCAGCGGGCGCTGATGGCGGTGGCCGCGTGCTCCTGGGCGACGGTGAGCGTGTTCGCCGCCCATTCCAGGCCGACGCGCCGCTGGACCGGCGCGATCAGTTCGAGCAGGATCCGCTCGGCCGCGGCCGGCAGGTCCGCGGGCCCGGGCTCGCCCAGGGCGTATCGGGTCAGTGCCACGGCGTGCGTGTCGTCGCAGGCGATCACGGCTCTCCACAGCTGCTCGCGCAGCACATCGAACGACAGCGTCTCGTCCGTGACGACGCTCGGCGATGTCATGACGTGAACCTTCCCCGGGTGTGTCCGTCCACAGCGGTGAGATGAGTGGCGCGCGGGGCCGTGATGGCCAGGAGCGCCATGTCGTCGTGCGGGCCGTCGCCGACCCATTGCGAGGCGACCATCTGCACGCGCTCGGTGACCGCCTCCGCGGGCATCCCGGCGCACTCGGCGAGCACGGCGCGCAGCCGTTCCTCACCGAACATCTGGTCTCCCAGCGGTCCGCCGTGCGCCTCGGTGATGCCGTCGGAGTACAACAGGCAGGTCTCGCCGGGGTGCAGCACGACACTCGCGCCGGTCACCGTCATCTCGGAGAGCACGCCGACCAGGGTGCCGCGCGTGCCGGTCTCCTCGACGCGGCCGTCGGCGCGCACGACGAGGGGCGGGGGGTGCCCGGCGCTCGTGACGCGGAGCCTGACCCGGTCCCGCTCGCGCACCGCGGAGGCGAGCACCATCGTGGCGAAGCGGGTGTGGTGGGAGGAGAGCAGGGCGCTGTTGAGCAACGACAGCATGCGGGCGTGGTCCGAGGCGAAGGGCAGCAGCGCCTCGACGGTGTTGCGGATCTTGCCGGTGAGCACGGCCGCTTCGAGTCCCTTGCCGCACACGTCGCCGAGGACCGCGAACGCCTCGCCGTCGGGATCGTCCGCCGGGTGGACGTCGTAGAAGTCGCCGCCGATCCGCTCGCTCGCCGCGGAGGGACGGTAGCGGCCCGAGAAGTCGATGCCCTGGGTCCGGCGCAGCGTCGGAGGCAGCAGTTCCCGCATCAGGACATCGGTGATCCGCGTCTGCTGTGCGTATATCCGGGCGGCCGACAGGGCGGCTCCGGCGCGGGCGGCGAAGAGCCGCGCGAAGGTCTCCTCCGCCTCGCTGAAGGCCGCCTCCTCGCAGCGGCGCAGCAGGACGAGGGCGCCGGCCGGGAAGCCGTGTCCGGGCAGCGGCACCACGACCACCGAGCCGATCTCGGAGGCCGTCCGGTCGAAGCCCTCGGGGATCGCCCAGGCCGGTGTCCCTGCGGGGTCGATCCAGCGGGAGGGCACCGGGGGAAAGCCCAGCAGCGCCTCGGTCAGGCCCGGCAGGTCGGCGGGGTCCAGGACGACGTCGTCCTGGGTCACACGGTCGCCGCACGCCCAGGTCACCGGGTGGCTCCGGCCGTTGCCGACCCCGACGATGACCGCCGCGTCGGCGAGGTGCGCCGCCGCGAGCGACGCGGTCACCGCCATGCAGCGGTCCACGTTTAGCGACGCCAGCAGTTCGCTGGAGACCTCCTGGAGCAGGCGTGAGCGGGCGCGCTCGGTCTCCAGCTGGTCGCGGGCCGAGCGCAGATCGCTGTCGTCGACCAGCCACCAGGACACGGCGCCGTCGGTGCGCCGGCTGGGGAAGGCCTCGACCGTTCCCTCGCCGATCCGGCCCCGGGCCACCTGGGGCTGGGTCTCGTCGCCACCCGTCAGCAGGTCGGTGTGGGCCCGGGACAGCCAGCCGGGGGCGGTGTCTGCGAGCAGCGCGCCGACGCGGACGTTCCTGAGGAGGCCGCCCGCCGGATCGTCGCAGGACAGCACGCGGCCCGCGCCGTCCACCGTGACGGTGGGACGGGCGGCCCGTGGGGCCGATACCAGGTCCGCGCTTCGCGGGTTCTTTGGTTCCGTGGGGGAAACCATCACGCAGGGCTCGGGAATGACGAGCCCACACCACCCTTCGCCGCAGGTCCGTGGAGAGCAATCGACGCCTGGCTCAACGGACTTGTTCCGCTGCGCGATCGGCGCACTCCTGCATGCTTTCCATGGAGCAACATTTGCATGGTAAGGGTCCCTGCGGCAACAGACATCCCTGCTGTCGACAGGGTTCGCGGGAGATCGGACAGTTTCCGACTCAGACCGAACGGGATTCACGCCCGAACCAGTCGAGACACACCACGAGAGCATCGTCCTCCGCATCGGCGTTCATATGCCCCGCCAGCTCCTGGAGGATCGCCCGCGGCACCGCCGACGCCGGCAGCAGGCTCGCGGCCTGGACGGCACGGGCGAGCCTGCGCTCGCCGTAGGCCTCGCCCGTCGAGGACAGCGCCGAGTAGACGCCGTCGCTGACGAAGAGGAGCCGGTCACCGGGGAGCACGTCGAACTCCTGCTCCACGTAGTCCGTCTCCTCGAACATCCCGAGGGGCAGCTGCGCCTCGAACGGGATCTGCTCCACCGTCCGGCCGCGCCGGCGCCACAGCTGCGGCGAGCCGGCGTCCACCGCCCGCACCCGCCCGGTCGCCAGGTCGAAGGAGAGCAGCAGCGTGGAGACGTATCGCTCGCCGCGGTGCTGTGCGTAGAGCGCCTGGTCGGCGAGGGCCGCCTGGTCGGCGATGCCGATGCCGGCCCGCCGCGCGTTGCGCAGGGCGTTGACGGCGAGGTTGGTCAGGAGCGAGGCCTCGATCCCCTCCCCCATGCCGTTGGTGACGGTGAGGGTGAGGGTGTCGCCGGTCGCGGCCCAGTCGAAGTTGTCGCCGTGGATGGCGTACGCGGGTTCCAGCTGGGCGCCGATCGCGTACTCGGTCCGCGTGTAGGAGCGGCCGGGCAGCAGTTGCCACTGCATCTCGGCGGCCAGGGTGAGCCGGCTCGCCCTGCGGGCCTGCAGATAGACGTCGGTGTCCCGGTCGGCGACGACGATCTCGTGCCCGAGGATCTCCGCGAGGTCGGTGAGCTCGTCGACCTCCTGGGGCGTGCATCTCTTCTCCGGCACGCGCACGGCGAGGATGCCGAGTCTGTCGCCGCGCACGGTGACCGGCAGGAAGAGATCCACGGATCCCTCGCCGCGCACGGTCCTGGTGTGGGCGTCCTGGCTGGCGAAGGCCCGGCCGGCGGCGCTGGCGTGCACGGGGACGGGCTCGGCGGTGTGCGGCAGTTCCGTCACCGGTTGCAGGAGCGTCAGGCTGTAGTCGGCCATCAGCAGATCGACGGAGAGGGCTCCGTACTCCTCGACGAGCGCCCGGCGCACGGTCTCCAGCAGGTCGAAGGGCGCGGCGGCGCGGATCGCCCGCTCGGCGCTGAGGAACTTCGTCACGGGGTTCTCCGAAGGGGCGGCCGGCCACCAGGAGAAGCGGGGACGGGCGGCCGGCACCGCCGCATCCCGCGGGACGTCAGAAGATCGCAAATGCCGCCATGCGGCACCTATTTCAGGATTCTAGCTCGGTGGCGGGGTATCCCGGTACTGTCCGTTCGACCAGGTGGGGCGGGTATTCCGGCACTCACCCAGGACCACTTCCACGCACCTCACGCGGTGGCTTCGGTCTGCCCTTCGGGACCGGGCCCGGCGTCGAGCAGACCGATGTGCGCGGCGGCGGCCTCCTGGAACTGTTCGAGCCCCTTGACCAGGGTGCTCAGCTCGGCCGGTGCCATGGAGCGCAGGACGGCCTCCAGCTCCCGGGCGCGCGAGGCGCGGAACTCGTCGAGCACGGCCGCGCCGCGTCGGCTGAGCCGGAGATCGACCTCCCGGCGGCTGGTGGGACTGGCCACCCGCTCGACCAGGCCGGCCGCTTCCAGCCGGTCGCAGAGCCGGCTCACCGACGACGGCCGGGAGCCCAGGGCCGCGCCCAAGGTCCGCTGGTTGACGCGCTGGTGGCCCTCGATGACGGTCAGCGCCCGGAACTGCGAGGGCGGCAGCGGCCCGGCCAGCGCGGCCGCCTGGCCACGCCCCCAGAGCACTTCCAGCAGCTCGGAGACTCCGCAAGCGACCTGCGCCACCTGCTCAGGGGAGCGGAAGGGCAGACTCTGGGGCATCCCAGCACCCTCCCGTCGGCAAGTGAGGTCGGCAGCCCCGAGCCTACCGCCGTCCCGGGGCGCCGGTGCGACCCGGTCCCGCGGGGTGGCCGGTCCGGGTCCGGACCGGCCCGCGCGTCAGGCGGCGGGCCGGGTCGAGTCGCGGGGCAGCAGCGTGGCCTGCACCAGCCGGTGGCCCGGGTCCGCGCCCGCCCGCGCCGGGTCCTGGACGAGGCCGATCAGCAGTTCCGCGGCCTGTTTGCCGATCTCCTCGGGGGCCAGGTCGAGCGCGGTGAGGGCGGGCCGGGCGCTGCGGGCGAACTCGCCGTCGGCGCCCACCACGATCTGCACGTCCTCGGGCACGCGCAGCCCGAGTTCGCGGCAGACCGCGAGGGTGGCGAAGCCGAACTTCTCCATCACCACGTAGAGGGCGTCGGGGCGGTCCGGGCGGGCGAGGAGCCGGTGCGCGGCCTCGGTGGAGTCGGTGCCGGGCTCGGCGCGGTCCATCAGGACGGGGTTGCCGGTGCGTGCGCACCAGTCGCGGTAGGCGCGGGCGGCGTCCTCGTCGTAGGACTGGCCGGTGGAGCCGGTGAGCAGGCCGATGCGCCGGGCGCCGGTGGCGGCGAGGTGGTCGAGGGCGGCGACGGCGCAGGTGGACAGCTCGTTGTCGACCCAGGGGAAGGCGTCCTTGCGGGACAGGTCGCGGCCGGTCGTCACGACCGGGACGCCCATGCCGGACAGCCGGGTCAGCAGCGGGTCGTCGGTGAGCGGGTCGATGACGATCGTGCCGTCGAGCGGGAGGGTGTCGAAGGGGCGGCCGTCGAGGGAGGGCGGGACGAGCACGAGGGAGTAGTCGTGCGCCATCGCCGTCCAGGTCGCGGCGTTCACGATCTTGACGAAGTACTCGATGTCGGTGATGCCGCCCTCGACGGCGGTGCGGTGGGTCAGTCCGAGCAGTCCGGTGCGGGCGCCGCGCAGTCCCCGGGCGTTGGGGTTGGCGCGGTAACCGATCTCGGCGGCGACGGCCAGCACCCGCTCGCGGGTATCGGCGCCGACCCGGCCCACCCCGTTCAGCGCGTGCGAGGCGGTGGTCACGGAGACGCCCGCCCGGCGGGCCACCTCCCGCAGACCGCCGCCCTTCGCCGAGGCCCCCCGGGGCGTACCGCCGCGCTTCGGCTGTGTGACGTCTGACATGGCGGCGAGCTTACAGGTTGACTGCCAAAACGTTTAGGCAGTACGTTCCAAACCGTTGCCAAAACGTTTAGGCAATGGCACCGACCGGCGCATCGGAGACTTCTCCGGGCGTTCGTCGCATCCCCCGCACATCGCCGTGCGGACCCCTCCCCGTACATCGCGTCCCGTCCCTCCAGGCCGGGGCGCCGGTCCGCAAAGGACTCCTGCCGCCCATGGCCGAGGCCACCGCCACCGCCCCGCCCGGATCCACCACGCCCGCCGCGCCGACGTCCGTGTTCACGGTCGAGCAGCGCGGCATCGACGCCGTTCCCGCAGCGGAACGCCAGGGCGGCCCCGGCCGTCTGTTCGGCCTGTGGGCCGGCACCAACACCACCGTGTTCACCGTCGTGTACGGCGCGCTGGTCGTCTCCTTCGGTCTGTCGTTCTGGTACGCGGTCGCGCTGATCGTCGTCGGCAACGTGCTGGGCTTCACCGTCACCGGCCTGACGAGCCTCCAGGGCCCGCGCACCGGCACTTCCACGCACTCCGTGTCGCGCGCGGCGTTCGGCCCGCGCGGCGGACGGCTGCCCGCGCTGTTGAGCTGGGTGATGCTGGTCGGCTTCGAGGCCGGCGGCATGGTGCTGATCGTCCTCGCCGGGCTCGCCCTGCTCGACCAGGCCGGGATCACCACGGGCACGCCCGTGAAGTTGCTGGTCATCGCCGTCGCGGCGGGGCTGCAGATGCTGCTGCCGCTGTCCGGCTACCACCTGATCATGAAGGTGCAGAAGTACTTCGCCTGGATCTTCGCCGCGATGTTCGCCGTCATGGCGTTCCTCGTCGCGCCCAAGGCGGACTTCTCGGCGCACGGCGCCGCGCCGTCGCTGGTGACGATCTCCCTGGTACTCGCGATGGTCACCGCGTCGGGCGGTCTGTCCTGGGCCGACATGGGCAGCGACTACTCGCGCTATCTGCCGGAGGACTCGGCGCCGCGCAAGGTCTTCGCGTGCGCCGCGCTCGGCGGCATGGTGCCCAACATCCTGCTGCAGATCCTCGGCGCCGCCGTCGCCACGGCCACCACGAAGGCGACCGACCCGATCTCGGGTCTGCCGGAGATCCTGCCCGGCTGGTTCATCACCCCGTACCTGCTGCTCGCGATCGTCTCGCTGCTCGCGGTGAACACCACCGACATGTACTCCTCGGGCCTGAACCTGCTGGCCGTCGGCATCCCTATCAAGCGCTGGATGGTCGTCTTCATCGACCTGACGCTGTGCACCGCGATCACCCTGTGGGCGGTCTTCTCGGCCGACTTCTACACCCTCCTGTCGAACTTCCTGAGCCTGATCGTGCTGTGGCTCGGCCCGTGGGCGGCCGTGTACCTCACCGACTGGTGGCTGCGCCGCGGCCGCTACGACGTGCCCTCCTTCTTCCCCCGCGAGACCGGCCGCGAGGGCATCTACTGGCACAAGGGCGGCGTCCGCCCGGCCGGTCTGGTCGCGGTCCTGCTCGGCTTCGCCGCGGCCGTGCTCTGGGTCGACTCGACGGTGTTCGTCGGCCCGCTGTCCGACGCGGCCGGCGGCCTGGACCTCTCGGTCTTCGCGGGCGCCCTGGTCGCGGGCGTCGTCTACTGGCTGCTCGCCCGCCGCACCGTCCGTGCCGAGGCCGACCTCGTCCCGGCCGCCTGATTCCCCCTTTTCCGTGGCACCTCTTCACCTTCGTACGCGCTCTGGAGCGAACCCCATGAACCACCCCAGCCTCCGCACCCTGATCGACGCCTCCGAGGGCGTCGTGAAGGCCGACCGGATCATCAAGGGCGGACAGCTCGTCAACGTCTGCACCGGCGAGATCTACCCGGCCGACGTCGCCATCACCGGCGACCGCGTCGCCGCCACGGGTGACGTCAGCGCGTACGAGGGCCCGGACACCGAGTTCGTCGACGCGACCGGCAAGTACCTCACCCCGGGCCTCATCGACGGCCATCTGCACCTGGAGTGCTCGAAGCTGTCGGTGACGATGTTCGCCGACGCGGCCGTCCGCTTCGGTACGACGTCGGTCGTCTCCGGGCTCGACCAGTTCCTCGTCGTCGCCGGGCCGGAAGGCGTGCGCGAGGCGCTGCGCGAGGCCGACGCGTCGCCGATGAAGATCTTCTGGGGTGCGCCGTTCAAGACGCCGTACACCCTTCCCGAGACCACGGTCGGCTTCCGCTTCGGGCCCGAGGACCACGCCGAGGCGCAGGGCGGGGCGGACTGCTTCGGTGTGTGGGAGACCGTCGCCGAGTTCGTCCTCAACCGCGACGAGAAGGTGCTCCAGGCCCTCGAGCTCGCGCACCGCAACCGGCTGCCGATCTTCGGCTGCGCCCCGATGGCCGCGCAGACCACCATCAACGCGCTGTCCGCCGCCGGCGTCCGCCTCGACCACGAGAGCTACACCGCCGAGGAGGCCCTGGAGAAGCTGCGCGCGGGCATGTCGCTGCTGATCCGTGAGTCGTCGGTGGCGCACTTCATGAACGAGAACGTGCGTACCATCACCGAGTTCGGCGCCCAGTCGCGCCGCGTCGGCCTGTGCACCGACGACATGCACGTCGCCGACATCCTGCGCGAGGGCCACCTCGACAAGCTGGTCCGCATGGCGATCAAGGCGGGCGTGAAGCCGGTCGAGGCGATCCAGATGGCGACGCTGAACTGCGCCGAGATGTACCGCATCGACCACCTCGTCGGCTCGATCACGCCGGGCCGCTACGCGGACGTGCTGATCGTCGACTCGCCCGAGTCGTTCGTCGTGGAGCGGGTGTTCTCGCGCGGTGAGCTGGTCGCCGAGGACGGTCGTACGGTCAAGGCCCCGCAGGCGCCCGAGCGCACCGCCGCCCTCTCCCCCGCCTTCCAGGTCGCGCCCGTGAGCGCCGACGGCATCGGTGTCGCCGCCGAGGGCGCCACCGCCGACGTGCTGGTCGTCGAGATGGACCGCACGGTGCCGTTCGTCCGCAAGGGCGTGCCGATGACGCTGCCGGTCGAGGACGGGACCGTCCGCGCCGACCTCGCGCAGGACGCGCTGTACGTCACGGTCTCCGAGCGCTACGGCAAGAACGACGGCGCCACGGTCACCGCGATGATCAACGGCTTCGGCCTGCGTTCGGGCGCCATCGCGTCGTCCGCCGCGCCCGACGACAACAACATCATCTGCGTCGGCGCCGACCGCGCCGACATGGCGCTCGCCATCAACCACCTCTCGGAGCACGGCGGCGGCCAGGTCGTCGTCGACGGCGGCGAGATCAAGGAGTTCCTGGCGCTGCCGGTCGCGGGCATCGTCGCCGACCTCGTGCCCGAGGAGATGGCCGCGGCGGAGGACCGCCTGGAGGCCGCCGCCCGCGCGCTCGGCTGCGCACTGCCGTCCGCCTTCGGCTACCTGATCTTCCTGGAGATCACCGCGATCCCCGAGTACGCCGTCACCGACCTGGGCGTCGTCAACTACCACACCCAGGACGTCGTCGACATCCTGCAGCCCGCCACCGCCGCCGCCAACTGACGCCGTTCACCGAGGAGTTCACGCACATGACTGTCGACGCCTTTGTCGCCGGCCTGCCCAAGGCCGAGCTGCACCTGCACATCGAGGGCACCCTGGAGCCGGAGCTGAAGTTCGCGCTGGCCGCCCGCAACGGCATCGAGCTGCCCTACGCCGACGAGGCCGCGCTGCGCGCCGCGTACGACTTCGACGACCTGCCCGGCTTCCTCGCCGTGTACTACGAGGGCATGACCGTGCTCCGTACCGAGCAGGACTTCTACGACCTGGCGGCGGCCTACGCGGCCAAGGCGCACTCCCAGAACGTCCGCTACGCGGAGATCTTCTTCGACCCGCAGGCGCACACCGCGCGCGGCGTCGCCTTCGACACCGTCATCCGGGGTCTGACGCGGGCCCTGGCCGACGCCGAGCGCGCCACCGGCTTCCGGGGCCGCCTGGTGATGTGCTTCCTGCGCGACTTCCAGGCCGAGTTCGCGATGGCGACGCTGGTGCAGGCGCTCCCGTACAAGGAGTGGATCGTCGGCGTCGGTCTGGACTCGGACGAGGCGGGCAACCCGCCGGTGAAGTTCCGTGCCGTCTTCGCGCGGGCCCGCGCCGAGGGCTTCCGGCTGACGATGCACTGCGACGTCGACCAGAAGAACTCCACCGAGCACATCCGGCAGGTCATCGAGGAGATCGGCGTCGACCGGATCGACCACGGTGTCAACGCCCTGGAGGACCCGGCGCTGATCGCCGCGATCCGCGAGCGCGGGCTGGGTCTGACGGTGTGCCCGATCTCCAACGCGCACGTCACCGACGGCATGAAGGCCGCCGAGATCCGCGCGCTGCTCGACCAGGGCGTGAAGGTCACGGTCAACTCCGACGACCCGGCCTACTTCCCCGGGTACGTCGCCGAGAACCTGGCGGCGCTGCGCGAGCCCGCCGCGCTCACCGACGCGGACCTCGTCCGGTTGCAGCGCAACGCCATCAACATCTCGTGGGCGGCGCCCGCGGTGCGCGAGGAGTTCCTGGCGGAGCTGGCGGCGTACGGCACGACCGAGAGCTGAGACGGGTACTGGCGGCGTCTCCCCCGTGGGACGCCGCCAGGTCTCAGGGCCGGGTCAGCAGGCGCCCTCGTCCTGCCAGGGGTTCCCGTCGGTGGTGGCCGGCTTCTCGTTCTGCGTCCACCACTTGGCCTTCCAGTTGTGGCTGTTGTAGCTGACCTCGTTGCCCGCGGTGTACACCGACGTCGCGCTCCACGCCGTCTTGCAGCCGGTGGCGGGCGGGGTCGTCGGCGGCGTGGTGGGAGGTGTCGTGGGCGGGGTCGTGGGAGGCGTGGCCCCCGCGAACTTCACCGAGTACTTCGCGAAGTCCCAGGAGTTCTGCGCCACGCTGGAGCAGGTCCCGGAGGTGCGCCCGCCGTTGTCGGCCGGGGTGCACTGGCGGTCGCGGTTGAGGGACCAGAAGGTGAAGCGGTCCATCCCGTGGCTCGTCGCGTAGTCGAGGACGGTCTGGAAGTCGGCCTGGGTGAAGATCTCCCCGGTGTCGCTGCGGCCGTTCATGCCGGAGAAGCCCTCGTGGGCGTAGGCGGTGGCCTGGCTCCAGCCGAACGTGGACTGCAGGATCGAGTTGAAGTTGGTCAGCGCGGAGGTCTGCGAAGCCGCGCCGTTGAACCCGCCGTCGAACGGCATGATGGAGAAGTTGTTCGGCGTGAAGCCCTGCGACTTCGCCTCGAGCAGCATCTGCTTGCCGAACCACCCGGTGCCGTCGGCCGTGCCGGCGGTGGTCACGGAGACGTAGAGGCCGGGGTTGTTCTGCTGGAGGATCTTCGCGGCGCCGATCTCGTTCTTGATGGCCGCCGTGTTCTCGTACTCCGGCTCTTCGAGGTCGAAGTCGATGGCCTTCAGCGAGTACTTGGTGATGACCTGCTGGTACGCGGCCGCCGTCGACGCCGGGTCGGAGCAGGCCTGGCCCAGCTTGGTGCCGCCGTACCCGCCGATGGAGACCGACACGTCGCCGCCCTTGGCGCGGATGGCGTCGATCTTCGCCTTGACGGCCGTGTCGGACGAGACCGGCGCGGTGCCGTCCCACGTCGGCGAGCAGCCGCCGCCGTTGGGCGCGAGGATGAACGCGAGCTGGAAGGCCTTGAGCCCGCTCGCGTCCATGATGGTTCCCGCGTCCGGCGGGTCGTTGTCGAGCGGCATCAGATAAGGGGCGGCGGCGTACCAACGGTTGCTCAGGGCGGTTGACGCGCCCGCGGCGTTCGTCGTCACCAACGCGCTCGCGGCCAGCGCGACGGTGGTGACGGCGGTGGCAGCGCCCAGACATGCGCGAAGTCGTCTCACTCTGTTCCTCCTGCACGGGGGGATCGAGGCGCTCGATGGGGGTCGAGTGCGGACAGCTTCTTGAGCGTGAGGGGAGCACGTCAACGTATTGGACTGGACCAGAGAATGCTTTGGACTAGACCATACGATCTCTTTGCCCGCCGAGGCGCCCCCATCCCGTCCCGCCGTTGCGTCCGATGGAAGTCGCCGCGCGACAAGGCGCAGGAGGTGGAAGAAATTTCCTTCCCTCGCGGCAACACCGCTGGAGGTTGTTAGAAATTTCTTCGAACGACATTGACCCTCATAGAAATGCCTGCGAAGCTTCAAGCGTTCTTCGGCGAGGGACGTTCACCGCCCCCGCCCGCACCCTCTTCCGGAGGCAGAACCGTGCCCCACACCCCTGACCGGCGGTCCACCGCGGCCGTCACCCTGCGCTGGCTCGGCCAGGCCGGCTTCGCCCTCCGCGCCGGCCAGGACGGACCGGCCGCGAACGAAGACCAACTCCTGCTGATCGACCCGTACTTGAGTGACACACTCGCCGCGAAGTACCGAGGCACACGCTTTCCGCACGTGCGTCTCCATCCGGCGCCGGTCCCGCCCGGCGACCTGCGGGACGTCGCCGCCGTGCTGTGCACGCACGGCCACACCGACCACATGGACCCCGGCACCATCAAGGGGATCGAGGTCCACAACACCCCCGAGTACGTCGTGCCCCGCGCCGAGCGCCGCACGGCCCTGGAGCGCGGCGCCCCCGCCGAGCGCCTCACCGGTGTCGACGCGGGGGAACGGGTCACCGTGGCCGGTGTGCGGGTCGAACCGGTCCCGGCCGCCCACGAGGAACTGCGCCGCGACGAGCACGGCAACCACCACTGCCTCGGCTACGTGATCACGCTCGGCGGGCTGCGCGTCTACCACTCCGGCGACTGCGTCCCGTACGACGGGCAGGCCGACCTGCTGCGCGCGCTCGGCATCGACCTGGCCCTGCTGCCGGTCAACGGCCGTGACGCGTACCGGACGTCGAACGGCGTGCCCGGCAACTTCAGTCTCGCCGAGGCCGTGGACCTCTGCCGCGCCGCCCGCATCCCGAGGCTGCTCTGCCACCACTTCGGGCTCTTCGACTTCAACACCGCCGACCCGGACGAACTGCGCGCCCGGCTGACCGCGACCGCGGACGGCCTCGCCTGGACCGTGCCCGAGGTCGGCGCGACCTACCGGCTCACTCCCGACTCCCCCGATCTGGAACGCATCTGATGGACCAACAGCTCTCCGAGCGGCTCGCAGACCTGAAGGTCGTGCCCGTCGTGACCCTGCCCGACGCCGCGCTCGCCGACCCGCTCGGCGCCACCCTCACCGCGGCCGGCCTGCCGATCGCCGAGATCACGTTCCGCAGCGCGGCCGCGGCCGACTCCATCGCGGCACTGCGGGCCCGCCACCCCGATGTGCTCGTCGGCGCGGGCACCGTGCTGGACCCGGCCACCGTCGATCTGGCCGCCGACGCGGGCGCGCGGTTCGTGGTCACCCCCGGCTTCAACCCCGACGTCGTCGCCCGTTGCCGCGCCCGCGGCCTGCCCGTGGTCCCCGGCGTCAACAACCCCACCGCCCTGGAGGCGGCCCGCGCCCAGGGCCTGACCCTCCTCAAGTACTTCCCGGCCGAGGCATCCGGCGGCCTGAAGCTGCTGGACGCGATGGCGGCCCCCTACGGGGACGTCACGTTCATGCCGACCGGCGGGATCACGCCGGACAACCTGTCCGACTACCTGGCGCGGCCGCACGTCACGGCCTGCGGCGGCACCTGGATCGCCACCGCCGCGCGCCTTGCCGCGGGCGACTTCGACGCCATCGGCACCGCGGCCCGCGCCGCCCGCGACAGCGCCGCCCGCGCCTGACTCCCCTTATCAACTCCCCCATTTCGATGGAGATGTGATGACTGATCAGCATTCCGGTAACCCGTCGTCCACGTTCGTGCCCGACTACGTCCCGGCCCCCGGCTCCTCCCTCACCGGCAAGCGGGCCATCATCACCGGCGCCGCTTCCGGCATCGGTGAGGCCGTCGCGCGGATCTTCGCCGCGCACCAGGCCAAGGTGGTCCTCGTCGACAAGGACACCGAGCGCCTCAAGCAGGTGACGGCCTCCATCGAGCAGGCCGGCGGGACCGTCCGCGCCGTCGAGGCCGATGTCACCGAGGAGGAGGCCGTCGTCCGGTTCTTCGCCGAGACCGTCGAGGAGTGGGGCGGCGTCGACCTCCTCGTCAACAGCGCGGGCCGCGACTCGCTCGCCCCTCCCGTCACCGAGGTCACCCTCGAGGAGTGGCACAAGACCATCGGTCCCAACCTGACCGCCGTCTTCCTGTGCTGCCGCGAGGCGTTCCGCGTCATGGAGCGCCAGGAGAGCGGCGGCCGCGTCATCAACATGGGCTCGTCGTCCGCGCGGCTGGCCTCCGGTCCCGGCCACAGCCCGTACCGCGCCTCCAAGCACGGAATGATGGGCTTCAGCAAGAACATCCTGCTGGAGGGCCGGGACAAGAACATCGGCGTCACCGTCGTGAACCCCTCGCACGTGAAGACGCCGATGACGGAGATCATCGACACGGGCCTGTACGACGGCGACCTGCCCGCCTACACCGACGGCTGGCTCGACGAGAAGGAGCTGCGGGAAGGCATCCACGCCTCCTGCATCGACGTCGCGAACGTCGCCGAGGTCACCCTCTACGTCGCCACCCGCACCCCCGACGTCACCATCCCGCAGATCGCCCTGTACCCGACGCACAAGGCGCACCGCTACGGCATGGAGGTGTGACGGCGATGAAAGCAGCCGTCCTCAAGTCCCTGGAAGAGATGGTCCACACGGACGTGTCCGAGCCGGAGCCCGTCGGCGACCGCTCGGTCCTCGTCCGGGTCGGCGCCGTCGGCGTGTGCGGCTCCGACGTCCTGCGCTACGGACGCGGCAAGGCGTACCACTACCCCCTCGTGCTCGGCCACGAGTTCTCCGCGATCGTCGAACAGGCCCCCGCGGACAGCGAGTTCACCCCCGGTGACCGGGTCGCCGTCTTCCCGCTGCTGCCCGACGCCGCCGATCCCATGACCCGGATCGGCGAGTACGCGCTCGGCAGCGGCTACGACTACTACGGCTCCCGGCGCGACGGAGCCCTGGCCGAGCGGATGCACGTCCCCGAGGCCAACCTGATCCGGGTGCCGCGGGACACCCCGCTCACCCACGCCGCCATGGTCGAGCCCGCCGCGGTCGCCCTGCACGCCATGCTCAAGCTCGATCTGCCGGCCGACGCCACCGCGCTCGTCATCGGCGCGGGCCCGATCGGCGCGCTCGCCGCGCAGTGGCTGCGGATCCTCGGGGCGAGCGAGGTGTACGTGGCCGACGTCGACGCCCGTAAGCGCGCCGTCCTCGCCGATCTCGGCTTCCCCGTGATCGACGCGAGCGCGGGCGACACCGCCGAGCAGGTCCGGGAGCTGACCGGCGGGCGCGGTGTCGACATCGCCGTCGAGGCCTGCGGGCTGCCCGTCACCGCCGTCCAGGCGATCACCGCCGCGGCCGCCCTCGGGCAGGTCGTGCTGCTCGGCGACCTCTCCGGTGACCTGACCCTGCCGCGCGGTCTCGTCTCCTCCGTGCTCCGCCGCGAACTGCGCCTGTACGGCACCTGGAACTCGAAGATCGCCCCGGCCGGGCACAGCGAATGGGACATGGTCGTGCGCCATCTCGGCAAGGACCTCCAGATGGCTCCCCTGATCAGCCACACCCCTGAACTCGTGGACGCGCCAAGCATGTTCGCCGACATGCTGCACCGGCGTACCTGGTACAACAAGGTCGTCTTCGCCGTCGCCGACGAGGCCAGGCCCCCGTACGAAGCCGGGGCGGGAGGTGACATCCGGTGAAGGCCGCGGTCCTCCACGAGCCGGGCCGTCTGACGGTCGAGGACGTGCCCGAGCCCGAGCTGTCCGACGACGGGATCCTCGTCCGCGTCCGGGCCGCCTCCGTGTGCGGCACCGACCTGCGGGTCCACCGCCACGGCCACTTCAAGATCCCGGCGGGGACGCGCCGGGTCCTGGGCCACGAGTTCGCCGGTGACGTCGTCGCCGCGGGGCCCCGCGTGCGCGGCCTGGCCGTCGGCGCGCGGGTGAGCGTCACCCCGAACGTCGGCTGCGGGCGCTGCGCGATGTGCCGCCACGGCCACAACAACATGTGCCCCGACTACGAGGCGTTCGGCATCAGCTACGACGGCGGCTTCCAGGAACTGCTGCACGTTCCCGGTTTCGCGATCGAACGCGGCAACGTGTTCACACTGCCCGACTCCCTGGACTACCGGCAGGCCGCGCTCGTCGAGCCGCTGTCCTGCTGCTACCACGGCCAGCAGGCCCTGCGGGTCGGCCCCGAGGACACCGTCGTCATCGCCGGCGCGGGTCCCATCGGCGCCTGCCATCTGCTGCTCGCCAAGGTGGCGGGCGCCCGCAAGGTGATCGTGTCCAACCGGCGCCGCCCGCGCCTGGAGCTGGCCGCGCGGCTCGGCGCCGACGTGATCGTCGACGTACGGGAGCAGGACCTCGCCGACGTCGTCGCCGAACACACCGACGGGCGCGGCGCGGACGTCGTCATCACCTGTGTGTCCAGCGCCGAGGTGCAGGAACAGGCGGCGACCCTGCTCGCCCCGCACGGCCGCCTCAACTACTTCTCGGGGCTCGGGCAGGCGCGGACCGTGCCGGTCGACACCAACCGGGTCCACTACCGGGGCCTGACCCTGACCGGCACCACCGGCTCCGGCAACGGCGACTACGCGCGCAGCCTGGCCCTGGCCTCCGAGGGGCGCGTCGATCTGACCCCGCTGATCGGCGACGGTTTCCCGCTGGAGAAGATCGAGGACGCCTTCGCCTACGCCGCTTCCGGCACCGGCATGAAGGCGATGATCAGCTACGACTCCGGGTCCGACGACAGCCACGACGAAGGCAGGTGAAGCCATGTCCCCCCGCTATGTGCTCGCCTTCGACGCGGGCACCACCGGAATCCGCGCGATCCTCTTCGACAAGCAGGGTGACGTCGCGGGGCTGGCCAGCCAGGAGTTCCCCCAGCTGTACCCGCAGCCGGGCTGGGTGGAGCACAACCCCCGCGACATCTGGAACACCCAGCTCACCGTCGCCAAGCAGGTCCTCGCCGAGGCCGACTGCACGGGCGACGACATCGCCGCGATCGGCATCACCAACCAGCGCGAGACCGTCGTCGTCTGGGACCGCGCCACCGGCGAGCCCGTCCACAACGCGATCGTCTGGCAGGACCGGCGCACCGCTCCCTTGTGCGAACAGCTCAAGGAGCGCGGCCTGGAGGAGCACGTCCGCGCCACCACCGGCCTCATCATCGACGCCTACTTCTCCGCGACGAAGATCAAGTGGATCCTCGATCACGTCCCGGGCGCCCGGGAGCGGGCCGAGCGCGGCGAACTCGCCTTCGGCACCGTCGACTCCTGGCTGATCTGGAACCTCACCGGCGGCGCCGTCCACGTCACGGACCACACCAACGCGGCCCGGACCATGTTGTTCGACATCCACCGCCTGGACTGGGACCCGCGGCTGCTGGCCGAGCTGGGCATCCCCCGCTCGCTGCTGCCCGAGGTGCGCCCCACCAGCGAGGTGTACGGGTACACCGAGCCGTCCGTGCTGCTCGGCGCCCGCATCCCGGTCGCCTCGGCGGTGGGTGACCAGCAGGGTGCCCTGTTCGGCCAGGCCTGCTTCGACGCGGGCAGCGTCAAGGCCACGTACGGCACCGGTGCCTCCCTCGTGCTGAACACCGGGGAGCGGCCCGTCGCCAGCGAGCGCGGCATGCTCACCACCATCGCGTGGGGCCTGGACGGCACGGTCGAGTACGCCCTGGAAGGGCTGATCTTCGTCGCCGCCGCCTCCATCCAGTGGCTGCGCGACGAGCTGTGCATCGTGTACGACGCCGAGGACACGGAGACCGCGGCCCGCCAGGTGCCCGACAGCAACGGCGTCTATCTGGTGCCGGCGTTCGTCGGCCTGGCCGCGCCGTACTGGGACCAGTACGCCCGCGGCGCGATCATCGGCCTGACGCGGGGCGTGAACCGCAAGCACATCATCCGGGCCGCCCTGGAGTCGATCGCCTATCAGTTCCGCGATGTCATCACCTGCATGGAGGCGGACTCCGGCATCACGACCCGGGAGATCCGGGTCGACGGCGGCGCCACCGTCAACAACTTCCTGATGCAGTTGCAGGCCGACATCATCGACGTACCGGTCCTGCGGCCCACCGTCATCGAGTCCTCGGCGCGCGGCGCCGCGTTCCTCGCCGGGCTCGCCACGGGCTTCTGGAAGGACCGGGCCGAGCTCGCGGAGATGTTCCGCCTCGACCGGCGCTTCGACGCCGCCCTGGACCGCGCCGAGGCCGACCGGCTGTACGCGGGCTGGCAACGCGCCGTGGAGCGCGCCCGCGACTGGGCCGAGCACTGAGGCCCGCTCTCTTCAACTCCCCTTCTTCATCCATCCGTTGATCCCGCACGTCTGGAGATCCCGCATGGGCAGCCTCTCGCCCGCGCAGCGCCCGACGATGTACTTCGTCGGCGTCACCACCACCAAGTCGTCCATCATGAAGGTCTTCCCGGCCTGGGCCCGCGCCCTGGGTCTGGACGCCGTCATCCAGGGCATCGACCTGCCCCTCGACGACACCGCGGAGCACTACCGCGACGTCGTCGACTTCATCAAGCACGACCCGCTCTCCCTCGGGGCGCTGGTCACCACCCACAAGCTCAACCTCTACAAGGCCGCCCACGACCTGTTCGACTCCGTCGGCCCGCAGACCGCGCTGCTCGACGAGGTCAGCAGCATCTCCAAGCGCGACGGCCGCCTGTGGGGCCACGCCATGGACCCGCTGACCAGCGGTCTCTCCCTCGAAGCGCTGGTCCCGCAGGGGCACTGGCGGCGCACCGGAGGCGATCTGCTGCTGCTCGGCGCGGGCGGCTCCGCGCTCGCGCTCACCCTCCACCTGCACGAGCGGGCGCTGGCCGGCGGGGACGTCCCGGGCCGCGTCGTCGTCACCAACCGCCGCCCGGGCCGCCTGGAGGAGATGCGGGCCGTGCACGCGAAGCTCGGCCTGAGCATCCCCGTCGAGTACGTCGTCGCCGACACCCCCGACGTCAACGACGCCCAGCTCGCCCGGCTCGCCCCGCACTCCGTGGTCGTAAACGCCACGGGCCTCGGCAAGGACCGGCCCGGCTCTCCGCTGACCGACGCGGCCCGCTTCCCCGAGCACGCGATCGCCTGGGACTTCAACTACCGCGGCGACCTCCTCTTCCTCGACCAGGCGCGCGCCCAGCAGGCCGGGCGGCACGTCACGGTGGAGGACGGCTGGCTGTACTTCATCCACGGCTGGACCCGGGTGATCGCCGAGGTGTTCGCCCTCGACATCCCCACCCAGGGACCCGAGTTCGACCGCCTGTCCGCCCTCGCCGCCCAGGCGTAGGCCACCCCCGTACCCGTACTTCAAGGAGCATCCGCATGACCGTCGCCACCCGTGACGCCGTCGTCACCGACTTCTCGCTCACCACCGGCCTGTCCGCCACGAAGCGGCCGCTGCGCCGTCACGTCGCCGACATGGCCGACATGTACGCCGACGCCGACGCGGCCCGCGTCCTGGCCGAACAGGGCACGCTCGTCTACGAGTTCTTCGACATGGGCGTCCCGCACGGCAGCGGCGAGGTCGCCTACGGCACCAGCATCACCTACCCGGGCAAGGTCGGTGACGAGTACTTCATGACCAAGGGCCACTTCCACGAGGTGCTGGAGACCTCGGAGATCTACTACTGCCTGTCGGGGCGCGGCCTGATGCTGATGGAGAACCCCGAGGGACACGTGCAGTGGGAGGAGTTCACGCCCGGCACCGCCGTCTACGTGCCCGCCCGCTACGCCCACCGGTCCATCAACACCAGCCCCGACGAGCCCCTGGTGACCTTCTTCGCGTTCCCCGGTCACGCCGGCCACGACTACGGCACCATCGAGACCAAGGGATTCCGCAAGATCGTCGTGGAGCGCGACGGACAGCCCGCCGTTCTCGACAACCCGCGCTGGCAGGAGGACGTGTGAGCGCCCCCGCCGTCGCCCGGATCGCCGTCACCCCGCGCTCCCTGTCCGCCGACGGGCACCCCGCCCTGGCGGAGCTGGAGGCCGCCGGGTTCGAGCTGGTCTACCCGGCGCCGGGCCGCATGCCCACCGCGGACGAACAGCGGGCGGCCCTGGCCGACTGCGTCGGCTATCTCGCCGGGGTCGAGCCGATCACCGGTGACATCCTGGACCGGGCGCCCCGCCTGCGCGTCATCAGCCGCAACGGAGTGGGCACCGACGCCGTCGACCTGGCCGCCGCGGCCGAGCGTGGCATCACGGTGACGACCACGGGCGACGCCAACGCCCAAGGGGTCGCCGAACTCACCCTCGCCCTGATCCTGGCCTCGGGCCGCGCCATCCCCGCGCAGGACGCCGCGCTGCGCCAGGGTGAATGGCGGCGCAGGCGCGGCCGCGAACTCGCCGGCCGCACCCTCGGGGTCATCGGGTGCGGCCGGATCGGCAGCCGGGTCGCCGCCCTGGGACGCGCCCTGGGCATGCGGGTCCTCCGCCACGACGCGGCGCCCGGGGCGGGCGACACTCCGCTGCCGCGGCTGCTGGCCGAGTCCGACGTGCTCACGCTGCACTGCCCGCCGCCGGCCGGCGGGCCGCTGGTCGACGCGGCGTTCCTCGACGCCGTGCGGCCGGGCGCCTGCCTGGTCAACACGGCCCGCGCCACGCTGATCGATCCGCGTGCGGTGCGCGCCGCGCTCGACGACGGGCGCCTGGGCGGGTACGCCACGGACGTCTTCGAGGTGGAGCCGCCCGCCGATCGCGACCTGCTCGCGCACCCGCTGGCGGTCAGCACGCCCCACATCGGCGGGTTCACCGAGGAGAGCGTCGACCGGGCCACCCGGGCGGCAGTGGACAATCTTCTCCAGGCCCTCAGCGGGGCCCGCGACGGATAACCGGCCAGACCGACGAGCGGAGCGAGCGATGGCAGTCCCAGCAGAGGGCACGGCGGCACCCGGTGGCGGCAATGTGCTGCACCAGATCACCCGCCGGCTGCCCTATCTGCCGTCCGCGCTGCGCCAGATCGCCGAGTACCTGGTGGCCCATCCCACCGAGGCACAGGCCATGACGATCACGCAGCTCGCCTCGGCGTGCGGGGTCGCCGAGTCGACCGTCTCCCGTTTCGTGCGGGAGATGGGCCTAGAGAGCTATCACACGCTCCGCGTCGGTCTCGCCGAGGCCCGCTTCGCCGCCACCCGCACCGCCGCGGGCGGCGGCGAGGCGGAATTCGTCTACGAGGGCATCCTGCGGGACGACGCCGCGCCCGCCATCATCGGCAAGATCGAGCGCAGCAGCCGGCAGGCCCTCACCCGGACCGCCCGGCAGGTCGACGCCGAGGCACTGGCGGAGGCCGCCGCGCTCCTCGACGAGGCGAACGCCCTCGTCTTCTGCTCCATGGGCGCCTCCGGCATCGCCGCCGAGGAGGGCGTGATGCGCTTCACCCGCGCCGGCAAGAAGTGTCTGCACTACCGCGACCAGAGCGTGCAGATGATGGTCGCCACCGTGCTCGCCCCCGGCGACGTCCTCATCGCGATCAGCGACTCCGGCCAGACCACCGCCGTGGTGGAGGCGACCCGGCTGGCCGTCGACCGCGGGGCCGCCACCATCGCGATCACCGCGGCCCCCAAGAGCCCGCTGGCCCGGCTCGCGGACGTGCCGCTGTTCACGTCGAACGTCGAGGGAGCGGGCCTGTACGGCGAGTCCGTGACCTCCAAGTGGGGTCAGCTGCTGCTGGTCGACATCCTCTACGCGACGTACGCGGCACGGCACTTCGACGAGACGCTGCACACGCTCCAGGAGACGTACGAGGCGGGCATCCGGCACTCGCGCGGGCGCCGCAGGCCCTGAGACAGTCGGGCCGGTCAGCGGATCAGCCGGCCGGCCGCCTCGGCCACGTACGCCAGCTCGCGCCGCACCTCGGGCGTCCACACGGTGGGCCGGGCGAAGTGGGTGGAGAGCATCCCCGCCAGGTCGCCCGCCGCCGTCATCACGGGCAGCGAGGCGACGGCCCGCACCCCCGCGTCCTCCAGGACCTCCGCCGCCGGTGTGCCGACGAACAGATCGGACTCGCGGACGTCCTCCACGTAGACGGCGCTGCGCTGTGCGGCGGCCGTGCCGCAGGTGCTGCCGTGCGCCCTGGTCTCCACGCGGCGGAAGAAGTCCAGGAACGGCTGGTGGAAGCCGCGCTGTGTCGTGATGCGCAGGGACTGCGAGGCGGAGTCCAGGAGCTGGGCGTTGCCCATCGGAGCCCCGGTCACGCGCAGGGCCGCGGCCAGCGCCTCCCGCATCACCAGCCGGTTGCGGCTCTCGGCCGGGGCGGTGGTCTCCGCACCGCGTCCCGCGTGCCGGCACAGGGCACGCAGCCGGCCGCTCTCGTGCATCTGCCGCAGCCGGGGATCGTCGACGCCCCAGACCTCCAGCTCACCGCCCGCCGCGCGCACCTGCTCGGCGACCGCCTCGACGAGCGCCACTCCGGCCATCCCCACGAAGGACACCCGGCTGAAGTCGAGGACCAGGCAGCGGTGGTGGTCCGCCAGCTGCTGCCGCAGCGCGACCACGGCGTCCTCGTCGAGGCGGCCCGCGACGTGCACGACGGTCCGCTCGGGCTGCGCGGCGACCGACACCTCGATGCCCGGCACCGATACGGACCACCCCATGCGTTCCACCCGCCCAAGCCGTGCTGACGACGCACGTCCAGCGTAGAGGCCCACGGCGGCCGGATGTATCACCCGTGCACGTACCACCGGGCGCGGCGACGGGGCGCGGCGGAGATCCTGGACGGAGCCGCCCCCGGCCGATGAGTCCCGCCGCGCCGGACGGTCTCACTCACCGACGGGGCTTTCACCCGGGAACGCCCACGGACAAGGGGAACGCCATGACCACCACATACACCTTCGACGTCTTCTCCAGCCTCGACGGCTTCGGCGGGGCCGGCGGCGACTGGACCGGGTACTGGGGCAAGCAGGGGCCCGAGCTGCTCGCCCACCGGCTCGCCCAGTACGGCACCGACCAGCGGATGGTCATCGGGGCGAACACGTACCGGCTGTTCGCGCAGATGCTGGCGGCGAGCACCGAGGACTCCGACGTGCGGGACCCCTGGGTCACCCGGATGAGGGAGCTTCCGGCGACGGTGGTGTCGTCGACGCTGGACGGTCCCCTCGACTGGCCCGACGCCACCGTCGAGAAGGGTGACGCCGTCGATGTCGTCGCCCGGCTCAAGGCGGAGTCGGCGGTGCCGCTGCGCTCGCACGGCAGCCTCGCGATGAACCGGGCGCTGATGGCCGCCGGACTGGTCGACCGGGTGCAGGTGACGGTCTTCCCCGTGATCACGGGCCGTACCGGGCTCGCTCCGGTCTTCGCGGGTGCGGAGGACTTCGATCTCGAGCTGATCGAGAGCCGGACGCTCGGCGGCGACATCCAGGAGCTGAGCTACCGGCCCACCCTGCACCCCTGAGCGGCGGCGCGGGACCGGGTCAGCTCGTCTCGACCGGTGCGGGGCGCTGCTCCGCGCTCTCGCCGGGCGAGGCCGCGGCGACCTCGGAGCTCCGGCCGCCCCGGTCGGTCAGACCGGCCACGAGCGCGAGTCCCAGGCCGGCCACGGCGAGCACGGCTCCGGCGAGGTTGGGCGCGGCCCAGCCCCAGCCGGCCGAGATGACCAGACCGCCGATCCACGCGCCGCCCGCGTTGGCCAGGTTGAACGCGGAGTGGTTGGAGGCGGCGGCCATGGTGGGGGCGTTCTTCGCCTTGGCCATGAGCAGCATCTGGACCGGCGTGGTGATCAGCGAGCCCATCGCGCCGATGAAGGTGATCGTCAGCAGGGCGGGCACCGTGCTGTGGACGGTGAAGTAGAACGTCACCAGCGCTGCGGCGAGCAGCGCGAGACCGCCGTACAGGGTCGGGCGCAGCGCGCGGTCGGTGAGCGGCCCCGCGAGGAGGGTGCCGGCGGTCATGCCGACGCCGTACAGGGCGAGGACCAGGGTGGTGGAGGAGTCCGAGATGCCGGTGAGGTGCGTCAGCATCGGGACGAGGTAGCTGTAGACGGCGAAGAAGCCGCCGAAGCCGACGACGGCCGTGGCGAGGCCCAGCGCGACCTGCTTGTTGCCCATGGCGCGCAGCTCGTGCCGGATGCCGGACTGCTCGCCGCGCGGCTGGTGGGGAACGAAGACGGCGAGCGCGGCGAGGGCGACGACACCGATGACGGCGACGGCCCAGTAGGCGGCGCGCCAGCCGAGCTGCTGTCCCAGCGCGGTGCCTGCGGGCACGCCCACGATGTTCGCGACGGTGAGTCCGAGGAACATCTTCGACACGGCGCGGGCCGCCCGGTCCGGGGCGACGAGGCGGGAGGCGACGACGGCGCCGACGCCGAAGAGGGCGCCGTGCGGCAGGCCCGCCAGGAAGCGGGCGGCGAAGAGCGTGCCGAAGGAGGGGGCGAGCGCGGACGCGGCGTTGCCGAGGACGAAGAGGCCGGTCAGGAGCAGCAGCAGCCGCTTGTGCGGGATGCGCGCGCCGATGCCGGTGAGCAGCGGGGCGCCGACGACGACGCCGAGGGCGTAGGCCGAGACGAGGTTTCCCGCGTGGGGCACGGAGACATGGACGCCGTCGGCTATCTGGGGCAGCAGCCCCATCGTGGCGAACTCGGTCGTGCCGATGCCGAACGCGACAACGGCCAGGGCCAACAGGGCCAGCGGCATGGTGCGGGGGAACCTTTCGGAGACGTGCGGGGTGTGACGGGCGGGTTTTTCCAGAACGTTCAAGGATATTCACGTACGTCCATGGGCAAAATCCGGAGTCCCGGAATGCAGGTGACCTGCAGTGCAGCCGCCCGGTCCGGCCACGCATTCCGGGTTCGGAGGGCCGCTGCGGTGATGTGTGTCACGACGCTCTCCGGCCGCCCGGTTCGACGTAGGCTCGTGGGACCAACTGATCTTCACGGCAGGCCTGTTGGCCGGGCGAGGGCGGGGGCACCGGAATGATGCCGGAGCGGCGGACGGTACGAGTGGCGGGGATCCGGCTGTCCTACGAGGTGTCGGGGCCGCCGGACGCCGTGCCGCTCCTGCTGCTGCACGGTCTGGGCGAGGGCGCTGCCGACTGGGCACCGGTGGCCCCGGCGTTCGCCCGCGACCACCGGGTGTACGCCCTCGACCTGCCCGGGCACGGGCACAGCGACTGGCCGGGCCGGTACTCCCTGGAGCTGATGCGCGACGACGTGGCCGCGTTCCTGGACGCCCTGGGGCTCGACCGGACACGGGTCGTCGCACACTCGATGGGTGGTGTGGTCGCGCATCTGCTGGCGGCGGCCGAGCCGGAGCGGGTGACGCGGCTGGTGCTCGAGGACGTGCCGCTGCCCCGCCCGCGGACGCCTCCGCCGCTGGTCCGCCCGGACGGGGAGCTGGGCTTCGACTGGGAGATGCTGGTGCAGGTCCGGCCGCAGCTCGACACCCCGCCCGCGCACTGGCTGGAGCGGCTGGGTGCGATCACCGCCGGGACGCTGGTGGTGGCGGGCGGGCCGCTGAGCCATGTGCCGCAGGACGGTGTCGCGGAGCTGGCGCGGCGGATTCCCGGCGGGCGGCTCCTGACCATCCCGGTCGGGCATCTGGTCCACAAGGAGGCGCCGGAGGAGTTCGCGGCGGAGGTCGGCGCGTTCCTCGGCGGCTGAGCGCCCGCGCTCGCGAAAACCCCGGCACCAGGGCTCCCACCAGGCCCGTGATACTTTCGCCGGGCCAGTCGTACCTTTGCACGGTCTGTCCGTGCACGGGTCAGGGAATCCGGTGGGAATCCGGAGCTGACGCGCAGCGGTGAGGGTGACGGGCGGAGCCACAGCCACTGGGCCGGTGACACGGTCTGGGAAGGCGCTTCGCGCGGACGACCCCGAGTCCGAAGACCTGCTGGCGGCCTCCGGGGCGTTCCGCGGCCGGGGGCGGACCGTAGACCGGCTCCGCGTATGAGCCCTGGACGCAGAGGATTCCCCGTGCTGCCCGCTCGCTTCGCCCGTCATGTCCGCCGCGGCGCACCACTGTTGGCCGGCGCCGTGTTCCTGGCCGGGTGCGGAGGGCCGGCCGACGGCGCTGGCGACGAGAAGTCGGCGCGCGGCGTCACGGTCGACAACTGCGGTACGAAGGTACGTGTCGACCGTGCCCCGCAGCGTGCCGTCGCCCTCGACCAGGGCGCGGCGGAGATCATGCTGTCGCTCGGTCTCGCCGACCGGATGGTGGGCACCGGCACGTGGACGGACCCGGTGCTCAAGGGACTTGAGAAGGCGAACGCGCGGGTGCCCCGGCTCGCCGACCGCTACCCCTCCTTCGAGAAGGTCCTCTCCGTCGAACCCGACTTCGCCGCGGCCTCGTTCACGTACACCCTCAGCAAGGGCGGGGTGGCCTCGCGCGAGAAGTTCGCCGAACTCGGGGTCCCCACCTACCTCTCCCCCAGTGACTGCGCCGGCAAGGACAACAGCGGCGACGGCGACGGCGAGCGGACCGAGGCGCTCACCCTCGACACGGTCTACGGCGAGATACGCGACCTGGCGCGGATCTTCCACGTGGAGGAGCGCGGCGAGAAGCTCATCGACACGCTCACGGCCCGCGTGGACAAGGCCGCTTCGGCGGCCGACACCTCGGACGTCAGCGTGCTGTACTGGTTCGCGAACTCCGACTCGCCCTACATGGCGGGCTGTTGCGGCGCCCCGGGTGTCATCACCAAGGAGCTGGGGCTGCGCAACGTCTTCGCCGACACCCATGAGGAGTGGCCGCAGATCGGCTGGGAGACGGTCGCGGACCGCGACCCGGACGTCCTCGTCATCGGCGATCTGACGCGCCGCTCGCAGTCGGCCGAGTCCGCCGCGCAGAAGATCAGGTTCCTGGAGTCCGATCCCGTCACGAAGAACATGACGGCGGTGCGCGAGAAGCGGTACGTGCTGCTGCGCGGGCAGGACATGAACCCGACGATCCGCACCGTGGACGGGGTCGAGAAGGTGGCCGCCGCGCTCGGCGAGTTCGGTCTCGCCCGGTGAGTGCCACCGCGCTGCGCTCCGGTCTGTACTGGGCGGCGGGCGTGTTCGCGCTGTGCGCGTCCGTCGCCGTGGCGATCACCTTCGGGCCCGCGCGGATCGGCGTCGGCGACGTGTGGTCGGCGGTGGGCGCGCGGCTCGGCTGGGGCAGTTCGGACCTGTCGCCGATCCGCGACGGCATCGTATGGAATCTGCGGCTGCCGCGGACGCTGCTCGCGGCGGTGTGCGGGGCCGGGCTCGCCGTGTGCGGCACGGTGCTACAGGCGCTGCTGCGCAATCCGCTCGCCGATCCGTTCGTGCTCGGGGTGTCCTCGGGAGCGTCGGCGGGCGCCGTGCTCGTCGTGGTCCTGGGGGTGGGCGGCGGCGCGCTGTCGGTGTCGGGCGGGGCGTTCATCGGCGCGGTCGTCTCGTTCGCGCTGGTGCTGCTGCTCAGCCACACCCTGGGCGGCACGACGGACCGGGTGGTGCTCAGCGGGGTGGCGGCGATGCAGTTGTTCTCCGCGCTGACCTCGGTCGTGGTGCTGACGGCCGCCGACGCGGAGACCACCCGCGGCGTGCTGTTCTGGCTGCTCGGCTCGCTCGGCGGCGTCGGCTGGACCGAGGTGTGGCTGTGCCTCGCGGTGCTCGTGGTCGCGCTGGTGGTGTGTCTCGGGTACGGGCGCACGCTCGACGCGTTCGCCTTCGGCCCGGAGGCGGCGGCCGCGCTGGGCGTCCACGTGGCCCGCACCCGGCTGATCCTGCTGTGCGTGACGGCCCTGCTGACCGCGGTGCTGGTCAGCGCGGCGGGCGCGATCGGCTTCGTCGGCCTGGTGCTGCCGCACGCGGCCCGCGCCCTGGTCGGGCCCGGGCACACCCGGCTGCTGCCGGTGACGGCGCTCGCCGGCGCGGTGTTCCTGGTCTGGGTGGACACGGCGGCGCGTACGGTCCTGGCGCCGCAGGAGGTTCCGGTGGGAGTGGTGACGTCCTTGATCGGTGTGCCCGCGTTCGTGGCGGTGCTGTACCGGCGCAGGGCCGTGCGGTGACGGCCGGGCTGCACGCGGAGCGCGTGTCCTGGTCGGCCGGCGGCGCCCTGATCCTCGACGGGGTGGCGCTCGCGCCGCGCCCCGGCACCGTGACGGGTCTGCTCGGCCCGAACGGCTCGGGCAAGTCGACGCTGCTGCGGGTGCTCGCCGGGGTGCTCGCCCCGGACACCGGTGTCGTCACCCTCGACGGGGTGCCGCTCGCGGACGTGCCGCGCCGCACGGTCGCGCGGCGGGTCGCCGTCGTCGAGCAACAGGCGGACACGCAGGTCGAGTTGACGGTGGCCGACGTGGTACGGCTCGGCCGGATCCCGCACCGTCGCGCGTGGACGCCGGCGTCCACGGCCGACGAGGCCGCGGTCCGCTCGGCACTGGAGCGCAGCGGTCTGGCCGACAAGGCGCACCGGCTGTGGCACACCCTGTCGGGCGGCGAGCGGCAGCGGGCGCAGATCGCGCGCGCCCTGGCCCAGGAGCCGCGCGAGCTGCTGCTCGACGAGCCGACCAACCACCTGGACATCCAGCATCAGCTGGAACTGCTCGACCTGATCACCGGGCTCGGCCTGACGAGCGTCGTCGCGCTGCACGACCTGAATCTGGCAGCCGCGTACTGCGCGCAGGTCGTCGTGGTGCGCCGGGGCCGGGTCGTCGCGGCGGGCACGCCGGACGAGGTCCTCACCGAGGAGCTGATCGCGGACGTGTACGGGGTCCGTGCCCGGGTGAGCGTCCCGGAGCCGGGCGAGCGGCCGCACATCCGCTTCCTGGGGACCCTCGCGCGCGACTCCCGGGAACCGTAGCCGCGAGCGGTGCTCGATACGCCGGCGACGCCGGACCCGCCCGTTCCCGAAGCGGTGACGGGCGGGGTCGGCGGCGGTGCTCATTCGAAGCGGTCGGGATCCCCCGCGCCGCGCCGCACGACCTCGGCCTCGCCGGACGAGAAGTCGATCACCGTGGTGGGTTCGGTGCCGCAGTCGCCGGAGTCGAGGACGGCGTCCACGACGTGGTCGAGCCGCTCCTTGATCTCCCAGCCCTGGGTGAGCGGCTCGTCCTCGCCGGGCAGCAGCAGGGTGCTCGACAGCAGCGGCTCGCCGAGCTCGGCGAGGAGCGCCTGGGTGACGACGTGGTCGGGGATGCGGACGCCCACCGTCTTCTTCTTCGGGTGCTGGAGCTGGCGCGGCACCTCGCGGGTCGCGGGCAGGATGAAGGTGTAGCTGCCCGGTGTGGCCGCCTTGATCGCGCGGAACACGTCGTTGTCGATCATCACGAATCTGCCCAGTTGCGCGAAGTCCTGGCAGACGAGTGTGAAGTGGTGTTTGTCGTCGAGATGCCGGATCGACCGGATCCGGTCGACACCTTCCCGGTTGCCGAGGCGGCAGCCGAGTGCATAACAGGAGTCCGTGGGGTAGGCGACAAGTGCACTGTCTCGGATGCCGTCGGCAACCGCTCCGATGATGCGTGCCTGCGGGTTCGCGGGGTGGACGTCGAAGTACCTGGCCATCCGCCGAGCCTACGGGATCGGGAACGGCGGACGGGCGCACGGACGGGCGCGGCGGACGCGAACGGCTGAGGGAAGGCGGATCGGGACATGCGCACAGGACCCGCACGGCGGCGGACGGCCCCCCGCGCCCCACGGGGGCGCGGGCACCGGCACAGACACCGGTCGGCGCGTACGCGCGCTGCGGCGGACGGCGGAACACGACACACCCGGCATTCACCGTCCGACGGATTCGGCGCCCACGCGCGACAATCCCGACACCGACCCACCCCGACAGAGCGCGCCGACAGGTCCTCGGACCATACTGTCTGCGCCCCGACCGCCCACAGAACGACTCCATGACCTCCAAGAAGAACTCTTCCTTCACCCCCGCCCCCGACACCGTGTGGCTGTCCCGTGGGCGGCATCTCGGACACGAGCCCGAGCAGGACCTCCGGCGCAACCTGATCGCCCTCAAGGCGGCCGGGGTGCTCGACGACTTCCTCGACCTGGATCCGGTCGAGGCGGCGCGTTCCTCCGTGCTGCACCCGCGCGACGAGGACGCCGATCCTGGTCCGCTCGCCCGCCGGCAGTTCGAGGCGCGGTGGCGGGTCGCCGACGACGTCACGGTGCGCGCACAGCTGACGACGTTCGACGTCGAGGCACGCCGCAGGGAGGGCGACGGCATCGTCTGGGTGCTCGCCGCCGAGGCCGAGCGGCCCTGGGAGCTGGGCTGGGCGTCGCCCGCGACGATGTTCTGGCCGGACACCGACCGGGTCGGCTGGGACCACGACACGGTCTCGGGGCTGCGGCTGCGGGCCACGAACCATCTGCCCAAGGATCCCGACGAACTGCGGCACCAGGTCAGGGACTGGGCGCGGCGCAGCTGGTACACGCACGTCGTGGTGCACGAGGCGATGACGCCGGACGCGAGCGGGCAGCGGCCGATCACGCCGTTCCTGCCGCCGAGCCTGCGGCACCGGGTGATAGAGCACCGGGCGTCGCCCGAGCAGTCGCAGATCGCGGACGCCGCGCTGAAGCGGGAGCTGGGTGTGCGGATGCCGCGGGGCGGCGCCGTCGTGCTGCCGACGCAGCCGCCGCTGCCGGGCTACGACGCGGAGCGCGCCGCGGTGTCGAACGTGTTCCTGAACGGCACCGAGCCGTCCGAACTCATCGCCAGGATCACCGAGTTCGCGACGCTCCCGAGGCCGTTGCCCGAGGACGCGGAGCAGGCTCTGGCCCGGCTGCGCAAGGGCTGGCACCTACTGACGCCGGACGAGGAGCTGGCGCACGCGCAGGACATGGTCGGCCGCTACGCCGAGGCGCTGGAGGCGATGACGAAGTCCCGTGACGCGTACAAGGAGGCGGCCGAGGCGGCGCAGTCCGCGCTGAACGAGGCCCGCAAGGGTGACGGCGTGCCGTCGGGCCTGCCGCTGACGCCGCCCGGCACGAAGCCGGACGGCTCGCCGCTGAGCGCGCTGACGAAGGCCTTCGGCCGGTTCCGCGACCCGAACAAGTAGGGCGCGCGGAACCGCTCGGTTCCTGGGGTCAGTCCGACCCGGCCTCGCCCGGGTCGGACATCCGCAGCGCGATCTCTCTGAGCAGTTCCACGGAGTTGACGTCGGCGCGTCCCTCGTCGTGCACCTTGGCGAGCTGCGTGAAGAGGAACGCGAACGCCTCCACGAGCGACACGCTGGCCGGCATGAGCGCGGCGATGGTCAGTTCCGCCGCCTGTTCCGCGGTGGCTCCGGCCGGGATCTCCACTGTCGGGAACACCTCCGACACCAGCTGACCCAGCTGGGACAGGTCGGTGTCCAGTTCCTCTCCGTCGCTGAGTCTGCGTACCATCTCCTGCGTCTCGGTGAGCACACCGATGGCCCGCAGGATGATCTCCCTCTGTTCCATGCGGGGAGCCTATGCGGGCGCGGCGCCCACGCGTGCAACGTCGTCGCAACGTCCCGCCCCGGATGCTTCCCCGTATGACCGATGTACCCCGCGTGGAGCTGACGTCCGCGGCCGCCGAACTGGTGCGGCGGCTGCGCGCGGCCCACGGCCCGCTGATGTTCCACCAGTCCGGCGGCTGCTGCGACGGCAGCGCTCCGATGTGCTACCCGGCGGGCGAGTTCCGTACCGGCGGCTCCGACGTGCTGCTCCAGGACCTGATGGTGGAGGGGGTGGCGGAGCCGGTGTCGTTCTGGATGTCCAGGAGCCAGTACGAGGTGTGGAGTCACACCCGCCTCATCGTCGACGTCGTCGAGGGCCGCGGCAGCGGCTTCTCCCTGGAGGCGCCGGAGGGAGTACGTTTCCTGATCCGCTCCCGGCTGGTCGACGCCTAGCCGGGAGCGGGGGGGCGCAAGGCGTCAGCTGTCGTGTACGGCGACCAGGCCGTTGAAGACGCCCACGTAGGCGGTGCCGTCGGGACCGAGTGTCACGGGCGCCCAGTTGTTGTCGTAGGCGACGCCGGTTCCCACGAGCCGCTTCCAGCGGGTGGCGCCGGTGCGGAAGTCGACGGCGGTGAGGTACCAGGCGTCCACGCCGAGGGAGTTGGGCTCCTTGGTGTAGAAGTACAGCAGCCCGTTGGCGGTGGAGAGCTTCGGCACGGTGGACGGGGAGCGCACACCGCTCTCCCACACCGTGTCGCAGCCGCTGCCGTCGGCGCGTACGTCGATCCGGGTGACGCCGCCGACGACGCTGCGCCCGAAGGTGAGCGAGGTGATGTTCTCGTAGCCGTAGTTGTTCTCGACGACGAGGCTGTTCCCGTACGAGATGAGGGAGTTGTCGGTCGTGGACGCTCCGGAGCCGAAGACGGGCACCTTGCAGACGAGGCGTTCGTCGGCGGGGACGTCGGCGCCGCGCCGGTAGACGAGGACGTTCATCCGGTCGTCGGCGTTGTCGGTGATGGCGACGTAGTCGTCCTGGATGCCGAACAGGTCGGGGGTGGTGCCCGAACCCTGGTTCACCGAGCCGGGCTTGGTGCCCGTGCCGCGGTCGTACGTCTGGCGCCACACGGTCTTCGGGGTGCCGTCGGCAGCGGCAGCGAAGCTGTACAGCGCGTGGTCGGTGACGATCGAGACGCCGTCCTTTGACACGGAGAAGGAGTTCTGGATCTCCTCGCCCTCCAGGCGGACCGACCTGATGGTGCCGGTGGCGGGGTCGACGGTGCCGACGCGGCCCTGCCGGGTCACCCACCACACGCGGCCCTGCCAGTCCGGCATCACGGAGGTGACGGGGTCGCACTCGCCGCTCGGGTACAGGTTCGTCCAGGAGGCGCAGTCGTGTGGGACGACGCCGGTCAGGTCCCAGTCGTCGGTGACCTTGAACTCCCAGCTCCCGTCGGCCTTGCGGGTGTGGGCGAGCCGCAGGATGTGCTGGCGGGAGTCGGCGAGGACGAGGCGGTCCTGGTCGTCGAGGTAGGAGTAGGCGCCGCCCGAGGTGTCCTTGAAGATCTTGGAGAAGTCGAGGGTGGTGATGGCCTCGACGGTGGAGGGGCGCTGGGGGAGCTTGTACTCGGCGAGGGTCTTGAGGCTGTGCGGGTCGAGGAGTTTGACCAGGAAGCCGGTGAAGGTGCCGCACACGGTGACGATGCGGCCCTCCTTGTCGAAGGTGACGGTGGCGCACTCGCCGCCGAGCGCGGCCATCTGCTCGCTGGTGACCTGCGGGGCGTTGCCGTTCGGGCCGCTCCAGGGGTAGGTGGCGCTGCCCCAGGCGTCCGCGTGCATGCCGCTGCGGCCGTTCCCCGCGAGGTAGGGGTGCTGATCGGGGGCCGGGCCGGGAACCGCCTGGGGCTGGGCGGGGGCGCCCTCGTACTGCGGGACCAGGCGGTGGCCCGGGGCCTTGGGGATCTCGTCGGCCCCGGCACCGGCCGGGCCGACGAGACCGAGCCCGGCCAAGGTCAGCGTGACGGCGAGGGTGCGGGCGAGGTGTCTGCGAAGCGGCATGCCGCGAAGCTAGGCGCCCATGCTTGAAGTGTCCATGCGGATACGGGAGTTGTTCATGAAGCCGCAACGATCACCGGTCGTGGGCGGTGAGGAACGCCTCGAGGCCCGCGAGGTCGTCGGTGTTCAGGTGGTCGACGTCGGCGGCGATCAACTCGCGCCACACGGCGTCCCGTTCGGGCCCGGGGAAATCCGGGGTGGCCCAGAAGCGGACACGCTGCCCGTGGGCGTGCGCGGCGGAGACGATGCCGTGCAGCCTGTCGCGTTCGGCGGCGGGCATCGGGCCGCTGCCCAGCCAGGTGAAGTTGTTCGTCCAGTTGTCGCTGATGAGCGGGATGAAGGAGGCGGGGTCCGCGGTGCCGAGGTCGGTGAGCCGGCCGTCGTAGAAGGCGCTGCGGGTGGGCTGGGCCGCGATGACCGGGCCCGCGGCGCGGTCGCCGGAGACGACGGCGGTGACGGGTCCGGGGCGCACCTTGCCGTGCGCGTAGGTGGTGAACAGACCTCGGTGACGGCTCAGTTGGCGGTCGAGTTCGCGGTAGGCCGCGGCGCCCTCGGTCTTGATGTCGACGAGGAGCTGGAGCGGCCGGCGCCATCCCCGGTACACCGATCCGTGGTGGGCGCGGACGCGGGCGGCGAGCGGGGCGAGGTAGAGGGATTCGAGGGTGCGCGCCGGGTCGAGGTCGACGGGGTCGTGGGCGACGAGGAGGTCGCCGTCGACGAGGTAGATGTCGGCCTCGACGCTGTTGAAGCGATGGTCGAGGGCGTCGAACAGCGGGCGCGGGTGGTCGTAGTCGTTGTGGGCGTGGGCCCGCGTCAGCGGGCGCGGGCCGCGCGGCTTCCCGCCCGCGTGGGCGAGTTGTGGTGCGGCGACACCGGTGGCCAGTGCGGCGGCGAACGCGCCGAGGGCTCTGCGGCGGGTGGTCGGTGCCATGAGTGCCTCCCGTGGTGGGCCGGTGGGACACGGGTGAGTATGCGGGGCCCATGGCACTGATGGGCAGCCCTGGAGGGGAAGTTGGCCGGACCGCCGCCAGTGGTTCACCCGGGACGGCTCCGGCCGGTCGTTCCGTCCTGGTGGCCGGCTAGTTCGCCCGCTCGGCCGCACCGCGCTCGACGCAGAACTCGTTGCCCTCCGGGTCGTGGAGGGTCACCCAGCCCGTACCGTCGGGGCGGCGGTGGTCACCCTGGAGGGTGGCGCCGAGGGCGAGCAGCCGGTCGACCTCCTCGTCCCGGGTGCGGTCCTGGGGCTGGAGGTCGATGTGCAGGCGATTCTTGGCGGACTTGCCCTCGGGGACGCGGATGAGCAGGACGCCCACGGACGCGCTCTCCACCAGCGCCTCGGGGTCGCCGGGACGGTCCTCGTCGCTGACGGCTCCGCCCAGCACCTCGGCCCAGAAACCTCCGAGGGCGTAGGGGTCGGCGCAGTCGATGGTGAGGTGGCGGATGAGTGAGGTCATGCCCGTGAAGGGATCACGGGCATGACGTCGCTGTCCATCGAATTGCGCCGGCCGTCGCTCAGGGCGCCCGCAGATCGACCAGTTCGGCCAGTTCCTCCCGGTGGCGGCCCACCGTGCCGAGGGCGATCGCGGAGGACTTGGCGCGCTTGAGGTAGAGGTGGATCGGGTGCTCCCACGTCATGCCGATGCCACCGTGCAGTTGCAGCGCCTCCTCGGCCACGTGCACGGCGACGGGCGCCGTGTACGCCTGGGCGACGGCGACGGCCACGTCGGTGTCGTCGCTGCCGGTGGCGAGCGCGTCGGCCGCGTTGCGGGCCGTGGCGCGGGCGTTGACCACTTCGAGCCACAGCTGGGCGAGCCGGTGCTTGAGCGCCTGGAAGGAGCCGACGGGCCGGTTGAACTGGTGGCGCTCGCGCGTGTAGCGCACGGTCTCCGTCAGCAGCCAGTCGGCGAGGCCGAGTTGTTCCGAGGCGAGCAGTCCGGCACCGGCGCGCAGCGCACGGCGCACGGCGGGCGCCGCGGTGTCCGCGAGGAGCCGTCCGGCGGCGGCCTCGAAGGTGACGGTGGCCAGCGGACGCGTCGGGTCGAAGGAGGTCTGCGGTGCGACCGTGACCCCGTCGGCCGAGGCGTCCACGGCGAACAGCCCGTCGGGGGTGGGTACGAGGAACACATCGGCGAAGGCCGCGTCCGCGACGCCGGTGACCCGCCCGGTCAGGCTGGAGTCCGTGGCGCGTACGTCCGTGAACTCCCGGCCGGGCGTCGCCGACAGCGGCACCGTGAGCGCGCCGACCGTGCGGCCCGAGGCGAGCGCGGACAGCAGGGTCTCGGCCTCGCTGCCGACGCAGGCGAGCAGCGCCTCGGTCGCGATGACGGCGCTCGTCAGGTACGGGACGGGGGCGACGGCGCGCCCCAGCTCCTCCAGGACGACGGCGGCCTCGCGGTGCGAGGCGCCCTGCCCGCCGCGCTCCTCGGGCACGAGCAGGCCGGCCAGGCCCATGCTCTCGGCGAGGTTCTTCCACAGGGCGCGGTCGTGCGGCTCGTCGCCCTCGATCCGCGCGAGCACGGCCGGGGCGGCGCAGTGGTCGGTGAGCAGGTCGCGGACCGCCGAGCGGAGCGCTTCCTCGTCCTCGGAGTAGAGGAGGTCGGGCTGAGTGCTCATCGGGAGAGGTCCTTCCAGGCGACGTCCTTGTCGGTGCGCGGCTCGGGCGGCAGGCCCAGCACGCGCTCGGCGACGATGTTCAGCAGGACCTCGCTCGTCCCGCCCTCGATGCTGTTGCCCTTGGCGCGCAGATAGCGGTAGCCGGCGTCGCGGCCCGCGAAGTCGACGATCTCGGGGCGGCGCATGGTCCAGTCGTCGTACAACAGGCCCTCCTCGCCGAGGAGTTCCAGCTCCAGACCGCTGATCTGCTGGTTGAGGCGGGCGAAGCCGAGCTTCATGCCGGCGCCCTCGGGGCCGGGGTGTCCGGCGACGAGCTGCTGGCGCAGCCGCTCGCCGGTGAGCCGGGCGACCTCGGCCTCGACCCACAGCGTCATGAGGCGCTGGTGCAGGTCGTGCGTGCGCAGCTCGGGGCGCTCGCGCCAGGTGTCGGCGACGATGCCGATGAGGCCGCCCTCGCGCGGGATGCGCATGCCGCCGATGGCGACGCGCTCGTTGTTGAGGGTGGTCTGGGCGACCTTCCAGCCGTCGCCGGTCTCGCCGAGCCGGTGGGCGTCGGGGATCCGGACGTCGGTGAGGAAGACCTCGTTGAACTCGGCCTCGCCGGTGATCTGGCGCAGCGGCCGCACCTCGACGCCGGGGTCGGTCATGTCGCACACGAAGTAGGTGATGCCCCGGTGCTTGGGCACGTCCGGGTCGGTGCGGGCGATGAGGATGGCGAACCGGGAGTTGTGCGCGCCGGACGTCCACACCTTCTGTCCGTTGACGATCCAGTCGTCGCCCTCGCGCACGGCGCGGGTGCCGAGCGCGGCGAGGTCGGATCCGGCGCCGGGCTCGCTGAAGAGCTGGCACCAGATCTCCTGGCCCACCCAGAGCGGCTTGAGGAAGCGCCGCTTCTGCTCGTCGGTGCCGTAGCGCAGGACGGTGGGGGCGGCCATGCCGAGCCCGATCCCGTTGCGCCGGGGGTCGTTGTCGGGGGCGCCGGCCGCCTCCAGCTCCGCGTCCACGACGGCTTGCAGGGCGCGCGGGGCATCGAGTCCGCCGAGGCCCTCGGGGTAGTGCACCCAGGCGAGACCGGCGTCGAAGCGGGCGCTGAGGAACTCCTCGCGCGGGGTGGTGGCGACCGGGTGCGCGGCCAGGAACTCCTGGGTCAGGGTGCGCAGTCGCGCGGCGTCGAGGCTCATGCGGCGGCTCCTTCCGTACGGGCGCGCAGGCCGGGCACCACGACGACGCGGCCGGTGGTGACGCCGTCCGCGACGCGCTGGACGGCGGCCGGCGCGTCGGCGAGGTCGACGCGGTCGCTGACGAGGGGCTTGATGGCGCCGCGCGCGGCCAGCTCGGTGAGCTTCTCGTGGCAGTGCGGGATCAGCCCGGGGTTCTTCTGCGCGTACAGGCCCCAGTGCAGACCCATGATCGAGTAGTTCTTGACGAGGGCGTGGTTGAGGGCGGGGCTCGGGATGCTGCCCGAGGCGAAGCCGACCACGACGATCCGGCCCTCGAAGGCGACGGTCTTCGCCGACTGCTGGTAGGCGTCGCCGCCCACGGGGTCGTAGATCACGTCCGCGCCGCGTCCGCCGGTCGCCTCCTTGACGGCGGCGATGACGTCGTCGGAGCGCCGGTCGACGACCACGTCGCAGCCCAGCTCCTGGGCGACCTTGGCCTTGTCGGGGCCGCCGACGACACCGATGACCCGGGCTCCCGCGGCCTTGCCGAGCTGCACGGCGGCGCTGCCGACCCCGCCCGCGGCGGCGTGCACGAGCAGCGTCTCGCCCTCCTGGAGGCGGGCGCGCTGGTGCAGGCCGAACCAGCCGGTCTGGTACCCGATGTGCAGGGCGGCGGTCTCGGCGTCGTCGAGGGCGTCCGGGGCGGGCAGCAGCGCGCGGGCGTCGGCGACGGCGTACTCGGCGAAGCCGCCGTACGGCAGGGCCGGATTGGCGATGACGCGGCGGCCGTCCTCGGTCTCGCCGCAGATCTCCACCCCGGGGGTGAACGGCAGCGGCGGCCTGACCTGGTACTGGCCGCGGCAGAGCAGCGCGTCCGGGAAGTTGATGTTGGCGGCGCGCACCTTGAGCAGGACCTGCCCCTCACCGGGCTCGGGACGCGCGACCTCCTCCAGGCGCATCACCTCGCTCGGCTCGCCGTTCTCGTGCACTTGCCATGCCTGCATGCGGGGCCTCCACGGGACTGCTTCGTCAAACCGGGTTCGGCTGCATACTAAGCGGTCGCTTGCCGGTCTGTGAATGCCCTGGTCCGGCTCACTCCTCCTTGGCCCGCGCGGGCCGCGCCCGTACGTGCATGCGCTCGCCCTGCGGCCCGAAGAGGCTCAGGAACTCGGCGGGCCCCTCCCCCGTGGAGCCGAACCAGTGCGGCACCCGGGTGTCGAACTCGGCGGCCTCGCCGGGGCCGAGCACCACGTCGTGCTCGCCGAGGACGATCCGCAGCTTCCCGGAGAGCATGTAGATCCACTCGTAGCCCTCGTGGGTCTGCGGGTCGGGTTCCGTCCGCCGGTTCGGCTCGATGATCTTGTAGGCCTGGAGGCCGCCCGGCTGCCGGGTGAGCGGGATCATCGTGCGGCCGTGCCGTACGACGGGCTTCGCGCCGCGCACCCGGGGATCGCCGACCGGTGGGGCTCCGACCAGCTCGTCCAGCGGGACCTGATGGGCGCGGGCGATGGGCAGCAGCAGCTCCAGGCTCGGCTTGCGCAGCCCGGACTCCAGGCGGGAGAGCGTGCTGACGGAGATACCCGTGGTCTCGGAGAGGCCGGAGAGGGTGGCGCCGCGCTCCTTGCGCAGGGCGCGCAGGCGCGGGCCGACGCTGGCGAGCACGTCGTCCGTGCTCGCCTCCGGCCCCGCGGCGGGTTCGTCCTTGTGCGTGTCCATGAATCCATTGCAGTTTCGGCAAAGCCGTTTGTCAATCCGGCGAGTGCACGTGCACCTTCGGGAGAGACGGGATCAGCCGGTACGGAGACGAGGTACACCCCATGAACAGCACGAACAGTACAAGCAGCGCCGAGAAGGCCGTGAGGGCCGGGCAGGACATGTACGAGGTCGTGGTGGTCGGGGGCGGTACGGCGGGACTGTCGGCCGCGCTGGTCCTGGGGCGCTCACGCCGCTCGGTCCTGGTCGTCGACGCGGGCGAGCCACGCAACGCGCCGGCCGCCCACATGCAGGGCTATCCCTCGCGCGACGGCATGCCGCCCGCCGAGTTCCTGGCCGAGGTGCGCCGGGAGGTCACGGGGTACGGCGTGGAGCTGGTGGCGGACCGGGTGACGGCGGCCGAGCCGGACGGGGACGGCGAGTTCGATGTGACGCTCGCGTCCGGCGGCCGGGTGCACGCGCGCCGGCTGGTGATCGCGACGGGCCTGGTGGACGAGCTGCCGGAGGTGCCCGGTGTCGCCGAGCGCTGGGGCAAGGACGTGCTGCACTGCCCGTACTGCCACGGCTGGGAGGTCCGGGACGGTGCGATCGGCGTGCTGTACCGCGAGGCGACCGGAATCCACCAGGCGCTGCTGTTCAGCCAGCTCTCCGACGACGTGACGCTCTTCCTCGACGGCACGGACGCCGACGGCCTGCCGGACGACGACTGGCAGTTGCTGGCCGCCGCCGGTGTGGGCGTGGTCGTGGGCGGGGTCGACCGGCTGGTGGTGACGGACGACCGGCTGACCGCGGTGCGGCTCGCGGACGGCCGGGAGTTCCCGCGGTCGGTGTTCGTGGTGCCGACCCGCACGGTGCCGCGCGACGGTCTGCTGTCCGCGCTGGGCGCCGTCACGAAGGAGACCCCGGCCGGGCCGTTCGTCGACGTGGACCCGACGGGGCTGACGAGCGTACCGGGCGTGTGGGCCGTGGGGAACGCGGCGGGACCCGCGGAGCAGGTCGTCAACGCGGCGAGCGCGGGCTACCGGGCGGGCGCCTTCATCAACGCGCAGCTGGTGATGTCCGACGCGGCGCGGGGCGCCGAGCGGCGGCGCGCCGGGGCGTTCTCCCCCGAGGGCGAGCGGGCGGTGGCCCTGGCCCGCACCAAGTCCGGCGCGGCAGTGGCAAGTTGACGGCTCAGGGAGTATCCATGCCCGCATGACGACGCCTGCCGCACCCGGACTGCCCGCTCCTCCCCCGCTCGGCGTGTCGGCGCTGCCCCCGGGCACGTACGACGGCCGGCTGGTCCTGGTGACCGGGGGCGGGACCGGACTCGGCCGGGCGATCGCGGCGGAGTTCGCGCGGCTCGGCGCGGATGTGATGATCGCGAGCCGCAAGGGGGAGCATCTGGCTCCGGCCCGCGAGCAGTTGGCGGCGGTCGAAGGCGCGGGCCGAGTCACGGCGGCGACCTGCGACATCCGGGACGCGGGGCGGATCGCGGAGGCCTTCGACGCGGCGTGGGCGGCGCACGGCCGCGTCCCGGACGTCCTGGTGAACAACGCGGCGGCCAACTTTCCCGTACCTGCCGAGGAGTTGAGCCCCAACGGCTGGCGTTCGGTCGTGGACATCACGCTCAACGGCACGTTCTTCATGACCCGCGAGTTCGGCCGTCGGCATCTGGCCGCGGGCACCCCGGGGTCGGTGCTGGCGGTGGGCGCGTCGTACGCGTGGACCGGCGGGCCCGGCTTCGCGCACAGCGCGGCGGCGAAGGCAGGGGTGAAGAACCTGGTGGAGACGCTGGCCGTGGAGTGGGGGCCGTACGGCATCCAGGTCAACGGCCTGGTGCCGGGGCTCATGCCGCACGAGGACATGACGCCGGAGATTCGCGCCAATCTGGACCGGGCCGACGATCCCGGCGCCCGCCAGCCCGCGCTGCGGGTCGGAGCGCCGCGTGAGCTGGGCTGGGCGGCCACCTTCCTCGCCTCGCCCTATGCCCGCTTCATCAGCGGGCACACGCTGGTGGTGGACGGGGCGAACTGGCAGCGGCGCGATCTGGTGAACGGGCCGGTGACGACGGTGCGCGAGCAGTTGGGGCGGGGGCCGTTCACCCCGTAGGACATGCGCTGCCCAGGGAGAGCGCCCCGGTCGGCATCGGCTCCCCTGCCTGCCCGCGGCCCGTGTCGCTACCATGCGTACGGTCACGCAATCCCTCGGCGGGGCCGTGGACGACTCCGGCCGATGGGGGCGCTCATGAGGACTCCGGCCACGCACTGGCGCGCACTGACCGACCCCGACGGACCGAGCGTCGGACGGCAGTTCAGGCAGCCCGATCTGGTCCCGCGCGCCGCGCCGTTCGCCCTGGTGGCCGTCGCCGCCATGGCCGGGGCCCTGGTGCCGAAGGGCGATGTGGAGTCCTGGCCCGCGTACCTGGGCAGCACCGTGCTCCTGGTGCTGTGCGCCGGAGGTTTTCTGCTGCCCTGGGAGCGG
This sequence comes from Streptomyces sp. HUAS MG91, assembly GCF_040529335.1. Lineage (GTDB taxonomy): Bacteria > Actinomycetota > Actinomycetes > Streptomycetales > Streptomycetaceae > Streptomyces > Streptomyces tabacisoli. The sequence goes on along the minus strand of NZ_CP159534.1, from coordinate 8,014,346 downwards.
TTGCCGGGCTGGTCCACGGTGCTGGTGCCGCTGTTGCACACGGCGTCCGTCCTGGCGCTGATCCTGGCGACGGGGGCGGCGTCCGGGATCGGGCTCGTCCTGCTGGTGCCGCTGATCTGGACGGCGCTGTTCCACGAACGCTGGGAGTCGGTGTGCGTGGTCACGGCGGTCGTCGCCGTACAGGCCATCTCGTCAATCGCCCAGGCGACGCCCGATGTCGTCGTCGCGCGGCGGGTCGTGCTCTGGAGTGCGCTCGGCGGGCTGATCGCGGTCGCCACCCACGGTCTGCGGGACCGGATCAAGAGCTCGCTCGTGGCCAACACGGAACTTCAGGCCGAGGTGCGTGAACTCTCCCTGGCCCGCGAGCGGGACCGGATCGCCGCCGGGCTCCGCGAGGGTGTGGTGCGGAAGGTCTTCGACACCGGTCTGGAGCTGCACGGCACGGCCGCGATGATCGCCGAGGGACCCGCGCGCGCCCGGCTGCTGCGCTGTGTGGCCGAGCTGGACGAGGCGATCCAGGCGCTGCGGCAGAGCGTGTTCGACCTGGGCGAGGACCCCGAGGGCCCGCCCGGCCCCGCCGCCGGCCCGGTGGAGCCGCAGGACCGCTGACCAGGGCGACCGGGGCGAGGGGGTGACCGGGGCGGGTCACGCTCCCTTGAAGTCCGGAGGTCTGCGCCGCGCCTTCGCCGTGAACCCTTCCGTCGCGTCGTCGGAGGTGAGCGTGAGTGCCGCGCTCATCGCCACCCGGTCGAGGGCGGCGTCGAGGCCCGCGTCGGCGTAGGCGTCGATGTCCCGCTTGACGGACTGCACGGCGAGGGGCGCGTTCGCCGCGATCTCCTGTGCCACGTCACGTGCCGATCGCTCCAACTCGTCCCCGGGCACAACCTGTTGGAGCAGCCCAAGGCGCCATGCCGTGTCCGCTTCGATGCGCCGTCCGGTCAGCGCGAGGAACTTGGCCCAGCCGGCGCCCGCCTCGCGTGCGATGCGCAGATCGCCGCCCGCGTCGACCGCCACCCCCAACTGCGCCTCCGGCAGGGCGAACACGGCGTCGTCGGCGGCGATGCGGATGTCGGCCATGAGCGCGAACTCGAAGCCGAAGCCGAGGCAGTACCCGCGCACGGCCGCGACGACGGGTTGCGGCAGGCGCGCGAACGCGGCGAACCGCTCGTGCACCCACCGAATGCCTTCGTAATAGGCGCGACTGCGGGCCGATCCGCTCTCCCCCTCGATCCCGCCGCCCGGCGCGGTGACGTCGATCCCCGCGCAGAAGGCGCGCCCTTCCGCCCGCAGCAGGACGACGCGGATGCGGTCGTCGAACCGGATCCGGTCGGCCAGCACGCCGAGCTGGCGGCTCGACTCCCAGCTCCAGGCGTTCAGTTTGGCCGGGCGGCACAGGGTGAGAACACCTATTCCGTCCTTCTCGACGTCCAGGCGCAGCCGCTGTTCGTCGCCCTCGGGGATCGAGGTGTCGGTCGTGTCGATCATGCGGCCCCCTGCCGGTCGACGGCGTCCTTGGCGGCGCGCAGCGTAGCGGCCCCGCCCTCCACCTTGAAGAGTCGCGCACCCACCAGAGGGTAGACACTGTCTACGGAGATCGGGTAGACAGTGTCTATGCAGACGGACGAAGGCGGCCAGGGAGCCGGCGACAGCAGAAGCGGCCTGCGGGACCGGCTCGTCGACACCGGGGTGGCCCTGGTGGACGCGGAGGGCGTGGCGGCCCTGTCGCTGCGGGAGATCGCTCGCAGGGCCGGGGTCTCGCACGGCGCGCCCCGCCGCTACTTCCCCACCCACCTGGAGCTGCTCTCGGCGATCGCCCGCCGGGGTTTCGCGCACCTCGGCGCGGAGGCGGCGCGCGCCCTTGAGGCCGCCGGGCCGGATCCGCGCGCCCGGCTGGCCGTTCTGGCCCGCACGTATCTCGCCTTCGCGGCGGAGCATCGCGGCATGTACGAGCTGATGTTCCGTCACGATCTGTTGGAGAGCGGTGAACTGGGGCTGCGCGAGACGAGCCTGCCGCTGTTCGGGATGCTGACGGAGCTGGTGGCGCGGGTGCGCCCGGCGGCCGAACCCGCCGTGGTCGCGGGCGCGTTGTGGGCGAATCTGCACGGTGTCGCCCAGCTGTGGGGCTGGGGCAGCCTCCAACTGGCGTCCGGGGTCGACGACGTGACGCCGCTGCTGACGTCGGTGCTCGACGCGCATCTGGGACCGGAACCCCGGTGACCGGCCGTGCCACGCGCCGCGTCACGCTCGCGGGCAGTGTCGTCGGCGCGGTCCTCGTGGCCCTCGACGGGACCGTGCTGACCATCGCCCAGCCCGCGCTCCAGCGCGATCTGGGCGCCTCGCTCACACAGGTGCAGTGGACGAGTACGGGCTATCTGATCGCGGTGGCGAGTCTGCTCGTGCTCGCGGGCCGGCTCGGCGACCGGTACGGGCACCGGCGGCTGTTCGGGTACGGGATGCTCGGCTTCGCGGCGGCGTCGGCGGGCATCGGGTGCGCGCCCGGCATCGGCGCGGTCATCGCCCTGCGCGTCCTCCAGGGCGTGTGCGGGGCACTGTTGCAGCCCGCGACGCTCGGCATGCTGCGCGCCGCGTATCCGCCGGACGAGCTGGCCATGCCGATCGCCCTGCGTACCAGCGCGATCGGCGTCGCGGCGGCCGCGGGCCCGCTGGTCGGCGGGGTGCTCACGGCGCAGCTGGGCTGGCGCTCGGTGTTCTTCCTCGGCGTGCTGCCGGCCGTGGCGATCGCGCTGCTCGTGCTGGGCGTCCGGGACGCGGAGGAGCCCGCCGGACGGGACCGGACCGGTCTCGACGCGGGCGGCACACTGCTCCTGGGCGCGGCGCTGGCCTGTCTGGTGACGGTGCTGGACACCCTGCCCGGGGCGGGCTGGTCGGCGGTGCCGGTGGCGGCGCTGGCCGGAACCTGCGCGGCCGCGGCCGCCTTCGTCCGCCATGAGCGGCGCACCCCGTACCCGCTCCTGTCGCCCTCCCTGCTCGCCTCCCCGGTGGTGGCCGCCGCGCTCGGCGTGCTGCTGTCCGCGTCGGCGGCGCTGTTCGGCACGCTGTTCACGGCGACGTACTTCCTCCAGGACGTGCTCGGGCTAGACGCGCTGGGCACGGCGCTGCGGATGCTGCCCGCCGCGCTCTGCATGGTGCTCGCGGCGCCGCTCGGCGCGGTGCTGCTGCGCCGCCACGGGGCCCGGCCCACGACGTCCGGCGGGCTGCTGCTGCTCGCGGCCGGTGTCTTCGGTTTCGGCCGGCTGGACACCGGGGCGGGCGCGGGGGCCGTCGCGGCGTGCGCGTTCGCGATGGGCGCGGGGTTCGGCACGGTCATGGTCACCGCGACCGAGGTCCTGGTGCGCCGGGCCCGGCTGGTGGACGCCGGGGTGGCCGGCGGGCTCCAGCAGACCGCGATGAACATCGGTCCGACGCTCGGGGTGGCGACGGCGACGACGCTGCTGGCGACGGGCCGGGACTTCGTGGCGTCGATGGGTACGACACTGACGGTGCTCGCGGCGCTGGTGTGCCTGGCGGTCCTCGCCGCGCAGCGACTCCCGTCGGCGGCCGGGACCGCTGCCTGAGCCCTGCGGCCCGTCGTCGCATTCTCTAGGGCCTGTCCGGCGGATCAGGTCGCAGCCGGGTGGCCCGCGCGTCTCTGTGCCGGTGAGCGGGGTCTGGTGCGTCGAGATGCAAGGCGGAGGAGGGCGTCAACGCGGAGCGTTGGCAACCGACGACAACGCCGCAGGTCGGCGTGCCAGACCCCGCGCCCGCGACAAGATCCGCCGGACAGGCCCTAGTGCGGGATGCCGTCGATCAGTTCGCGGGCGCCCTGGCGCAGCAGCGCCACCGCGACCGACATGCCGAGCGTCGTGGGGTCCAGCGGTCCCGCCCACTCCTGGGCGTTGAGCACCCGCTTGCCGTCGGGCGTGAACACGCAGGCACGCAGGGACAGATCGCCGCTGCGCTCGGAGCGCGCGTAGCCGGCCACGGGCGAGTTGCAGTGTCCCTGGAGCACGTGCAGGAACATCCGCTCGGCGCTCGCCTCCCGCCAGGTGTCGTGGTGCCCGAGGCCGCTGACGGCGTCCAGCGTGCCCTCGTCGTCGGCGCGGCACTGGAGGGCGAGGATCCCTGCGCCGATCGGCGGGCACATCGCCTCGGGCGCGAGGATGTCGGTGACCACGTCCCGGCGTCCGATCCGCTCCAGCCCGGACAGGGCGAGAAGCAGGACGTCCGCGTCGCCGGCGGCCATCTTCTCCAGGCGCCGGTTGGCGTTGCCGCGCATCGGCACGCACTCCAGGTGCGGGTGGCTGGCGGCGAGTTGGGCGATGCGCCGGACGGACGAGGTGCCGACGCGCGTGCCCTCCGGGAGTTCGTCGAGGCGGCGGCCGCCCGGGTCGATCAGCGCGTCCCGGACGTCGTCGCGCTTCAGGTACGCGCCGAACGTGCACCCCTCCGGCAGCGGCCGGTCCGCCGGGATGTCCTTCAGGCAGTGCACGGCGAGGTCGGCGCGTCCATCGAGCAGCGCCTGGTCGACCTCCTTGGTGAAGGCGCCTTTCCCGCCCAGCTGCGCCAGGTCGCCCATCCACTTGTCGCCGCTGGTCGTGACGGGGACGACCTCCGTGCGGATGTCCGGATGGAGTGCGGCGAGCTCGGCGCGGACGCGCTCCACCTGGGCGAGGGCCATGGGCGACGAGCGGGAGACGATACGGATCAACTCAGGTGCCATCCCGCCACGATAGTCGCCTCCGCTCGGGGGGCGGTGCACTCTTCGGGTAGGGCGGGGGTGTTCTCGTCGGATGGGTGCGGGCCGGTGGGGCGACCAGCCACGACGGTGGCGCGCCCGACACACGACCGAAATCAGACCTCCCCGCGCACCATCCCCAGCAACCGATCAAGAACGCGGGGGCCACCGGCACGCAACCCGTCGTGCTCGAACTCGTTCGTCACCCAGGGCCGCAACCCCCGTACGGAACGAGCCGTCCGCAACGCGTGCTCCGTGTCCACGTACATGTCGTCGTGGTACACGGCGGCAGCCACCGGCACCTCATTGGCGGCGAGCCGCGCCGGATCGTAGAGCGGCGCCCACTCGGTCCGGCCGGCCAGCGCCTCGGCCACGTCCCGCAGCGGCCGCAGCGCCGGATCGCAGTCGAACTGCCAGGGATGGACGGACTCCCCGGTGAAGTACAGCGGCCCGCCCGCGGCCAGCGCCTTCTCGCCGTCGAACTGAGGGAACTCGGCGCGGATCCGCTCGGCGGCCCAGTCGGTGGCCCGGCCGCCCTGCGCGTAGATGGCCTCGTGGAGAAGGGCGTACAGCGGGTGGGCGGCGTACGACAGCGCGCCGGCGACCTGTTCCTGGAAGGAGTCCGACAGCTCGCGGCCGGCCGGGGTGCGCACGAACGCGTCCTCCAGCAGGTAGTGCAGCCGGTCGCTGCCGTCGCTGCCGCCGAGCCAGATGCCGAGGGACTGGAAGGCTTCGAGGGTGAGCCGGTAGCCGCCGGGCAGCACCGGTTCCCGCTCGGCGACGAACGCACCGATCTCGCGGGCCCGCTCCACGTCCATCGGGTACCGGGCGTAGTGCTCGCGGACCTTGCGCTCGATGCGCGGGTAGGCGGCGCGGTAGACGTCGTCGGCGTGTCCGTCCAGCGTGGGCAGACCGCCGGTGATGATCGCGGCGTCCAGGCCCTCGGGCGCGGCGGAGAGGTAGTGCGTGGCGCAGAAGCCGCCGAAGCTCTGGCCGAGGACGGTCCAGGGGGCGCCGCCGGTGACCTCGGGGCGGATGGCCTCGCAGTCGCGGACGATCGAGTCGGCGCGGAACAGGGTGAGGTAGGAGGCCTGCTGCTCGGCGCCGCCGCGCAGCGGGAGCGTCTGGCGGTTCGCGGGCGTGGAGGCGCCGGTGCCGCGCTGGTCCAGGAGCAGCACCCGGTGGTCCTGGAGGGCGCGGCCCAGCCACGCCTGCTTGCCCGAGAACCGGTTGGCGCCGAAGCCGGGACCGCCCTGGAGGTAGACGAGCCAGGGCAGCGTGTCGTCCTCGCGTCCGGCGGCGACGGCCTCGCGTGCGTACAGCTCGATCCGCTCGCCGTCGGGGGCGGAGTGGTCCAGCGGGACGGTGAAGCGGCGGTCGGTGAGGACGACTCCGGGCTGGCGGTAGCGGGCGGCGCTCAATTCGGCTCCTGTGCACAGGGCGGTACGGGGTGTCCGGAGTGCGGACATTCCGGATCTGCCGACCAGTTCAGCACACGGGCCCCGGGACGGTCAGCGCGGGCCCAGACTGGAGCCGCGGACGACGAGTTCCGGCTGGAGCACGACGCGGCGGTGCTCGTGTCCGCCGTCCGGCCGGTCGGCGGCCTCGATCTCCTCGAGGAGGAGTTCGGCGGCGAGGGCGCCCATGGTGACGGCCGGCTGCCGCACCGAGGTGAGCGGCACCGCGGCGGCGGCCGCGAACTCGATGTCGTCGTAGCCCACGATCGCGATGTCCTCGGGGACCCGGACCCCGGCGGCGTACAAGGACTGCAGGACGCCGAGGGCGAGGAGGTCGTTGGCGCAGAAGACGGCGGTGGGGCGGTCGGCGAGGCCGAGGAGCCGGGCGCCCGCGTCGCGTCCGGCGGCGACGTCGAGGCGTTCGGTGGGCAGTTCGTGCAGGGCGGTGGCGGGCAGTCCGGCCTCGCTCAGGGCGCGCAGCGCGCCCTGGCGCCGGTCCTTGACCTGGTTCAGGGCGGGCGGGCCGCTCACGTAGGCGATCCGCCGGTGTCCGGCGTCGGCGAGGTGGCGCACGGCGAGCGCGCCGCCGTTGACGTCGTCGACGGAGACGGAGCACTCGGTGGCGCCCTCGGCGACCCGGTCGACGAGCACGAAGGGGATGTCGTGGCGCCGGAACTGCTCGACGGTGCGGCCGGTCGCCTCGGCCGGGGTGAGGAGCACGCCGCGCACCCGCTGCTCGGCGAAGAGGGAGAGGTACTCGGCCTCCTCGGTGGGGCTCTGCGCGCTGTTGCACACCATGACGCCGAGGCCCGCCGCGCGCGCGGCCCGCTCGGCGCCGCGCGCGACGTCGACGAAGAACGGGTTGCCCATGTCGAGGACGAGCAGCCCCATGATGCGGCTGCGTCCGGCGCGCAGTTGGCGGGCCGACTCGCTGCGGACGTAGCCGAGCCGGTCGATGGCCGACAGGACGCGGGCGCGGGTCTCCTCGGCGACGCTCTCCGGCCGGTTGATCACATTCGAGACGGTGCCCACGGACACCCCGGCGACGCGGGCGACGTCCTTGATCCCCACGGACTGTGCCATCGGGTGTGATCCTCCAGGTGATCGGGTGCGGCAGAGGGAGTCTACGTGGGGCGCGCCCGCCCGCGTTCGGCCCGCCGCACAGGAGACGGCACCCCGATTCCGAGGCCTTGAATCGTTTCGCCGTGCGTCTCCGATCACTCTGCTGGAGAACACCTCACCGATCAATCCGCTTGCACAGGTGCTTTTTCTGCACACCTCTTGTCAGGGGCCACACGGACCCGTAGGTTCCTCCACCCCGCATTGAATCGTTTGAAATCGTTCAACCGCCGCTCCCCCACCATCCCCGAGCACCTTCACCGTCGAAGGGAAACCTCACAGATGAGCAGCAACATCCGACGCAGGACCGTCCTGGCCGCGACCGCGGGCGCCGTGCCCGCCGTGGCCGCGGCGGGCACCTTCGCGGCCGCCTCCCCCGCACAGGCGGCGCCCGCCGCCCCGGCCGACGGCGGCGCCGTGACCGGGCTGACCGTCGAGCACCGGGTCGATCCGCTCGGCACGGACGCCGCCCGGCCGCGCTTCGGCTGGCGGCTCGGTTCGGACCGGCGCGGCCTGGCCCAGGGCGCGTACCGGATCCAGGTGTCGTCCTCGGCGGCCCGGCTGGCCGGGGGGCGCGGTGACGTCTGGGACAGCGGGCGCGTGACGTCCGCCGACTCGGTCGCCGTCGTCTACGACGGGCCTCAACTGAAGCCGTCCACACGGTACTTCTGGGCGGTGACCGCCTGGGACGGCACGGGCCGTCCGGTCGGCACGTCCGCGCCCTCCTGGTTCGAGACGGGCCTGCTGAGCACCGACGGCGTCACCCGCTGGGACGGCGCCCAGTGGATCGGCATGAAGGGCAAGGCCCCGAACTCGGCGGGCGCGCCGCTGCTGCGCGCCGAGGCGCGGCTCACCGCACGCAAGAAGGTCCGCGAGGCCCGGCTGTACGTGTCGGCGCTGGGTGTCTACGAGGCGTACGTCAACGGCGAGCGCGTCACCGTGCCGCAGGACGGCGGCCGGGCCACCGAGCTGCTCACGCCCGGCTGGACCAACTACGACATGACCGTGAACTACATGACGTACGACGTCACGGACCTGGTCGCGCGCGGAGGCGGCGGGGTGACGCTGGGCGCGGTGCTCGGCAACGGCTGGTACAACGCCCGGATATCCGAGGGCAGTACGTACTACTCCAAGGACGGCAATCCGCTCGCCCTCAAGGCCAAGCTGCTCGTCCGCTACAGCGACGGGTCCACGCAGTCGCTCGTCACGAAGGAGGGCGGCGACTGGAAGGCCACCGACACCGGCCCCTACCGCGCCGACGACATCTACGACGGGCAGACCTACGACGCCCGCAAGGAACTCGACGGCTGGGCGGCCGGCGGCTTCGACGCCGGGGCGTGGTCGGACGTCGAACAGGTCGGCTACGGGACGAAGTTCCCCGACGCGGAGCTCGTCGCCTATCCCGGCGAGACCGCCCGCCTCATGGACGCGTGGGACCGCACGCCGCGGTCCGTCACCGTCTACGCCAAGGTGACCGGCGAGTCGTCCAGCGCCAACGGCAAGGGCGAGATCGTGCCCGACCCGGCCCGCTCGACGACGAAGGAACCGGGACCGGTCACCCTCCGCACCGGCGACACGGCCGTGTTCGACCTCGGCCAGAACATGGTGGGCGTCCCCCGCTACTCGGTGAAGGGCCCGGCGGGCGCCCAACTCGTCGTGAGGACGGGCGAGATGCTCAACGACGACAGCGCGGGCGCGGACGGCCCCGTCGGCTCGCTCTACCGCGCCAACCTGCGCTCGGCGAAGTCCACCAGCACCTACGTCCTCAAGGGCGCCGACGGCGGCGAGACCCATCAGGACTCGCTGTCGTTCTACGGCTTCCGGTACGTGTCCGTGGAGGTGACGACGCCCGGCACCGAGGTCACCTTCTCGGGGCTCGTCGGCAAGGTCGGCACGTCGTCGCTGCACGACACGGGCAGCCTCAGCACGGACGACGACGCCGTCAACCAGCTGATCAGCAACGTGCGGTGGGGCCAGCGCGGCAACTATCTGTGGGTGCCGACGGACTGCCCGCAGCGCGACGAGCGGCTCGGCTGGACCGGTGACACCCAGGTCTTCTCGCACACCGGCCTGTACAACACGAGCGACGCCGTCACCTTCCTCAGCCAGTTCGAGTCGATCCTCGTCGAGTCGCAGAAGATCTACGGTGTGGACGGCGCCCAGTTCACCGCGGTGGCCCCCGGCAACCGGTACAACGCGGCCTCCCCGTGCAGCGGTTGGGCGGACTGCGGTGTCATCGTGCCGTGGACGGTGTGGCAGATGAGCGGCGACGCCACGATCATCGACCGCAGCTGGGACGCGATGGCCCACTACATCGACTGGATCAAGCAGAAGGGCGGCGACACCTACGCGGGCCAGGGCGCGATCTTCGCCGACTGGCTGGCGTTCCAGAACACCGGCACGCAGCTGATGAGCGATGTCTACTACGCGTACAGCGTCCGCCTGATGGCGCAGATGGGCCGCGCCACCGGCCGCGACACCGAGGCCAAGGCGTACGACGAGCTGCTCGGCAACATCCGCAAGGCGTTCCTCGCGAAGTACGTCGAGGTGGACGGCGACACGATCACGGTCAGGTCGAGCATCGGGGGCAAGCCGCCCATGGGCGGCGACGCGGAGGACAACAGCCAGTCCGCGCTGCTGTGGGTCCTCAAGCTGGGCTTCTACGACACGGAGGCCCAACGCCGCGCCCTGGTGGGCCTGTTGGCGGACAACATCGGCAACGACGCCGCGTACAAGGCGGCCCACCCGGACAGCGCCCGCGTGCAGTACGCGGAGAACACCCTCTCGGTCGGCTTCCTCGGCTCGAACGTCATCGCGCCGGTCCTCACCGACGAGGGCCGCGCCGACCTCGCGTACGAGCTGCTGCACCAGGACGCGATGCCGTCGTGGCTGTACTCGGTGAAGAACGGCGCCACGACGATCTGGGAGCGCTGGAACTCGTACTCCGAGGAGGACGGTTTCGGGCCCGTCGAGATGAACTCGTTCAACCACTACTCGTACGGCGCGATCGCCGAATGGATGTACGCGTACATGGCCGGCATCGCGGTCGACCCCGACCACCCCGGCTTCCGGCGCTTCACCCTGCAGCCGCACCTGGACACGACCGGCAGGATCACGCGGGCGGAGGGCCGGTTCCTCTCACCGTACGGCGAGATCAGCAGTTCCTGGTCGCTGGCCAAGGACGGGACGCTGACCTACGAGGCGGTCGTCCCCGGCAACACCACGGCGACGCTGAAGCTGCCCGCGGTGTCGGCCGACGCCGTGCGCGAGGGGCGTACGCCGCTGGCGAAGGTCGCCGGGGTGCGGGCGGGCGGCTTCACGGACGGCGTCGCGACGTTCGCGCTGCCCGCCGGCCGGTACCGGCTGACGAGCACGGTGCGGTGACCGCCGAGGGGGTGCGGGACCGGCGTCCCGCACCCCCTTTTCAGGCGCGCGGCCGGCTGACGGCCGGTGGGGCTTCTCGCGCGGTTCCCCGCACCCCTGAGGCATGCACGTCGTGCGGCCCCGTTCACTCCGCACCCGCGGGTCGCGCACTCGAATCCCGCACCACCAACTCCGGCCGTAGCAGCACATGTTGATGCCGGTGGGCCGCAGCCCGCTCCCCCGTCTCCTGGAGCAGGAGTTCGGCGGCGATCGTGCCCAGGGTGAGCGCGGGCCGCCGGACGGAGGTGAGCGGGACGGTGGCCGCCGCCGCGAACTCGATGTCGTCGTAGCCGACGATGGACAGGTCCTCGGGGACCCGCACCCCGGCCGCGTACAGCGCCTGGAGCACGCCCAGCGCGAGGAGGTCGTTCGCGCAGAACACGGCGGTCGGGCGCGGGGCGAGGCCGAGGAGGCGGGCGCCCGCGTCGCGGCCGGCCGCCACGTCGAGCCGTTCGGTGGGCAGTTCGCGCAGCAGGGTGTCCGGCAGTCCGGCCTCGGCGAGCGCCTTGTGGGCGCCCGCCCTGCGGTCCTGCACCTGGCGCAGGTGCGGCGGCCCGCTGACGAACGCGAGGGAGCGGTGGCCCCCCGCGACCAGGTGGCGGAGCGCGAGGGCGCCGCCCGACACGTCGTCGACGGCGACGGAACAGCCCTCCTCGTCGCCGGCGACCCGGTCCACGACCACGTACGGGATGCCGTGCCGCCGGAAGTCGCGCAGGGTGCTGCCGCTGGGGTCGGCCGGGGTGATCAGGGCGCCCCGCACCCGCTGCTCGGCGAAGAGGGAGAGGTACTCGCCCTCCTCCGCCGGGTCCTGGCCGCTGTTGCAGACCATGACGCCGAGCCCGGCGTCGCGCGCGGCGCGCTCGGCGCCGCGCGCGACGTAGACGAAGAACGGGTTGCCCATGTCGAGCACGAGCAGGCCCATCATGCGGCTGCGTCCCGCGCGCAGCTGGCGGGCGTACTCGCTGCGGACGTAGCCGAGGCGGGCGATGACCTGCTGGACGTGGCGGCGGGTCGTCTCGGTCACCCGGTGCGGCTGGTTGAGGACGTTGGAGACGGTGCCCACGGAGACTCCCGCGACGCGCGCCACGTCCTTGATCCCGACCGTGGACCGGCGGCCCGGCCGCTCAGGCAAGGTGGAAGACCTCGGTGAGCGGCCGCATCGCGGCGTCCGGCGCCTGCCCGTCCAGTTCCTCGAAGAAGGAGCCCATCTCGGCCTGCCAGCGGGCGTTGACGTCGGTGGCGTCCATGGCGGCGCGCGCCGCGTCGAAGTCCTCCGTCTCCAGATAGCCGACGAGCAGGCCGTCCTCGCGCAGGAAGAGCGAGTAGTTGTGCCAGCCGGTCGCGGTCAGCGCCTCCCGCATCTCCCGCCACACGTCCTCGTGGCGCAGGCGGTACTCGTCGACGCGGTCGGTCCTGACCTTGAGCAGGAAGCAGACGCGCTGCATCGGCCCTCCTCAGAACTTGTACTGGTCGATGTTCTTCTTGTCGAAGACGGTCGGCTTGCCGAGGGAGACGACGCCGTCCTTGCCGATGGTGAACTCGCCCAGGTCACCGGCCTTGTACGTCTCGCCCTCCTTGCCGCTGATCTGGCCGGACTCCAGGGCGACGGCGGTGTGCGCGGCGAGCGCGCCCAGCTTGGCCGGGTCCCACAGCTCGAAGGCGTCGACGGTGCCGTTCTTGACGTAGGCCCGCATGTCGTTGGGGGTGCCGAGGCCGGTCAGCTTGACCTTGCCCTTGTACTTGGAGCCGGACAGGTACTGCGCGGCGGCCTTGATGCCGACGGTGGTCGGGGAGATGATCCCCTTCAGCTTCGGGTGCTCCTGGAGCAGGCCCTGCGTCTGCTGGAACGACTTCTGGGCGTCGTCGTCGCCGTAGGCGGTGGTGACGAGCTTGATGTCCTTGTACTCGGGCTTCTTCAGCTCGTCCTTCATGTAGTCGATCCACGTGTTCTGGTTGGTGGCCGTCTGGGCCGCCGAGAGGATCGCGATCTCGCCCTTGTTGCCGATCTGCTTCGCGATCTGCTGGACCTGGGTGCGGCCGAGGTCCTCGGCGCTCGCCTGCGAGACGAAGACGTTGCGGCAGTCGGCCTTGGTGTCGGAGTCGTACGTGACGACGCTGACGCCGTTCTTCATCGCCTGCTTCAGGGCGGTGCACAGGGCGCCCGGGTCCTGCGCGGAGACGGCGATGCCGTCGACCTGCTGCTGGGTGAGGGTGTTGACGTAGGAGACCTGGCCGGAGGTGTCGGTGCCGCTGCTGGTGCCGACCTCCTTGTACGTCGAGCCGAGCTCCTGGAGCGCCTTCTTGCCGCCGTTGTCGGAGGTGGTGAAGTACGGGTTGTTGACCTGCTTGGGCAGGAAGGCGACCGTGAGGCCCTTCTTGGTGGCCGCGTTCGGGTCGGCCTTGCCCGCGGCGGACTTCGCCGCCGACTTGTCGGCGGCGTTCGCGTCGTCCTTGGTGGTGCCGCCGCACGCGGTGGCGCCGACGACGAGGGCGGTGGTGACGGCGAGCGCCGCGGTGAGCCGGCGGGTTCGGGCGGTGACGGACATGAGGGTTCCTTAGCTGTGGTGTGGACGGGACGGAAGGGCGAGGTGCGGGTGGCCGCGCGTCAGCCGGCGGCGGGTGCCGGCGGAGGCGCCGCGGCGGTCCTGCGGCGGGCCCGGGACCGGGCGATCTGCCGGCCGACGCGCGGGGCGAGCACGGAGATCACGAGCAGGACACCGGTGACGACGATCTGGGACTGCGCGGAGACGTTGAGCAGGCTCATCACGTTCTGCAGCGAGCCGAGCAGGAACACACCGGCGATCGCGCCACCGAGGGTGCCCCGGCCGCCGTCGAAGTCGATGCCGCCGAGGAGGACGGCGGCGATGACGGACAGTTCGAGGCCGGTGGCGTTGTCGTAGCGGGCGCTGGCGTAGTGCAGGGCCCAGAAGACGCCGGTGAGGGCGGACAGCAGGCCGGTCGTCACGAACATGGACAGCTTGAGCCGCTTGACGCGGACGCCGGCGAACCGGGCGGCCTCCTCGTTGGCGCCGATCGCGAACAGCGAGCGGCCCACGCGGGTGGCGTGCAACACGACGACGGCGATGGCCAGCAGGATCACGAACGGCAGCGCCGCGTACGGGACGAACGTGTCGCCGAAGCGGCCCGCGCCGAAGTCCAGGTACTGCGAGGGGAAGTCGGTGACCGAGTCGGAGCCGAGGACGATCTGCGCGATGCCCCGGTAGGCGGCCATGGTGCCGATGGTGACGGCGAGGGACGGCAGACCGAGCCGGGTCACGAGCAGGCCGTTGACCAGGCCGCAGACGACGCCGAGCAGCAGACAGAGCGGGATGATCGTCTCGATGGCCATGCCGTTGTTCCACAGCGCGCCCATGACGGCGCCGGACAGACCGGCCGTGGAGCCGACCGACAGGTCGACCTCGCCCGAGATGACGAGCATCGTCATGGGCAGCGCGATCAGGGCGATCGGCAGGGTGTTGCCGATCAGGAACGACACGTTGAGCGCGTTGCCGAAGTTGTCGACGAACGAGAACGAGCAGAGCAGCAGCACGATCAGCAGGGCGCCGACGGCCGTGTCCCAGCGCACGGCGCTCTTCAGGGAATCGGCCTTGAGGGAGTCAGGCATGGCGGGCGCTCCTCATCAGTGCGGCCTGCTTGCGGAGCACGGCGGCGACGCGCAGGGCCAGGATCCGGTCGACGGCGATGGCGAGCAGCAGCAGGACGCCGTTGATGGCGGTGACCCAGACGGAGCTGACGCCGATGGCGGGCAGCACGCTGTTGATGGAGGTCAGCAGCAGGGCGCCGAGGGCCGCGCCGTAGACGGTGCCGGAGCCGCCGGTGAAGGCGACGCCGCCGACCACGACGGCGCTGACGACGGTGAGTTCGTAGCCGTTGCCGGTGCCGGAGTCGACGTTGCCGAAGCGGGCCAGGTACAGGGCGCCGGCGAGTCCGGCGAGCGCGCCGCACAGGACGTACGCGGTCATGATGCGCTTGCGGACGGGGATGCCGGCGAGGTTCGCGGCCTCGGGGCTGGAGCCGAGCGCGTACATCTCGCGGCCGCTGCGGAAGCTGCGCAGGTAGTAGCCGACGCAGAGCAGTACGGCGAGGGCGAGCAGCGCCAGGTAGGGCACGACCCACAGGCCGTCGTGGCCGAAGTCGACGAAGCCGTTCGGCAGGTCGGCGGCGACGATCTGTTCGGAGCCGACCCAGATGGAGTCGATGCCGCGGACGACGTAGAGCGTGCCGAGGGTGACGACGAGGGCGGGCACCTTGCCGAGGCTGACGAGCGCGCCGTTCAGGGCGCCGAACACGGCGCCGATGACGACGGCGTAGATCACGGCGATGAGGGAACTGCCGCCGTTTTGGTTGTAGTTGCCCGCGGCGAAGGCGGAGATGCCGAGCACCGAGCCGACGGACAGGTCGACGTTGCGGGTGAGGACGACGACGGCCTGTCCGGTGGCGACGAGGACGAGGATGGTGGCGTTCAGGAGCAGGTCCTTGACGCCCTGTTCGGACAGGAACTCGGTGTTGGACAGCTCGGTGGCGAGCAGCATCACCACGAGCACACCGGCCACGGCCAGCTCGCGGGCCTTGAACACCTTGTCGATGAGGCGACGCCCGGCGGTGGGCGCGGGGACGGCGTCCTCGCGGACGGGCTGCGCTGTCACGGTCACGATGCGAACAACTCCCTCAGGGGCGCGGGGCTTCGTCGTTCAGCGGCTGCGCCGCGGGGCGTGCTCAGCCACGGCGAACGCGCACCCGCCGACGAACGGACAAGCCCCAACGGCGATCCGGCGAGCATCACGCGGCCCTCCCGGTGGCGGCGGCCATGACGGACTCCTCGCTGGCCTCGGCCCGCGACAACTCGACGGCGAGCCGCCCTTCGTGCATCACGAGCACCCGGTCGGCCATGCCGAGCACCTCGGGCAGGTCCGACGAGATCATCAGCACGGCGACCCCCTCGGCGGCGAGCGAGGAAAGGAGCCGGTGCACCTCGGCCTTGGTGCCGACGTCGATGCCGCGCGTCGGCTCGTCCACGATGAGCACCTGCGGCCCGGTGGCCAGCCACTTGGCGAGGACGACCTTCTGCTGGTTGCCGCCGGACAGGGTGCCGACGACATCGGCGAGACGCGCGTACTTCACCTGGAGCTTCACCGCCCAGTCGAGTGAACGGCTGCGCTCGGCACGGCGGTTCATCAGGCCCGCGCGGCTGGTGTCGGCGAAACCGGTGAGCCCGATGTTGCGCTCGATGGACAGGTCCATCACCAGGCCCTGGGCGCGCCGGTCCTCGGGGACGAGGGCGAGGCCCGCGTGCATCGCGAGGCTGGGGGCGCCGGGCTTGAGCCGCTTGCCGAGCACTTCGACCTCGCCGCCGTCGAAGCGGTCGACGCCGAAGACGGCGCGGGCGACCTCGCTGCGTCCGGCGCCGACGAGTCCGGCGAGGCCGACGATCTCGCCGCGCCGGACCTCGAAGGAGACGTCGGTGAAGACGCCCTCGCGGGTCAGCCGGCGCACGCTCAGCGCCACGTCGCCGAGTTCGGTGTCCTGCTTGGGGTAGAGCTCGTCGAGGTCGCGGCCGACCATGCGGCGCACCAGGTCGTCCTCGGTCAGTCCGGCGAGCGGCTCGCTGCTCACCCAGGCGCCGTCGCGCAGGGTGGTGACCCGCTGGCACAGCTCGAAGATCTCCTCCAGGCGGTGCGAGATGAACAGCACGGCGGCGCCCTGCTCGCGCAGGGTCCGCACGACGCCGAAGAGGCGGGCGACCTCGCTGCCGGTGAGGGCGGCGGTCGGCTCGTCCATGATCAGGACGCGGGCGTCGAAGGAGAGCGCCTTGGCGATCTCGACGAGCTGCTGGTCGGCGATGGACAGGCCACGGGCCGGCTGGTCCGGGTCGAGTTCGACACCGAGCCGCTTGAAGAGCGCGGCCGTCGCGTCGTTCACCGCGCGGTGGTCGACGCGGCCGAGGGAGCGGCGCGGCTGGCGCCCCATGAAGATGTTCTCGGCGATCGACAGGTCGGGGAAGAGCGTCGGCTCCTGGTAGATGACGGCGACGCCGGCGTCCCGGGCGTCGGCGGGGCCGTGGAACTCCACCGGCGCGCCGTCGAGCAGCACCCTCCCGGTGTCGGGCCGGTGCACCCCGGCCAGGGTCTTGATCAGCGTCGACTTGCCCGCGCCGTTCTCTCCGGCCAGGGCGTGCGCCTCGCCGGGGTACAGGCGCAGGCTGACGCCGCGCAGGGCGCGCACGGCACCGAAGGACTTGCTCACCTCCTCCAGCGCGAGGACCGGAGTCGTCTCCGGTTCGGGATGCGTCATGACATGTCTCCGTGGGTCTGCGAGAGGGGAGGTGGGCCGGTGCCGTGCCGCGTGCACGGGCGGTGGCCGTGGGCGTCGGAACGGACGTCCCGGCCCTTCGGCATGAAATGTTTCAGTGAAGTTGCCCGGAAGCTAGCCCCGCCCCGGCGAAGAGGTCAAGGGGTGTGGGCCAGAGGGATCGCACGACGTGCGACACGATTGCGTAACGCAGTTGACCTCACGCGCGAGCTCTTGACGGAGGCCATCTCCGGGGCTAACTTCCCCACCGAAGTGAATCGATTCACGCTTTCTGGCTCACGTTTTCCCGCTCCTCGCCCATGCCCGCCCCGACCGGGGGCATGCGGCAACCCGCGCACTCAGAGGTGGACATGCCTGACATCGCTGCCGTGAAGGCCGCACTCTCCGACCAGCGGATCGAGACACCGTCCTGGGGCTATGGCAACTCCGGCACCCGGTTCAAGGTGTTCGCCCGGGCGGGCGTGCCCCGCACCGCCCAGGAGAAGCTGGACGACGCGGCGAAGGTGCACGAGTTCACCGGCATCGCCCCGAAGGTCGCGCTGCACATCCCCTGGGACACGGTCGACGACTACGCGGCGCTCGGGGCGTACGCGAAGGAGCGCGGCCTGGAGCTGGGAGCGATCAACTCCAACACGTTCCAGGACGACGACTACCGGCTGGGCAGCGTCTGCCACCCCGACCCGAAGGTGCGCCGCAAGGCGGTGGAGCACCTGCTGACCTGCGTCGACATCATGGACGCGACGGGGTCGAAGGACCTCAAGCTGTGGTTCGCCGACGGCACCAACTACCCCGGCCAGGACGACATCGTGGCCCGCCAGGACCGCCTCGCCGAATCGCTCGCGACGGTCTACGAACGGCTCGGCGACGACCAGCGGCTGCTCCTGGAGTACAAGCTCTTCGAGCCGGCCTTCTACACGACGGACGTCCCGGACTGGGGCACCTCGTACCTGCAGTGCGTGAAGCTCGGCGACAAGGCGCAGGTCGTGGTCGACACCGGGCACCACGCGCCCGGCACCAACATCGAGTTCATCGTCGCGCTGCTGCTGCGCGAGAGGAAGCTCGGCGGCTTCGACTTCAACTCCCGCTTCTACGCCGACGACGACCTGATGGTGGGCTCCGCCGACCCGTTCCAGCTCTTCCGGATCCTGTACGAGGTCTCCCGGAACGGCGGCTTCGATCCGGCGACGAACGTGGCGTTCATGCTCGACCAGTGCCACAACATCGAGGCGAAGATCCCTGCCGTCATCCGCTCCGTGATGAATGTGCAGGAGGCGACGGCGAAGGCGCTGCTCGTCGACCGCGAGGCGCTGAGCGCGGCGCAGGCCGCAGGTGACGTGCTGGCGGCCAACGCCGTGGTGATGGACGCCTACAACACCGATGTGCGGCCGCTGCTAGCCGAGTGGCGCGAGGAGCGGGGCCTCGCCCCGGACCCGGTCGCCGGGTACGCGGCGTGCGGGTGGCAGGAGCGGATCGTGGCCGAGCGGGTGGGCGGCGAACAGGCCGGCTGGGGTGCGTGAGCCGCACCCTCTTGAGCCGCGCCTGCGCGCGGCGCCGCCCGCACCCGGCCCCTCTCTCGTTCAGAACCTCTAGGACCTCTAGGACCTTCCATGGCTGTGCATCCTGAAGTCGCCGCTCTGCTGGAGCGCTCCAACCGGCTCGGCGCCGATCCCCGCAACACCAACTACGCCGGCGGCAACACCTCCGCGAAGGCGCTCGCCCCCGACCCGGTGACCGGCGGCGACATCGAGCTGATGTGGGTGAAGGGCTCGGGCGGCGACCTGGGCACGCTCACCGAGCCGGGCCTCGCGGTGCTCCGCACGGACCGGCTGCGGGCGCTGACCGAGGTGTACCCGGGCGTGGAGCGCGAGGACGAGATGGTCGCCGCGTTCGACTACTGCCTGCACGGCAAGGGCGGCGCCGCGCCCTCCATCGACACGGCCATGCACGGTCTGGTGGACGCCGCCCACGTCGACCATCTGCACCCCGACTCCGGGATCGCCCTTGCCTGCGCGGCCGACGGTGAGAAGCTGACCGCCCAGTGCTTCGGCGACAAGGTCGTGTGGGTGCCGTGGCGACGGCCCGGCTTCCAGCTCGGCCTGGACATCGCCGCGATCAAGGCCGCGAACCCGCAGGCGATCGGCTGCATTCTGGGCGGCCACGGCATCACCGCGTGGGGCGACACCGCCGCGGAGTGCGAGGCGAACTCGCTGTTCATCATCCGTACCGCGGAGACGTTCCTCGCCGAGCACGGCACGGCCGAGCCGTTCGGCCCGGCACTCGACGGGTACGCGGCGCTCGACCCGGCCGCGCGGCGCGAGCGGGCCGCCGCGCTCGCGCCGCTGATCCGCGGGCTCGCCTCCACGGACCGCCCCCAGGTCGGCCACTTCGACGACTCCCCGGCCGTACTGGAGTTCCTCGCCTCCGCCGAGCACCCGCGTCTCGCGGCGCTCGGCACCTCCTGCCCCGACCACTTCCTGCGCACGAAGGTCCGCCCGCTGGTCCTCGACCTGCCGCCGACGGCCGGACTCGACCCGGTGGAGGCCCGGTTGAGGGAGCTGCACGCCGCCTACCGCGAGGAGTACGCCGCGTACTACGAGCGCCATGCCCGTCCCGACTCCCCGGCGATGCGCGGCGCCGACCCGGCCGTCGTCCTCGTCCCCGGCGTCGGCATGTTCACCTTCGGCAAGGACAAGCAGACGGCGCGGGTCGCGGGCGAGTTCTACCTCAACGCCGTCAACGTCATGCGGGGCGCCGAGGCCGTCTCCACGTACGCGCCGATCGAGGAGTCGGAGAAGTTCCGCATCGAGTACTGGTCCCTGGAGGAGGCCAAGCTCCAGCGGATGCCCCGGCCCAAGCCGCTCGCGACCCGGGTGGCGCTGGTGACCGGCGCGGGCAGCGGCATCGGCCGGGCGATCGCCCACCGGCTGGCGGCCGAGGGCGCCTGTGTCGTGGTGGCCGACCTGAACGCCGAGGGAGCGGCCGCCGTCGCGGACGAACTGGGCGGCACGGACAAGGCGATCGCCGTGGAGGTCGACGTCACGTCGGAGGAGCAGATCGCCGAGGCGTTCAGGGCGGCCGCGCTCGCCTTCGGCGGTGTCGACCTGGTCGTCAACAACGCCGGCATCTCCATCTCCAAGCCGCTCCTGGAGACCACCGCCAAGGACTGGGACCTCCAGCACGACATCATGGCGCGCGGCTCCTTCCTCGTCTCCCGCGAGGCGGCCCGCGTGATGAAGGCGCAGGGCATGGGCGGCGACATCGTCTACATCGCCTCCAAGAACGCGGTCTTCGCGGGCCCCAACAACATCGCCTACTCCGCGACCAAGGCCGACCAGGCGCACCAAGTGCGGCTGCTCGCGGCCGAGTTGGGAGGTGACGGCATCCGGGTCAACGGCGTCAACCCCGACGGCGTGGTGCGCGGCTCCGGCATCTTCGCGGGCGGCTGGGGCGCGCAGCGCGCGGCGACGTACGGGATCGAGGAGGAGAAGCTCGGCGAGTTCTACGCCCAGCGCACCCTGCTCAAGCGGGAGGTCCTTCCCGAGCACGTCGCGAACGCCGTGTTCGCCCTCACCGGCGGGGACCTCACCCACACCACGGGGCTGCACGTCCCGGTGGACGCGGGCGTGGCGGCGGCCTTCCTGCGCTGATCCGAACGGTCCCCGTCAGGGGCGCGGGGAACTGCGCGCGCAACCACGACGCACCCGCACACGAGCACGTCCCCAGCACCTCCCCGGAGCCCACACATGCCCGAACTCCCCTACGCCGCGATAGACCTGGGCGCATCGAGCGGCCGAGTCATGACCGCCCGGGTCACCCCCGACACGCTCACCCTGACGGAGTCCCACCGCTTCCCCAACAGACCGGTCCGCACCGGGAACGCCCTCCAGTGGGACATCCTCGCCCTGTACGCGGGTGTCCTCGACGGGCTGCGCGCGGCGGGCCAGGTGCGCTCCCTCGGCATCGACAGCTGGGCCGTCGACTTCGGCCTGCTCGACGCCGACGGACGGCTCCTCGGCAATCCGTTCCACTACCGCGACACCCGCACGGAGCACATCGCGGAGCGGGTCTGGGCGACGGTCCCGCCGTCCGAGCTGTACGCGGCCACGGGCATCCAGTACGCGCCGTTCAACACCCTGTACCAGCTCGCGGCCGCGCGCGACACCGTCCAACTCCGTTCGGCAGAGAGGCTGTTGCTGATACCGGACCTCCTCACCCACTGGCTCACCGGCCGGCTGGGCACGGAACTGACCAACGCCTCCACCACCCAGCTCATCGACCCGGGCACCCGGGACTGGGCCCACGGCACGGCGGCCCGCGCGGGCATCGACCTCGGGCTCTTCCCGCCGCTGCGCCGGCCGGGCGACCCGGCCGGCGAACTCCTGCCGCACGTCCTGGAGGAGACCGGCCTGACCGGTCCGGTCCCGGTGACGACCGTCGCCTCCCACGACACGGCGTCGGCGGTGGTCGCGGTGCCGGCCACCACACCGCACTTCGCCTACATCTGCACCGGGACGTGGTCCCTCGCGGGCCTCGAACTGACCGAGCCCGTGCGCACCGAGGAGAGCCGCGCGGCGAACTTCACCAATGAACTCGGCGTCGACGGCACGGTCCGCTACCTGCGCAACATCATGGGTCTGTGGCTGCTCCAGGAGTGCCAGCGCGACTGGCGGGAGCCGGACGTGACGGCCCTGCTCGACGCGGCGGCGCGGGCGGAACCGCTGCGGTCGGTGGTGGACGCGGGCCACAGCGACTTCCTGGCGCCCGGCGGCATGCCCGGCCGCATCGCCGCCGCCTGCCGCGCGACCGGCCAGCCCGAGCCGCGCACCCGCGCCGAGACGACCCGCTGCATCCTGGACTCGCTCGCCCTCGCCCACCGCCGTGCCGTCATGGACGCGGCGCGTCTCGCGGACCGCGAGGTCGACGTCGTGCACATCGTCGGCGGCGGGGCCCGCAACGCGCTGCTGTGCCAGCTCACCGCCGACGCCTGCGGCCTGCCGGTGGTGGCGGGCCCCGCGGAGGCCGCCGCGCTCGGCAACGTCCTGGTGCAGGCGCGCGCCGACGGTGTCGTGGGCGATCTCCCGGCGATGCGGCAACTGCTCGCCGCCACCCAGCCGTTGGCCCGGTACGAGCCGCGCGGCGACCGGGCGGCGTGGACGGCCGCGCACGTCCGGGTCACCACCTCGTGACCCGGGACCGCCGACCACGTACGCTGCTCGCATCCGCTGTATCCATCCGATGACCGAGCCGCACCGACAACCGAAGGGGCCACGATGCGTGTCGCGCTCTTCCTGACCTGCGTCAACGACACGCTCTACCCGGATACGGGCCGTGCCGTGGTGAAACTGCTGACCAGACTGGGCGTGGAGGTTGACTTCCCGGCCGCCCAGACCTGCTGCGGGCAGCCGCACTACAACACCGGGTACCGCCGGGAGGCCGAGCCGCTGGCCCGTCATTACTCCGATGTCTTCGGGCCGGGGCTCGCCTCGAGTGATTACGACGCAATCATCACGCCGTCCGGTTCGTGCGCGGCGATGGTGCGCGAGCTGTACCCCCGCATGGGCGAGCGGGCGCGCGCGGAGGGCCGCGGCGACCGGCTCGCGGCGACCCTCGCGCCGGTGATCCCGAAGACGTACGAGCTGACCGAGTTCCTGGTGGACGTGCTGGGTGTCACCGATGTCGGCGCCCACTACCCGCACAAGGTGACGTACCACCCGACGTGCCACGGTCTGCGCTCACTCGGCCTCGGCGACCGGCCGACACAACTGCTGCGTGCGGTCAAGGGACTTGAGCTGGTGGAGCTGCCCGGGGCACAGGAGTGCTGCGGCTTCGGCGGCACCTTCGCCGTGAAGAACTCCGACGTGTCGGCGGCGATGGGCACCGACAAGGTCCGCAACGCGGAGTCGACGGGCGCCGACATCCTCTGCGCGGCCGACAACTCGTGCCTCATGCACATCGGCGGCACCATGTCGCGCCTGAAGGTCGGCATGCGGCCGGTGCACATCGCGGAGATCCTGGCGAGCACGGAGGAGGACCCCCTGTCATGAGCGGCACATTCGTCGGCATGCCCGCCTTCCCGAAGGCCGCGCACGACGCCGTACGGAACACCACCCTGCGCGCCAATCTGCGGCACGCCACCCACACCATCCGCGACAAGCGGGCGCGCGCCGTCGCCGAACTCGACGACTGGGCGCAGCTGCGCGAGGCCGGCAAGCAGATCAAGGACCACACGCTGCGCCATCTGGAGCACTACCTGGTCCAGTTGGAGGAGTCGGTCACCGCGGCGGGCGGCACCGTCCACTGGGCCGCCGACGCCGATGAGGCCAACCGCATCGTCACCCGGCTCGTGCGCGACACCGGCGAGTCGGAGGTCGTCAAGGTCAAGTCGATGGCCACCCAGGAGATCGGGCTCAACGAGCACCTGGAGGCCGAGGGCATCCACGCCTACGAGACCGATCTCGCCGAACTCATCGTGCAGCTCGGCGACGACCGCCCCTCGCACATCCTGGTACCGGCCATCCACCGCAACCGCGGCGAGATCCGGGACATCTTCGAGAAGGAGATGGGCCGCTGGGGCCGCCCGGCCCCGGACGGGCTCTCCGACACCCCGGCCGAACTCGCCGAGGCCGCCCGGCTGCACCTGCGGGAGAAGTTCCTGCGCGCCAAGGTCGGCGTCTCCGGGGCCAACTTCATGGTCGCCGAGACCGGCACCCTCGTCGTGGTCGAGTCCGAGGGCAACGGCCGGATGTGCCTGACGCTCCCCGAGACCCTGATCTCGGTCGTCGGCATCGAGAAGATCGTGCCCACCTGGCGCGACCTGGAGGTCTTCCTCCAGACGCTGCCGCGCTCCTCGACGGCCGAGCGGATGAACCCGTACACGTCGATGTGGACGGGCACCAGCGACGGCGACGGCCCGCAGACCTTCCATCTGGTCCTGATCGACAACGGCCGCACCGACACCCTCGCCGACGAGGTCGGCCGCCAGGCGCTGCGCTGCATCCGCTGCTCCGCCTGTCTCAATGTCTGCCCGGTCTACGAGCGGGCGGGCGGTCACGCCTACGGTTCGGTCTACCCCGGGCCCATCGGCGCCATCCTCAGCCCGCAACTGCGCGGCACGACGAGCGACATCGACGCCTCGCTCCCCTACGCGTCCTCGCTCTGCGGCGCCTGTTACGAGGTCTGTCCCGTCGCCATCGACATCCCCGAGGTCCTCGTCCACCTGCGCGAGCGGGTCGTGCAGGGCGGCGAGGTGACCCGGCGCGGCGCGAAGGTCACCCTGAAGCCGGCGAAGGGGCATGCCGCCGAGCGCGCCGCGATGCGCGCCGCCCGCTGGGCGTTCACCCACCCGGCCGCGCTCGCCACCGGCCAGCGCCTCGCCTCGCGCACCCGCCGCTTCCATCCCCGTACGCTGCCGGGCCCGGGACGGGCGTGGACGGCGACCCGGGACCTCCCCGCGATCCCCGCGGAGCCCTTCCGCGACTGGTGGCAGCGGACCGACGGCGGAAAGGACGCGGGCAAGTGAGCAGCAGGGACGTCATTCTGGGCCGGGTCAGGCGAGCACTCGGCGGCCCCGCCGCGCCGCCCACCTCGTACGACACCGACATCGACCGCGGTTATCGGCGCGAGCACGGCGAGCGGACGGTGGAGCAGACGGTCGATCTGCTCGCGGAGAACCTCGCGGATTATCGGGCGATCGTGCACCGCGCGGACTCCGGGGAGCTGCCGGAGCTGATCGCGTGGCTTCTCGCCGCCCGCGGTGCGCGGACCGTGCTCGTCCCGCCGGGGCTGCCCCCCGAGTGGCTGTCGGCCGCCGATCCGACGCGGGTCCACGACCGGGCGGACAGTACCGCCGCGGAACTGGACCGGGTCGAGAGCGTGGTCACCGGATGCGCCGTGGCCGTCGCCGAGACGGGCACGCTCGTCCTCGACGCCTCCCCCGACCAGGGCCGCCGCCGGATCACCCTGGTGCCGGACCATCACATCGTGGTCGTCCGGGTCCCGGACCAGGTGGTGTCCGCCGTCCCGCAGGCCCTCGAACGGCTCGATCCGACGCGCCCGCTGACCTGGATCTCGGGGCCGTCCGCGACCAGCGACATCGAGCTGGACCGGGTCGAGGGGGTGCACGGACCGCGCACCCTGGAGGTGATCCTGGTGAGCGGAGACTGAGCGGCGCGGTTAGCGTGACCGCATGATCCGGTTCGATCAGGTCACCAAGCGGTACGCGGACGGCACGACGGCGGTGGACGACCTCTCCTTCGAGGTCGCCGAGGGCGAACTGGTCACGCTCGTCGGACCGTCCGGCTGCGGCAAGACCACGACGATGATGATGGTGAACCGGCTCATCGAGCCGACGTCGGGGCGGATCTTCGTCGAGGGCGAGGACATCGCGACGGTCGACCCGGTGAAGCTGCGCCGCCGCATCGGGTACGTCATCCAGCAGGTCGGCCTGTTCCCGCACCGCACGATCCTCGACAACACCGCGACCGTCCCGGCCCTGATCGGCTGGAAGAAGGCCCGGGCGAGGGCGCGCGCCGCGGAACTGCTCGACATGGTGGGCCTGGACCCGTCGACGTACGGCGACCGCTATCCGGAGCAGCTCTCCGGCGGCCAGCGGCAGCGGGTGGGCGTCGCCCGCGCGCTCGCGGCCGACCCGCCGGTCCTCCTCATGGACGAACCGTTCGGCGCGGTCGACCCGGTCGTGCGCGAACAGCTGCAGGACGAGTTCCTGCGGATGCAGGCCGCGGTGCGCAAGACGGTCCTCCTCGTCACGCACGACATCGAGGAGGCGGTCCGGCTCGGCGACCGGATCGCGGTGTACGGGCAGGGGCGCATCGAGCAGTTCGACACCCCGGGCGCGGTCCTGGGCACGCCCGCGACGCCGTACGTCGCCGAGTTCGTCGGCGCGGACCGCGGCCTGAAGCGGCTGTCGGTGACCCGGATCGAGCCGGACGACCTGGAGCAGCCCGCGGTGGCCGGGCTCGACGAGTCCGCCGCCAGGGCCGCGGACCGGATGCGGGAGTCGGGCGCCCGCTGGGCGGTGGTCCTGGACGCCGAGGGCGATCTGCACGGCTGGGTCGGGCTCGACGAGGCGGCGCTGGCCGGGCGGGACGGCCGGGTCGTCGATCTCGCGCACCGGATGAACGCCTGGGTCCCGGTCGGTGCCCCGCTCAAGCAGGCGTTCGGCGTGATGCTCCAGCACGACGCGGGCTGGGTGGCGGTCCTCGACGGCTCCCGTTTCCTGGGGGTGCTGACCCCGGCGAAGCTGCACGAGGCGCTGCGCCGGTCGGTCGACGCCGACGCGCAGGGGGTCGGACGGGACGAGGTGACGTTCGACTCCGTCGCGGACGCGTGATCAAGGAACCCTCACCCTAAACTTCAGCTTGAGACTTGGCTCCGTGGTGGTTCATCGCGCGCAGGTTCTCGTCGTGCACGGCGTCGGCGACCGTCCGGTCCGGCCGGTAGGCGGCCAGCTCGGGCGCGGGTGGTCCGCCGGTGATCTCCTCCGCGGCGAGCCGGCCGAGGACGGGGGCCAGGGTGACCCCGCTGTGCGACACCAGGTGGTACAGGCCGGGCGCCCCGGGAGCCGCTCCCACCAGGGGCAGGCCGTCCAGGGGTACGGGTCTGACCCCGATCCGGGCGTCGGTGATCCGCGCGCCCGCGACGCCCGGGACGAGTGCGCGGGCGCGCCGGTGCAGTTCCTGCGGGAAGCCTTCGACGGCGCCCCGCAGCCGCGCGTCGACCTCCCAGGACAGCGCGAGCACCCCGCCGTCGGCGGTGGGCCGCAGGTCGAGACCGGGGACGGAGAGGATCGCGGTGAGCGGGTGGCCGGGCAGCGGCCCGCTGGTCGCGATCAGGCCCGGTACCCGCCGCAGGGGCAACCGCAGCCCGGCCAGGGCGGCGACGCGGTCGGCGCCGGGGCCCGCGCAGTTGACGACGGCGTCGGCGTGCCAGGTGCGCGGCCCCGCCCGGACGCCGGTGACCCGCTCCCCGGCACGCGGCAGGCCGGTCACCGGTGTTCCGTAGTGCGTCTCGACGGCGCCCCGGCGTGCGGCGGCGCCGAGCAGGGCGCGCGCGAACCGGGGCGCGTCGAACCAGGCGCCGCCGCCGTGCACGACGACCTCCTCGACGGGGCAGGCGGCCGGGTCGACGGCGGGGACGAGGTCGCGCAGCGCGGACGCGGGCGCGAGGCGGCAGTCGTGGCCCCACTCCCGGGCCCGTGCCGCTCTCTCGCGCAGCGCGCCCTGACCGTCCTCGTCGTCCGCCCACTGCACGTGCGGCACCGGATGGCGCCAGCCGGGCCCGCCGACCTCCTCGGCGAGCCGCAGATGCCCCTCGGATCCCTGCCGGTTCAGCCGGTAGTACGCGTACGGGGTCTTGAGGTGGGTGACGTCCGCGGCGAAGGTGGCGCCCGACGTCCCGGTCGCGGGTCCCGGCGCCTGTTCCACGACGATGACCTGGGCGCCCGCGCGGGCGAGGTGGTAGGTGACACTGGCGCCGAGCACGCCCGCGCCGACGACAACGACTCGGTACATCGGAGTCCCCCGTTTCCGGTGCTCAAGGAGGGGAGGGTGGCCGTTCCGCGTTCCCCGATCCTGTCACCGCACACCCGCCCCGTACCCGTCTACTTCAACAGTCCCTTGTCTTCCAGATAAGAGCGTGCGACATCCTCGGGCAGTCGCCGCCAGCTGTCGACCTGTTGGTTGAGGGAGGCCAGGTCGTCGGTCGTGAGCACGGAGTTGAGGGCGCCGAGCGCCGAGGCGACCTTGTCGCTGCCCGCCCGGGACCGGTTGACGACGGGCACGATGTAGTCGGCGTTCTGGAGGTGCTTGTCGTCGTCGAGGAGCACGAGTCCGAAGGAGGTGAGCGTGGCGTCGGTGCTGGTGGTCAGCACCATCTGGTCCTGCCCGTTCTGCACGGCCTGCTTGGACTGCGTGGTGCCGACGCCCTTGGGGTCGATGCCGGTGACGTCGATCCCGTAGACCTTCTTCAGCCCTGGTTCGCAGTACGGGCGTTGCACGCACTCGTCGCCCGCGGCGAGCCGCACCTTGAGCCCGGAGGCGCCCAGGTCGCTGAGCGTCTTGAGGTCGTGCTCCTTGGCGAAGGAGGCGGTGACGGCGAAGGCGTTTTGGTCGACGGCCCGGCCCGGGTCGAGCACCATGAGGCCGCGGGGAGCGGCGAGCGTGCGCAGGGCTTTCATCGTGGCGTCGAGGTCGGGCGAGCCGACCGGCTCGGCGTCGGCGCCGTGGGTCTTGGCGTTGAGCCAGTCGGCGAAGGTCGCCGCGTACTCCGGGACGACATCGATCTGGCCTGATTCGAGGGCGGGTTCGTACAGCTCGCGGTTGGCGACGGACAGGATCTCGGTCCCGTATCCGGCGTTCTTCAGCAGCAGGGAGTACATGTTGGCCAGCAGGTCGCTCTCGGTGAACCCGGCCGAGCCGATCACAAGATGGCTGCTGTCCCCCGGTGGCGCGGTCACCTCGCCCTGGTTCTCCAGGGAGGGCCCGCCACCGCATCCGGCGAGCAGCAGCACACCCATGACCAGCGCCACTCCCCACCACCGTCGCGGCCTCATCCGGCCCTCCCCCGCGTCCAGGCGGGAGCGAGCCGTTCGGCGACCTCGAACAGTCCCTCCACGATCAGGGCGAACCCGGCGACGAGCACCGCGCCGGCGACCACCTGCGGGGTGCTGGCGAGATTGAACCCGGCGGTGATGATCCGCCCGAGGCCCCCGCCGCCCGCGAGCGCGGCGATGGTCGCGGTGGCGACGAGCTGCACGGCCGCGATCCGCACCCCGTTCATGATCATCGGCAGGGCGAGGGGCACCTCCACCTTCCACAGCATCTGCGGCCCGGTCATGCCCATGCCCCGCGCGGCCCGTACGACGCCACGGTCCACGCCGCGCATGCCCACGTACGCGTTGGTGAGCAGCGGCGGCACGGCGAACAGGACGAGGGCGACGACGG
This sequence comes from Streptomyces sp. HUAS MG91, assembly GCF_040529335.1. Classification (GTDB taxonomy): domain Bacteria; phylum Actinomycetota; class Actinomycetes; order Streptomycetales; family Streptomycetaceae; genus Streptomyces; species Streptomyces tabacisoli. The sequence continues at coordinate 7,985,322 of NZ_CP159534.1, read as the reverse complement.
TCGGCCCCTCCCCGTACTGTCCGAGCGGAGTGAGCAGGAGCAGGACCAGGACGGCGAAGGTGGGCACGGCTCGCCCCACGTTGGAGATATTGACGGCGAGCGCCCCGCCCTTGCCCAGATGTCCGAGGACGAGCGCGACGGGCAGCGCGATCAGACAGCTCACGACCAGGCACACGACCGTGAGCACCAGATGTTGCTGGAGCCGGTGCCAGATGCCGTCGTCGCCCGACCAGTGGGAGGCGTCGGCGAGCCAGTTCCAGGCGTCGGTGAGGGTCTTCACGCGGATCCCGCCCTCGTCCAGGGGGTGAGCAGCCGTCCGAGCCAGAGCAGCAGCAGGTCGGCGACGATCGCGATGACGACGCACAGCACGGACGCGGTCAGCACCTGCGCCTTGAAGTACGTGTTCATCCCGGAGTAGATGAGATTCCCGAGCCCGCCGTACCCGACGATGGCGCCGACGGTCACCAGGGACACGGCCGACACGGTCGCGATGCGCAGACCGGCCAGGGCGGCGGGCAGCGCGAGCGGCAGCTCGACGGTGAGCAGCAGCCGTACGGGGCCGTAGCCCATGCCCCGGGCCGCCTGCCGGGTCTCCTCGGGGACGGCGCGGAGCCCGGCGAGGATGTTCCGCACGAGCAGAGTCAGGGAGTACAGCACGAGCCCGGCGACGACGAGCGTCGCGGACAGCCCGTAGGCGGGCAGCAGCAGCGAGAACATCGCCAGTGACGGGATGGTGTACAGCACGGTCGTCAGGGCCAGCACGGGCCCGGCGGCCCATCCCCAGCGCCGGGCGACGACGGCCAGCGGCACGGCGATGACCAGCGCGATCGCGACGGCCACGACGGTGATCTGCAGATGCTGGAGCACGGCGTCCACGAGGATGTGGCGGCGCGTGCTGAGGTACTCGCCGCAGATCCAGTCGTTGCGGGCGAGACAGTCGTCCGGCGGCGCGTCCGACACCGCGGTCGCCGCCGGCACTGCGATCACGAAGGGCACTCGACCATTCCAGTGGCCCGGGCGGGACTCGGCGCGCTGGGCTGACCCGTACGGGCGGCGGGCGTCCGGGACGAGGGGGCCGGGTGGGGCGCTGGATGGTCCGGGTGGGGCTTCGGACGGGGCTGCGGATGGGGCTCCGGGTGGGACTCCGGGTGGGACTCCGGGTGGGCGATTTCCCGCCGCTCGACTGACGGGGCCCGGCCGCGGGGCTAGGTTGTGCGGCATGAGCAATCTTGATCGCGCGGCGGTTCCCTCGGTGTGCGGCGGCCGCGGCTTCGTCGTGGCGGAGCCGGTCCGCGAACTCCTCAGTCCGCGGCGCGTCCGGCTGGGCGAGTCCACCGAGGTACGCCGGCTGCTCCCGAACCTGGGCCGCCGGATGGTCGGGGCCTGGGCATTCGTCGATCACTACGGGCCGGACGACATCGCCGACGAACCCGGCATGCAGGTGCCGCCGCACCCGCACATGGGCCTGCAGACGGTCTCGTGGCTGCACGAGGGCGAGGTCCTGCACCGCGACTCGACCGGCAGCCTGCAGACGATCCGGCCCCGCGAGCTGGGGCTGATGACGTCGGGCCGCGCGATCTCCCACTCGGAGGAGTCACCGGCCTCCCACGCCCGCTTCCTCCACGGCGCCCAGCTGTGGGTCGCCCTCCCCGACGCCCACCGCCACACGGACCCGCGCTTCGAGCACCACGCGGCCCTCCCGACGGCGACGGCCCCCGGCCTCACCGCGACCGTCGTGCTGGGCTCCCTCGACGGCTCGGTCTCCCCCGGCACGACGTACACCCCGCTCGTCGGCGCGGACCTGTCCCTCTCCGACGGCGCCGACGTCCGCATCCCCCTGGAGCCGGACTTCGAGTACGCCGTCCTGTCGATGTCGGGCGAAACCCACGTCGACGGCGTCCCGCTCCTCCCCGGCTCGATGCTCTACCTCGGCTGCGGCCGCACCGAACTCCCTCTGCGGGCCGAGTCGGACGCGGGCCTGATGCTGCTCGGCGGCGAGCCGTTCGAGGAGGAGCTGGTGATGTGGTGGAACTTCATCGGCAGAACGCAGGACGATATCACTCAGGCGCGCGAGGACTGGATGAGTGGGTCGCGATTTGGGGATGTGAAGGGGTATGACGGAGGGCGGTTGGATGCGCCTGAGCTGCCGCCTGTGCCGCTTAAACCCCGGGGTCGAGTGCATTGAGCGGCCTGTCGTCAACATGATCGACGCGAGGTCTGGCGAGTAGCGAAGTCGGCTCTCCAGACCTCCTTTCAACGCGATCGCAAACGCTTCTCTGGACGCTTGGGCCCGCACCCGCGAGTCGCAAGTTTCGTCAGCTGTAGCCAGCTTTAGTCGGACTGATGCTGACCCAATGCTGACTTTCGTGACGCCTCGTCAGATTCAAGTTGGGTGAGAGCTACATCCCGACCAGGCCTCCTGAGCTCCTGCTTCTGCAGCCAGAGCCGCACCCTCACGCTCAGGGGGCAGTGACCCAATCGCCGCGAAGCCGCCTCCCCCGGGGAACGATGCTGACTTGAGGAGCCAGTTGCGCGGTTCCCACAAATCACTGCGGAGGTACAGGACGCAGATCGTGTATAGCAACGCGGTCGGCTCGCGCGGTTCGCTCCCAATCGGGCGGCGATCACGACCAAGCCTCAGGAGGCCGGTCCACACCGCGCGGCCCTACCACCAGTCATGACCTCTCATGGTGATTGAGGTCGAAGTACATCCCGCGAACGCGATCTCCGGGGCAGTGTCGGCTGGTCGAAGTGGATGGCGTGTGCCACCGTTTGATCGCCTTCAGGAGGGACATCGGTCCTGCCCGATTTTCGTTGCGGGTGTGGCTGGTTCACTGTTTCTGCTTTGTGGGTGGGCGGGCGTGTGGTTGCGTGCCCAGTGCTGTCGTTCTTGGGGGCCTGTGATGTCGTCGAAGTTAGATCTTGGTGCTGCTCGTCGGGTGTGTGAGGTGGCAGCTCGTGGCGCACTCCCGGCGGGTTCCTCAGTAGTCGAAGCCTGGGTACGTGGAGTGCGGGTGGCCCTGGTTGTCCGGTTGAACACAGCGGAAATTGACCGTCGTCAGCGTGAAGGTGTGGCGCCTCTGTTGGACATGCCGGTGCTGGATGCCTTGATGCAGTTGCCGGCCGGGTTACCGGTGTCGGCGTCGTCATTGTCGTCGCAAGAGCGAAAGCTGTTGGGGCATTGTCCGGCCGGGGCGGTGCGGAGGCAGGGCGGGATGCTGGTGCGTCATGCGGTTCGGCCCCTGCGGGTGGACGCAGCGGTGGTGCGGTCGCCGCGGCCGACGATGGACAGTTTGCGGCGGGCAGGCCGGTTCGGGGCCTACTCAGCTACGTCGGTGTGGCTGGACGGGCCCGTTGAGGGTGCGGAGCTGCTGGTGATGGAGGCAGCGGTGTACGGCATCGGCGTGGTCCAGGGTCAGGCCGGCGAGGCGCCGGATCTATTGGTGGCGCCTCGTGGGCTTCCGCAACCGCGGCATACGGCGGCGGGCTGGCTGCTGGCGGAACAGGTGTTCAGTGAGCTGGCAGGTTCTGACCGGGTTCCTGAATCCACTCGCTGAGCCAGCGGGGTACTTCCAACTCTCCGGGTGCTGAAAGTTTTTCACGGAGTGTCCGGTGCGCTTCGACGGCGTTCCAGCAGAGTTCCTGCCAGGCGGCGTATCGGGCCTGTCCTGGTGCCGCACGCTGGAGTTCCTGGGCCCAGGGCAGCCAGGTGGCGATGTTGTGCCGGTTGGCTGCTTCTTGGTGAGCACGATTTTCATGCTGAGAACGCGTCAGGGATTCGCCTTGGCATTCGGCGCATTCGCACGCAGGTGGTTCGGTGTCGCCGTAGAGGTCGTGCAGAGTGTCGGCGTTGAAGTAGCGGAGGAGCTGCGGGTGCAGCACTGTCGTAGTGACGGCCCGGCGCTCCCGATTCTTGGACGGCGTGGCACCAGGGGTGCGAATGCGGCGGAGCGGGGTCTGCATGCCGATGGAGGCGAAGAGAGCACCATGTGCATAAGCGTCCAGGCCGGCGAGGTCGGTCCGGATGAGGGCAACGCGCTCGAGGCCACGGATCAGTTTGCGCAAGGCGGTGGCTGTTCCTTTGAGTTGGAGCGGGTTGTAGATGGCGCCCAGGGTGATCGCTTTGATGTGGGGCAGCTGGCTGAGTTCTTCTATGAGCCAGTCGATGTCCTCGTCGCTGCGCAGCCATCCGTGATCAAGTGGCACAGCGAGAATGGTCCGTTCGACGTCCAGCTCACCGGCGACGTCCACAACGGCCGCGACGATGTCACGCTTGCCGGCCTTGATGTAGCGAGTGGGCGTGAGCGCCGCCGCGGCGCCGCTGCGGAGTTGGGCGTCAAGGAGGCCCTGTATCTTGCCGGCGTCCTCGTCGTCGAGGAATGACAGCTGGCCGGGCTCGCAGATGTGGTCAGGCCTGAAGGGCTCCTCGATCGTGGCGTATTCCTCGTACGCTTCAGGGTCGACAAGTTGCAGCGGCTCACCAGCACTGTGGGCGTTGAACGATCTGGCGATCTGGATGGCGTCCTTTGCACACAAGGTGAGCCCGTCGTGCGTCTTCCCCATCCGTGCCAGGTCGGCACGGACTCCGTCGCTGGTCCGTGTGTGCACGAGGATCTTGTCTTGCAGTACGTCCCATACAGGCGGCGGTGTCCGTAAGTGATCGCCGAGATGCCCTGTCATCCGTCCTCCCCCGGTCACGGATCGCGAAGTACCCGTTTCAAAGAGTGCAGGGGGCAAGTAGCGGGAGCAAGAGGGCGTACCAGCCGCACAATTGGCAAAGTGGACGGCTGTGCCGACACAGAGCGCGAATACTGTCGCCCGATCCTGGCGCAGGTATTCGTAGAGCCAGGGTCGGTGCCGCTTGACACAGCCGCCCCTCGAAGAGCGAGAGGAGGATGGAAGCTGGGCCAGGACAGCCGCCTTGGCCTCGCCCCCGACGCGTGCCTCCGGCGCCTCATCAGGCATCGTGGCAATGAACGTTTTCAGCGTTGCCTCTCCAGGGTGAGGACGGCTCTGGCGATGACGCTCATGCGGTAGGGGCTGATGCGGGATCTGCGGAAGATCTGCCAGGACTTCAGTCGCGCCATGCCTCGTTCGACGGGTGCCCGTGCTGCGGACAGGGCCCGGTTTCCGGTCTGCTCGGTGGGTGTGAGTTCGCCGCCTGGTGGGCGGCGCATTGCGGTGGTGCCCCAGTCGCCGGCACCGATGTAGGCCATGTCGGCGAGGACAGGGACGCCCTGTCGCGCGCAGATCCGAAGGCGAGCGTGCCGTCCAGGAGAACGAAGTCCGGATTGTGTGCGCGCAGCATCTTCAGCAGGCGGTCAACATCTCCGCCACCAAGTGGAGCTGACGGCTTCGATGGTCCCGCTCGAGGCCCCTTGCCAGGAGTCGCGAGTGAAGCAAGACGGTTCCGCCCGCTGGGCAGGTCTCGAAAGAGAAAGCGCAGCAGTCCTGGATTGGCACAGGGCCTCAACGTGGACAGCTGAGGATGAGATCTCCAACGTCATTGGTTCAGAGGTGGACGGTACCTGAGGAGAACCAGTCGTGTGCTGTGGGTAGGGCGTCGTGAGGAATATCAGTGAGGAAGACGACTGCGAGGCCACGACGAGCTCTGGAGCACGATACATAGAAGAGGTTACGCGATCGCTCCAGACGTTTTTCCAGATCCTGACCTGTGAGCATCTTTCCCATGTTGTACTGAGTCCACGACGCATCATCGATGATGACTATGACGTTGTCGAACTCATCACCTTTTACTCCGTGCTGGGTGTGAAACGGAGTGCGCTGCTCGCGGTACTCGACGAAGCGGATGACTTCCTCATAGGGGATCTCCCGAAGCGTGTTCGAGAATTCGGCCAGTTTCGCTTCGTAACCTTCGAGGATCTTTACGTTTCGACGGCGTTCCAGATCGCTGAGCTTCCGGGGCACGGACAGGAGGTGTTGCTGCGCCATGTGGTCAAGAACCTCGCCGATTGTTCCCGACTCCCGCACAGCAATCAGCTGTCTGATGTCAGCCGCGATCCGCTGTTTATCGCGGTGACTTGTGATAGCGGTCCTACCGGCTACCAAAAGGGTTGTGAGCGCCGCATAGTCGAGCGCGCGAAAGGCGCGACACAGAGCTTCGACTCGGCTGAAGTATTCGATGTAGGGCTCGTCGTTGTCCAGGAGCTTGTCGCGGCCCCGGGAGCCCAGGATCTGGTAATGCTGCAGCAGAGTGTCATAGGACAGGGCGCCCGCGATCCCTCGGTGGGTGAGCATCAGGTAGCTAGTGGTGTCGTCGGACCAGCCCAGTTCAGCGAGGTGCTGGCGAGCCGCATTCAAACGCGCCTGGCCGGAAGGAAGGGCCGAATTGAGGAAGAGGTGCACTTCCCCATGTGTGTGCTTGCCGACCGCGACTTGCTGCAGCGCTGGACGGACCTTGTTGAGAACCGCGACGACAGGAGGAGAGCAACGGTAGTTCTCATGCTTGGTGATTGAGGTCAGTTTGGGATGGGCGATTGCGCCCTGCCCAGAGGCATAGATCTTCTGCATCGAATCACCGAACAGCCCGACGACACAGGACTGACGTCCTGCCCCAGCTAGGTAGTCGAGCAGCAGACGGATCGTCTTGGGAGAGGTGTCCTGATACTCATCGACGAAAACCACCGGGTAGCAATCAGCGATAAGACGCGTGAGTTTGGGATGTCGGGTCACCATACGCAACGCCAGATCGATGACCTCGTCGTGGGATATCTCCCCGCGTGCCAGACGCCGCCGCCGGTCGACGTACTGGACCGGCGGCAGCGGGCTGCTGAGTTCACTGAGATCCTCGGGCGTCCGCAGAGACTCGTTGTACTCAATGATCTCCCGCCACAGCGCGGCCTCGAAGCCCTTGATGATCTCCCAGAGAAACTCGTGGATGGTTGCAACAGTCACGAGAGGGTTGTCGTGGATCCGTTCGGTGATCTTCCGCTTAGCGACGTTAGTGAAAGTGATACAAGCAATCCGGCGGCCTGTTCTTTTCAATTCCTTACCCTGGCTCTGGAGGCTGTGTTCCAGCGCCTCTACCAGAGTTGTCGTCTTGCCCGCACCGGCACCAGCCTCCACCAGAAAGCTACGCCGGGCTTCCAGTTCTTCGATGACCTTGTCTACCGTCGTCTTCACGGAAGCGTCAGCCACTGCAGGCCCTCGTCGATATAAAGGGGAACCTTCCAACCGTCCAGGAGCATGGCGTCGAAGGCGAAGTCAGTCTTATGGTCACGCAAATTCTCTGCGATCTGGTAGGCCTTCGACTCGATGGATGCACCACTCGGCCGCTCACCCACGGTCCGCTCGAAGTGTCCCTTCAGAGCAAGTCCGGAGAGGTTATCGGCCAGCACGGAGGCGTTGGCGATGATGAAGGCATCCTCGAAGCTACGGCCAAAAGTCCCGTTCGGCTCCTCGGGTACCTGGTAGGCGACTCGGACCTTCTTACTCATCTTGTCTTGGGTTGGCGTGGCGAGCAGATCGGTGATGGCATCCTTACCCGGGAGCCATTTCTTCAACGTGGAGTTGGATGTCCCTGCACCCAGGGTGGCGGGATGACAGCTGGGTCGCTTCTTTTGGGAAGGGTCGACGGAGTCGATGTCTGTGATGATGAGAGTCTTGACATTGAGGAATTCCAGCAGGCTGCGGAAGCGAATCGCGTAGGCGTCACCCACTTCAATGACCGAGACGTATTGGTGCTGCAGACGCGCGGCACAGCGACCGATCATCCTAGGCAACAGAAGACGTTCCGCGGTCCCCTCGACGAGGATGATCTTGTCTGCAAAGAACATGTCGCAACGGTGCAATTCCATGTACTGCTCCAGGAACCGGAGTGTCTCTCTGCCGTCACGCGTCTTCTTCACGTTGGCTTGGAAGGTGGACAGATCCTTGATAGTCACGTGACGTTCAGTCGCGTCAAAGTAGCGGATCTTCGAAAATCCGCTTCTGGCGACCATGTGGGAAGAGTGCGTGGTGATGACGACCTGCACGTTCCGGTCGGTCTTGTTCTTGATGTACTCCTCGATGTTCTTGATGAACGTCTCCTGCATCTGGGGATGCAGGTGCGCCTCTGGCTCCTCGATGAACAGGACCTGCAGCGCGGGCTGCGGGCTGGCCTGGCTGCAGCTCTCGATGAAGCCACGGATCTGCAAGATCGTAAAGATGAGTTTGCTGTAGCCGAGGCCATTGTGCCCTTCAGGCAGGGGATACTGGGCGTCTCCGGAGGGGTACTGGATCCGGGTACTCCCACGCAAGACGGCGGCACCCTCGATCAGCGCGACGATCCGAGGTGAGTGCAGTGGAGACATCAGCTCCAGGCCGAAGTGATTCAGGTCGTTCAGGAATGGTTCGAAGAGCTCGTCGTAGTTGGCATCCAATTGCTTCGACGCCAAGGCAAGCGCTTCCTCGATCTGGTCGACGTTTTGCCCTCGTTTGTCGTCACTGCTTGAAGCTCGGTAGTAGGCCTCGAAAGTCTTCGACAGGGTTCGGGTTTTGTCCGCGGGAGTGTCGTCGAACTTGTTCTGCGCGTAGATAAATCGGACTGCCAGCATCGATCGCGCGGCGCTCGGCTTGAGTTCGCGACTGACCGAGTCATCCACGGGGCTCACCGCGCGGTACGTCGCCGTGAAGTATTCGTTGAACTTCCTGCGCAGCCACTTGTGGCTGTTGAACTGGCTGCCTGCACGGTAAGCAGCTTCGCTGAAGTCCGCCAGGAGGTTCACCGGGTCGGTGGCAGCAAGTTCGGCCACAATTCGGACGCTGTGGCAGGTCTCATCGAGATCGAGGATCGCAGAGCTGATGGGAGCGAGGTCGTCTTCCTCGTCGTAGTCGATCGTGATCGCTAGATGAATGGCCGGCACCAGCTCGAGCGCTTTGCTCCGCAGAGCGACAGCGGCTTCTTCGTCGCCGTCAGCGTCCAACTGCACTGCCTCGGTGAACTGTCTGCGGGCGTGCTCCAAGTCGGCGATCCGGCTTGTGGTGAAGTCCTCGAGGACGAACTTGACGTCGTCGCTTGCGCTGAAAAACTTCTCGAACAGATTTACGAATGATGTTTTGCCGCTGTTGTTCCGGCCCACGATCAGCGTCGTTGACGCATCGACCTGGACCTCCGCGTCGCGCAAGGCGCGGAAGTTGCTCACTCTGGCGTGGGTGACGTGCATGGCGCTCCTGGTTCAGCCTGGCAAAATCCGCGCCACCATCGCCCTGCAATCTGCGGCAAGCGGGGCGACAAATAGTATGTGTTACGCATGGTGCAGTGGGGGCTATTTTCAGCCAGAGGTAGAACACACTCCGGCGGGTTGAGATCTGGCGTTGAGCTTGGGCTCAACTCGCTTGGACTCCCGGACACTTGCGGCCTGCATCCTCCGTCACCGAGCCTTTCTAACCTCACGTTGATGGCAGGAGGTGGGGGCTCAGGAGTGCCTTGACCAGGTCACTGATGCGGTTGGTGCCTCTCGCGGCCTACGTACGAGTAGCCAGGTTTCGAGGGTCGCCACTGCACCCCCAAACGGCCCCCAGCCAAAGGCGCTGGGGTGCAACCAACAGGGAGGGGGCAGTTACGCCAGGAATAAACACTTCCTGACCTCGATTGTTGCTCCACAACGATCAGTCGGGATGGCGGGGAGGGCCCATGAGTAGCCTGAAGGTCTTCAGGGTCAGAGGCCAGAATGCCACGGAGATCCCAGGGGAGGCCGTGAGTGTGGAAGCCGAGCTGCAGCGGCTGATTGAGGCCAACATGGAGACCATGCTCGGCATCCGCTTCCTGGCTACGGAGTACCACACAGGGCGACACGGGGGTCGAATCGACTCGCTCGGCCTGGACGAGAACGGCACACCGGTCGTCGTGGAGTACAAGCGGACCCGCGACGAGGCGGTCGTCGTCCAGGCACTCTCGTACCTGTGCTGGCTGCAGGACCACCCCAATGAGTTCAAGAACCTGGTGAAGGCCCGGTTCGGCGACGAGGCGGCCGGAAAGGTCGACTGGAACGCCCCGCGGATCGTGTGCGTCGCTGGCGCCTTCACCCACCACGAGACGGTGGCGGTGGAGATGATCCCTCACCGGATCGACCTCATTGTCTATCGGGTCTTCGACGACTCCGTCGCGCTGCAGCTCGTCACCGCGACCGGCGGTTCCCGGACCAAGGCGCGCGGCAAGGTCTCGTCGTCGGCACGGGCCGGCTCCTGTGCGCCGAAGTCGGTTCAGCAGTATCTCGACGCGTCGCCTCTGAAGCTGCGGGAACTCTATGCCGATCTCGACGAGCTACTGCTGTCGCACCGTGATGTGCAGATGGAGCCGCAGTTGCACTACTTCTCCTACCGCCGGATCAAGAACGTCGCCACGGTGCGCATCCAGCCTCGCAACAGGGTGCTCGTGGTGAATCTGCGTCTCGATCCTGACGCGGTGGACCTGTGCGACGGCTTCACCCGCGATCTGCGTGGGCTCGGCAGCCTCGGTCTGCAGGGCGACGTCGTCGAGGTGCGCATCGCCTCCCGCGAAGACCTCGATCGCGCCGCCGGCCTGATACAGCGCAGCGTCGAGACCGGGTAACTCAAACGAGGAAGGGCTGTTGCTCCACCTGCTCGGCGGAGCAACAGCCCTTCCTACGCCTCGTCCCTGCGGTCTTCTGCGCATTCTCACTTCTCCGGCCCGGCGAGTTCGAAGTCGTCCTGGGTGAGGGCTCCGTGCAGCCGCTGCTCGGCGATGTCGGCATAGTGGTCGGACAGCTCAATGCCGATGAACTGGCGGCCTTCGCGCAGGGCAGCCACGCCGGTGGTGCCGGAGCCGGTGAACGGGTCGAGGACGGTGCCGCCGGGCGGGCAGATCTTGACCAGCTCCTGCATGACTTCGACGGGCTTCTGGGTGATGTGGACGCGGTCCTTGCGGGGCTGGCTCGCGGTGTAGAGGCCCGGCAGGTAGACGGGGTTCCGGTTGGCGTCCACCGGTCCCTTGGTGCCCCAGACGATGTACTCGCAGGACTGCTTGAGGCGGCCCTTCTGCGGGCGGGAGACCGGCTTGTGCCAGGAGGCGATACCTCGCCAGGTCCAGCCCGCGGCCTGCAACGCATCTGTGGTGGTGGGCAGTTGCCTCCAGTCCGTGAAGACCATTACGGTGCCCGACTCGACGGTGGCCCGGTAGGACTCGGTCAACAGGAGGCTGAGCCAGAAGCCGTAGGACCGCTGGTCGCGGTTCTCACCCGGGAAGTTGGCGAGGTCGTGCTCCGCGTCGCCGGAGGTGTACTTGGCGCGGGCACTGCGGCCGGTACGTTCGCTACTGGTGCGGCCCCCGCTGTTGTAGGGCGGGTCGGTGATGACGGCGTCGACGCTGTTGTCGGGGATGCCGGCGAGCGCGGCCAGGGCATCGCCTCGGTGCAGGGTGTACGGCATTGCGCGGTTCTCTTTTCGCAGGAGGTCCGTGCGCGTGACCGGCAATTCGCCAAGTTCCGCACGGCGTAGAGCTCCACGCCTGAAAGCACAATGGCATCTACCAGGCGGGCAATGCCCCGGAGGTTAGCCATCGATTCCGGCCGGACCTAATGGCCGTGATCTTCGCAAGGCGGTACGCCAATCTTCGCGTTGAGGCCGTTTGGTACGGCCGGATTTCGTCTCTACTCTCACGGCATGTTCGACGGGCAGGGCTCCGTTCCGTACCGGTTGAGCTGTGCTGTTGCGTGTCGCCCTGGTACACGGGCGCTGTTTCGGCACCCGCGAATCAGTCTGTGAATTGGGCGGGAGTGTTCCTCCGTGTGGCGTGTGAGATTACGAGGGCGGCTGGCTGCCGCTCCGCATCAGACGGGAATCCGGATGGCCTGGATTTAGCCGATCCCGGCCTTCCGTTTCCCATCTCGACTCACGGGATTGCGTATTCCTGACCGGCTCGGTCCGGGTGGCCTTTTCGACGAGAACGCCCGCGCCGTGCTGCCTACGAGTAAGGAGCTGCTGATGCAGCATGCCCAAGCACGGCCGTCTCCGGGGCCGGCCTCCCCGCCCCACCATCCGGCGATGGGGCCTCGGCCGTGAAGACAGCCCCGGTCATCGTCGGCTCTGTCGCCCTCGGCCCCCTCCTGCTGATCGCCCCGCTGACCGTGGCGATGGCCGGCTCCGATTCGGCCCAAGCTGCCGCCTGTTCGCAAGGTGGTGCGCAGGCCGTGGATTCCGCAGCCGTGGCCAAGCAGGTCGCGTCGATCCTCAAGGGGCATGGGAAAGGCTCGGTATCGCTCCCCAGGCTCGACGACCCCGCCGAGCAGATACCGAATGCCAAGACGATCCTGGCTACCGGGATCGCCATGAAGGTTCCAGCCCGCGGCCAGGTAGTGGCGCTGGCAACAGCCCTTCAGGAGTCGGGACTTCGCAACCTCGACTACGGCGACCGGGATTCGCTCGGCCTGTTCCAGCAGCGTCCCAGCCAAGGTTGGGGGACGGCGGCCCAGGTCCGTAACCCGGTTCATGCCTCGACGAAGTTCTACGAGGCACTGCTCAAGGTCTCCGGGTGGCAGTCCATGACCGTCACGCAGGCCGCGCAGGCAGTGCAGCAGAGTGGCCTTCCCGAGGCGTACGCGAAGTGGGGATCACTCGCAACGGCCCTCCAGAAGGCCATCGCCTCGTCGTTGCCGACTCCGTCGGTCTCTGGCTCAGACGAGGCCGGCGAGAAGCACTCCGTGAGCAGCGCCTCGGAGGCGGCGTCCGCCGGGTGCGGTACTGGGGAGGACGGGACGAAGTTCGGTCCCATCCCCGCCGGCGCCCTCCCGAAGGGCTACAAGATCCCGGCTACCGCACCCACGTCGGTTCAGACCGCGATCCGTTGGGGGCTCGGGCAGCTCGACACCCCGTACCAGTGGGGTGGCGAGTGCAGCGATCCGCACGGTCAGGATCCGATGGGTCGCTGCGACTGCTCGTCCCTGATGCAGGCGTCGTACAAGGCCGGTGGCATTTCGCTCTCCCGGACCACGTACACGCAGGTCAAGGAGGGCAAGGCGGTCAGCGTCGACGCTCTCAAGCCGGGTGACCTCCTCTTCACCAACGGCACGGCCGAAGTCCCGGAACACGTCGGGATGTTCATTGGCGAGGGCCTAGTCCTGCAGGCCCCGCACACCGGCGACGTGGTCAAGATCTCGACCCTCGCCGACTGGCGGCCGGACGTGCTGGCCGCCCGCCGGATCGTCTGACCGGCGCTCCTCCCCTCCCCCCTTCCGCTCCTCCTCCTTCCGGGCCTTCGCACGCCCAAGACCGAACTGGAGTTCCAGTGAAGCTCATCCAGCACGCCCAGATCCTGGCGTACAACCCCGGTGTCAGCCCGAGCGAGGGCGGCCTGCCCGGTCTCGATGTCCTGAAGAAGGTCATGGGCAGCATCAACCTGTTCGGCATCATCGCTGTCGTCGGCGCGCTCGCGATCTCGGCGATCGTGTGGGCCTGGGGTCATCACAGCGGCGGACACCAGGCCGAGGCCAATGGCAAGAAGGGCACGGTCGTCGCAGCCGGATGCGCCCTGCTGCTGGGCGCGGCGAACGGGATCGTCGCGTTCTTCTCGGCGATGGGGACGCAGGTCCACTGATGCCGAAGAAGCGATTCCCTTCCTCTGGCGAGCGCCTCTTCCGGGGGCCGGCGTCGGTGCCTCGTCGCGCGGCCATCGGCGGTGTCGTGCTCGCGGTGTTGCTGGCGATTGCCGGCCTGCTCGCGTACGTCACCCGCCCGGACTCCCCGACCGCGCAGAAGACAACCCCGCAGCGGTCGTCCTCGACCGGGACGGCCACCTCTCCGTCTCCTCCGCCGAGTGCCGGTCCGGCAGTGGCAGCGCCGCTTAAGACGAGCGATCCGATCGCCTTCGCCAAAGGCGCCACCAAGGCCCTGTGGAGCTATGACACCCGCTCATCCTCACAGGCCGAGCAGCTGTCCGGGCTCAGGCGGTGGATGACCGACGAGAAGAAGGTGAGCGACTGGAAGTCGGTCACCGAGCAGGTGCCCAGCGGAGTGCTGTGGTCGCGGATGCGCGACAACCGCCAGCACGCCACGGCCACGGTCGGCGAGGGGCATTTCCCGCAGGCGTTCAAGACCGCCCTGGCCCAAGACCCAGGTGCGATCACGCAGGCGTACGTCTACGCAGTCACGGTTTCCGGCAAGCAGTCCATCGCCTGGAAGGGCTCAGGCGCCGGAGCCGAGTCACGCTCCACGACCCTCGCCGTTCAGTGCCGTCCGCACCAGGACTGCGCCCTGGTCGGGGTCCTGCCGACCGTCTCGCCGTGATCGCGGCCCTCAACTCCCGAAAGGAGGTGCCCTCATGGGGGCATGTGACCTTCCGCTGATGAACACGGTGTGCGACACCGTCGGCGGTGTCGTCGGCGCGACCGGTGAAGCCGTCACCGACGGCATCGGCGCCTGGATCGCCAAGTCGATGGGCGAGATGGCCCAGGCAGCGGCAGACCTGGCGACCAAGGCCGTCGACAAGACCACGGCGATCGACTTGAACGCCGACTGGTTCCGCCACAACTACGAGCTGCTGCTGCCCATCGGTCTCGTGCTGACCGTCGGCACGTTCTGCCTTCAGCTCACCCGGGCTGCTTGGCGCCGTGACGAGCAGGCGCTCGCCCAGGCCTTCTACGGGACGGTGATCGGTGTCCTGTTCGCGTTCGCCGCCATCGCCTGCACCACTGTGGCGATCACCGTGGTCGATGCGCTCAGCGCCGGTCTGTTCAAGGCCGCCAACAGTTCGGTGGATGACGCGATACGCCGCGTCATCAAGGTCAACGAGCTGGGGGCGATGTACGGCCTTGGCTGGGGCGTGCCCGCGATCATCGCGCTCGGCTGCGCGGTCGGCGCCTTCTTGTACTGGGCGGTCATGGTGGCCCGCAAGGTCGGCATCCTGATCCTCGTCTCGCTCGCGGTGTTCGCCGGGGCGGGCGGTGGGTGGGAGGTCGCGCGGCGCTGGCGGCGTGGCTGGATCGAGGCCACCAGCACGCTGGTCGTCTCCAAACTGCTGATGACGATCGTGTTCTTGCTGGGCGTCTCGGCCATGGGCAAGACCGAAGCGAGTGACGGGCTCGGCGCGCTGTCCGACGCGCTGGCGGGTCTGGTCGTGATGGTGCTGGTGATGCTCTGCCCGTACGCGACGTACAAGTTCGTGCACTGGGCTGCCGACGGCGGTGGGCACGACGACCTGCACCGCACCGGTGTGGCGGGCATGGCGGTGGCTGCCGGTGCGGCGAAGACGGCGGGTCAGCTCGCCATGCAGGCCAGCACCGGGATGCCCGCTCCGCAGGGCCCGGCCACGGTGCCGGGCCAGGGCTCGGGCGGGGTGGCCTCCGGGATCGACCCGACTGGTGGCTCGAGCGGGGGCGGCAAGCCGAAGCAGACCCACTTCCGCTTCGGCGAGGACCCCAACGCCACCGGTGACAAGGGCCGCGCCCTGATCCGCCGGCCTCCCACCGACGGCGACCGCGGGGTTCCCCTCATCCAGCGCCCCGGCCAGGGCGAAGCGGATGCAGCTCCGGTGGCCTCCGGTCCGACCCCGCAGGGCGCGTCCGTCGCTCCGCCGCAGGTCCTGCACGAGGACCCGCCGGCAGCCCGGCGCAGCGGGCCTCCGCCACAGGGCACCGTCACCCCGCAGAGCTGGGTTTACCCCACGCCGCCCAGCGGTTCCGACGGCTAGCCCGCACTTTGCGGGGTGGCCGAGGCCCAACCTGGCCCGGCCGCCCCGCCCCTCTTCCCTGCATCCTTCGTCAGTTCGTGTTCCAAGGACGGCTTCGCCATGCACTCTTCCGCTCCACACCCCGACGGTCCCGCGACCGTGAAGTTCCCGCACCGCTCGCGTCGTGGCGTCCTGCTCGGCCTTTCCGCGCCGCAGCTGATCGTGGTCTCGGCTACGGGACTGCTGCTCCTGGCGGTGCTGCTCTCCACCGGCGTCATTGGGGCGCTGAAGCTGTTTCCGCTATGGGCACTCGTACTGGCCGCAGTCTTCATTCGGCACCGCGGGCGGGCGCTCGCCGACTGGGCGCCGATCGTGATCCAGTACGTGCTGCGCCGCTTCCGGGGCCAGCTCGTCTGGCTCGCCCGCCCCTCCACCCGGCCGCAGCGCGAAGGCCTCCTTCACCTACCGGGCACGGCTGCCTCGCTGCGGGTGGCCACTGCCCCGGGCGGACGTTTCGGCGCGGTGCACGACCCGCACACCGGCACCCTCACAGCCGTGGTCAAGGTCTCCTCGCGAGCCTTCGCCCTGCTCGACCCGGCAACACAGACCAGCAACGTCTCCGGCTGGGGGCGCACTCTGGCCGCGCTCGCCCGCACCGGCCACATCGCCCGCGTCCAGGTCCTGGAGCGCACCGTCCCCGACTCCGGCGACGCCCTCAACCGGTACTGGAGCGAGCACGGCAACGCGGCCACCCCGCTGGCCGGGCCGATCTACTCCGAGCTGCTGGCCGCAGCCGGACCGGCGGCAGCGCCGCACGAGGCGTACGTCGCCCTCGCGCTCGACATCAAGGCAGCTCGCCGCCTGATCAACCAGGCCGGCGGCGGACTGACCGGCGCCTTCGCCGTCCTGGCCCAGCTCACCGCCACCTTCGACCAGGCCGCCCGCAACTCCGGTCTCATGCCGTCCAACTGGCTAGCGGCAGCCGAGATCGCGGCCGTGATCCGCACCGCGTACGACCCCAAGGCATCAGCCGCCCTCGACCGCTGGTCCTCCTCCGGCCGCCCACAGGCCGACCCCGCCGCCGCAGGGCCGGTCGTCCTGGTGGAGAAGGCCGACCGCATCCAGACGGACTCGGCCCACCACGCCACGTTCTGGATCGAGAACTGGCCGCGTATCGAGACCAGCCCGGGCTTCCTTCACCAGCTCCTGTTCACCGCCGGAGTGCGCCGCAGCCTCTCTCTGACGTACGGGCCCAAGGGTCTGGACGCGGCGCTCAAGGATGTGCAGCGCAAGAAGGCCACCGTGATCGCGGATGCGGCCGAGCGCGCCCGCAAGGGCCAGGTCGATTCCGAGGAGGATTCGGTCGAGTACGCGGACATCAAGCAGCGCGAACGCCAGCTGATTGCCGGGCATGCCGACGTCGCCCTGACCGGGCTGCTCACCGTCAGCGCGGACAGCGATGAACAGCTCAACGCTGCCTGCGCCGCGATCGAGACGGCCGCCGTCGCCGCTCTGATCGACCTGCGTCCGCTGACCTGGCAGCAGGCCGAAGCCTTCACCAGCGCCGCTCTGCCGCTCGCCCGCCCGTAGCGCACCCGCACCACCGATTTCCGCGCTCTACCGAAGGGCACCCCATGCCGACCGAGCCCCTGCCCGAACTGGCTCCGGACTTCATCCCGTTCGCCACCTCCGCGCTCGACTTCCACCGGGCCATCAACATGCCCGTCGCCCAGGTCGCAGCCGGACGGACCGAACTGGACTCCCTGCACGCCCACTTGCTCGCCCTGTACGACGTGCTCGACGCGCACGCCGTACGAACCGCGCCAGTCGCCGGCGCGGAGGGAGACCACCTGAGGGCCTGCCGGATCCGGCTGTGGCAGGCAGCCGACCATCTGCACGCCGCCTTCCACGCGGCGCCGCACTCCAAGACCGGCCGCCTCCCCGCTCGGGAGACGTGTCGCGCACGGCTGCCAGAAGGCGCTCCCGACCTCACCGTCTGTCAACGCCACTTGGCCTTGGCCGCCCGGGTCCGTCGGGATCACACCCCGGCCGATCTGCGCGACCCCTTCACCGGCCTCACCCGCCACTGAATCCCTGGAGCACCACCGCCATGCCCTCTCGCACCAACCGCGCCAGCGCCAGCCCGCTGTTCGTTCCCCGCAAGTCGGACCGGCGCACCGCCCGCGCCGCCCGGGACCAGTTCGCCGTCGCACGCGGCAAGGCCAGGCACGCAGGTCGGCCCGAATCCCGGCCTACTGCGCCCGGTCTGGACCCCGACCTGCGCGCCACCTATCCGCCCGCCGGACGTCCCGGTGACGCCTCCGCACGCGGCGGCAAGCTCAAACTGCCCTCGCACCGGATGACCACCGCGGTCGCGGCCGGCGCCTACCCGTTCCTCGCCGAGGGCGGCCTGGGCGCGCAGGGCATCTACGTCGGCCGGGACGTGCACGCCGAGGCCGCCTTCACCTACGACCCGTTCGCCCTCTACGGACGGCTCGACGGGTTCACCAACCCCAACATTCTGCTCGCCGGGGTCATCGGCATGGGCAAGTCCGCCCTCGCCAAGTCGCTCGCCCTGCGTGCTGTCGCCTTCGGCTACCGCATCTATGTGCCGTGCGACCCGAAGGGCGAATGGACCATCGTGGCGCACGAGTTGGGCGGGCAGACCATCGCGCTCGGGCCCGGTCTGCCCGGCCGCCTCAATCCGCTCGACGCCCCTACCCGGCCTGCCGGGGTCAGCGAGGACAACTGGCGCACCGAGGTGCGCAAGCGCCGCCTTCTCCTGCTCGGCTCTCTCGCGAAGACGGTCCTGCGCCGCGAGCTGCACCCCATGGAGCACACGGCCCTCGACGTGGCACTGGATCAGGTCGTCACGCACGCCGAAACCACCGGCGCCACTCCCCTGCTCGGACAGATCGCGTACGTCCTGGGCTCCCCCGAACAGCTCGACGGCGCATTGGGCGAACTCTCCGGGCGCCTCGGCCAGGCCGCCGAGGACCTCGCCCACGCGCTGCGCCGCCTAGTACACGGCGACCTGGCGGGGATGTTCGACGCCCCGTCCACCGTGGCTTTCGACCCGGCCGCGCCGATGCTCTCCATCGACCTGTCCCGGCTCGGCGGCGCCGGCGACGACACCGCGCTCGTCCTGGCGATGACCTGTGCCTCCGCCTGGATGGAGTCCGCGCTCTCCGACCCCGCCGGTGGCCGCCGCTGGGTGATCTACGACGAGGCGTGGCGGGTGATGCGGCACGTCGCCCTGTTGGAGCGCATGCAGAGCCAGTGGAAGCTCAGCCGCGGCCTCGGCATCGCCAACATGATGATCATCCACCGCCTCTCCGACCTGCTGACCGCAGGCGACGCCGGCTCCCGGGGGCGCGCCCTGGCCGAGGGCCTGCTCACCGACTGCTCCACCCGCATCATCTACCGCCAGGAAGCCGACCAACTCGCCGCTTCAGCAGCTCTGTTGGGCCTGACCGGCGTCGAGACCCAGGCCGTCTCCGCTCTGACCAAGGGACGCGGCCTGTGGAAGGTGGCAGGGCGCTCCTTCATCACGCAGCACCTGCTCCATCCTCGCGAGCTCGAACTCTTCGACACCGACGTGCGGATGACGGCCTGACACGCCGAATCCGCGCCACCGGCGAGGGGCCCGCGCGCCCTCCGAGCCCCGCGCCTTCGAACGACTCCTCCACGGAAGGCATCCCCATGTCTGCGTACGCCTCCCTGCACCGCACCGTAGGACGCTTGGCCCGGTTCTACCTCGACGCCACCACTGTGTCCGCCGCCGACCGGCACATCCCTCTGGCCACCGGCCCCTTCGGTGCTCGGCACGAGGCTCACCGCCTGGGCGATCGGGTGCTCGCCACGCGCGCCGCCGGGACCCACCATGACTGAACCCGCCTGGATCACGCTCAGCCCCCATAGTCACCTGGGTCTGACCGCCACCGTGTCCGACGATGACCAGGAAGAAGCGCAGGATCTGCTCCTCGACGCCGGGTTCTCCACGGGGCACCCCGAATACAAGTACACCTTGGGCACGTCGCAGTCGGACGCCGTCCAGCAAGCCCTCGAACAGCTCTACACCGAAGTCGCCGACCATCAGGTGGTCATCGATGACGTCGACCTCGGCCGCCCGGCGTCGGTCACCGCGCAGGTCCGTAAGCGCGCCGTGCATCCGGCCCGCACCAATCGACTGGCCACAGCCACCGCCGCTGGAGAGCGGGCCCTGGCCGAGTGGGACGCAGTCTCGGACAGCCTCTGCGACGGGGAGGGCTGGCCACTCGATGACCGCTACGGCCTGCGCCAACAGCAGCGGGATGCCGAGATGTGGGCGCAGTTCGAGCCCTATCTCCGCCAAGGCCCTCCGCTACTCGCGCACGCCGAGGCGTCCCTCCCGCACCTTGGTCCCGACGAGCGGGTGGCCGCACGTTGGGCGTATCGGCTCCGGGTCCTGCGCGACGCTCTGAAGGGCGGCACGCGGGTCCAGGGCGAGTCCGAGTTCGTCGCCGAGGTCCTGGTTCCCGAGCACCCCCACTACCAGGAGACCTGGCAGCGAGCCATCGCGCTGCGCAACGCCGAAGGCTGGCACTACGCCCTCACCTGGTTCGAGCACGCCGACGTGCTCACCGAAATCACCCAGGCTGAAAGGGCGTTGGCGGCTGAACCAACTTCACCGCATCGAGGGCCGCAGCGGCCCGAAGCGGCACGCGCCTGGTCTCCGCACGCGCTCCAGCACATCAACGCGGCACTCGAATCTTCCTCGGTCCGCCCGGCCGCGACCCGGCTGTTCCGCGGCGACACGCCCCCGCGCTCGCGCTGACTAGCGCAGACCTCCGGCACCACCAAATCCGCCTTCAGCCCGCACCCTCATCTCCCCTGTACGGCCCCGACCTCTGCGAGGTGCATCTTCGTGGCGGACACACACCCGCACATCACCATCGGCCACCACGCCCACTACGGCGTCGTAGCGGCGACCTCCCACGACAACCCTGTCGCCGCCCACATGCTCGGGCGCGTCGGCTTCGAGCGCCTGCCCGACAGCGATCTGTACGCGCTGACCGAGCCCCACCGGGATCCGCTACGGCGCGGCAGGCAGGCGGTGCAGTCGCTACGGGCCGCGCAGTACAGCGTCACCTCCGATGCCGCCTATGACTCTCAGCCCGGCCCACATCTGTCGGCATCCCACGACCTTCTCGACCGACCTGAGTGGAAACGGACAGCGGCTTCGCCCACCGAGCAGTCGGCCGCTGCCCCAGCCCGGGCCCAAGCCGCCACGGCCATGTCCCCGGCGCGCGCCGTTGCCTCACCGCCACGGCTCCCAGCACCCGCAGTCGAACACCGCTCTGCCGCACCGCTGCCACGACCGGCTCGCGCGCGCTAACCCCCGGCAACAACTGAACCGGAGCCCCGCATGTCCACACCTCCCGAGATCATCATCGCCCGCGAGACGACCGGCAACGTCATCGCTGAAGGAGGCGACGAACTCGCCCACACCCTGCTCAAGCGCGCAGGCTTCCAGTACGAGCAGTCCATTCGTTCCTTCTGGTACCGCCTGCCCTGGGACATGGGCGAGGAGCGCGAGAATCAGATGGCCAGCCACGCCGCCCGGATGCTCACCGCCGTCGGCTATGACGTGGACCTGGGCAAGGACCTGCTCGTCGGCCCCGTCACCACGCCGTCCGATCCGCAAGGTCAGCGCACTTACGGCCACCAGATCCTCTCGCTGATCGACCAGCTCAACGAAGTCGGGACGTATTCGGCAGCGGCCGAGGTGACCGAGCACGTTCTTGATCCGCAGGACGGGGTGCTGATCCGTCTCGGCGAGTTCTTCGACCACGCAGCCGAGCAGGCTGACGCGGTGCCCAGCACGGACGCCGCCCACGTGGCCATGCGTCTGGAGAGCGCAGCCGAGAAGATCCGCTCCCTGGGCGACTACCTCGACGGAGTCGGTGACGACCTGCGCGACCTGGGCCCCACTCCGCCCTCCCCTGCTCCGAGTTGGCGCCAGAAGGTGGCGGGCTACTTCGCCACCGCCACACCGCGGCGCGCCCAGACAACAGAGACCCCAACGGACCCTCCTGCACGCACCCTCCCGACCGAGCAGCGGCCCGACCGCACCCGCTGACCGCACACCCCAACCACGCGGAAGTCCCTCTCATGATCACCAGAACGGCCCGCCGGCCCCAGTTCTCCCTCCGCCCCTCAGCACGTCATGGGACCGCGCCTTGTCTCCTTCACGCACCACCACGCCCTCGACCACCACCGGCACCGACGGCCTCCTGTATCTGCTGATCGCCGTCGCGGCGCTCGGTATCGGCGGCGGGAACCTGGCCTGGTTCTTCGGCAATCTCGCGAACGCCGTCGTCGGCTCCGACCACTGGGCCGCATACCGCCCGACAGAATCGCTGCTGCACCCCGATCAGGTCTGGCCCCATCTCGCCCGGCCCTCCGTGATCGTCGGGTGTTACGTCCTGCCCGCGCTCGTGCTCCTGGCCGCCACGCTGCTTGGCCTGAAGGCGTGGTCGCGGCTTCGCGGCCGCTCAAGCGGGCTGGCCGACCAGCGGGATCTCGCCGATCTGCTGCCGAAGAAGATCGCCGCCAAGGCGATCGACCTCCGCCCGAGCCTGCAGGGTGCCAAGCCCAAACAGGTCGCACCGGACGACCGTGGTGTCCTGCTCGGCACCTTGCCGTCGGGGGCGCGCGAGGTCCGCTCCTCGTGGGAGGACGTGATCGTCGCGATCATGGCGCCCCGGTCCGGGAAGACGTCCGGTCTTGCGGTTCCCGCGATCCTGCGCGCGCCCGGCCCCGTACTGCTGACCAGCAACAAGGCCGCCCGAGACGCATTCACCGCGACGGCCGCCGCTCGCACCGAGGTCGGCACGGTGTGGACGTTCGACCCGCAGCAAATCGCCCACGCCTCCCAGGAGATGTGGTGGGACATCCTCGCCGACGCCCGCGATCTCACCGGGGCCCGTCGCTTGGCAGGCCACTTCGTGACCGCATCCGTCAATGAGTCGAGCGCCGGCGACTTCTGGTCCACCGCCGCCGCGAACACTCTCACCGCGCTCTTCCTCGCCGCCGCCCGCGACCGCCGCCCCATCACCGACGTACTGGCCTGGCTCGCCTCGCCTGCCGACCGCACCCCCATCGACCTGCTGCAGGACGCCGGCCTCGACGCGGTCGCCGCCCAGTTGCAGGGCACCGTAGCCGGTGCCGTCGAGACCCGCGACGGCATCTTCGAGACGGCCCGGCAGTACGCGAGCTGCCTCCTCGACCCCGCGATCGCGGCCTGGGTCACCCCGCCCAACGGCCTGGCGAAGGTACGGGAGTTCACACCCGAGGCATTCGCCACCAGCAAGGACACCCTGTTCCTACTGTCCAAGGACGGCGGCGGGTCGGCCTCGGCGATCATCGCTGCCGCCGCCGACGCGGTGATGCGCGCGGCCGTCATCCAGGCCGAGCGCGACGGCGGGCGGCTCGACGCCCCGCTGCTGGCGATCCTCGACGAGGCCGCCAACGTGTGCAAGATCGCCGACCTTCCGGACCTGTACTCGCACCTCGGCAGCCGGGGCGTCATCCCGGTCACGATCCTGCAGTCCTACCGCCAGGGCGTACGGGTGTGGGGCGAGGCCGGCATGGACGCCCTCTGGTCCGCCGCCACGATCAAACTCGTCGGGTCCGGCATCGACGACGCCGACTTCGCCGACAAGCTCTCCCGGCTCGTCGGTGACCACGACGTCCGCACGGTATCGGTGTCCACCAGCGAGTCGGGCAAGTCGACGTCGGTCTCCATGCGCCAGGAGCGCGTGCTGCCCGCCGACGCGATCCGCGCTCTGCCCAAGGGCTCGGCGTTGCTGCTCGCCACTGGCATCCGCCCCGCGCTGCTCGACCTCAAGCCCTGGTACCGCGAGCCGAACGCCGATCTCCTCGGCGCCGCTTCCGCCAAGGAGACCGCCGCCATCACCGAGCGCGCACTGGCCAAGTCCCTGCGCCGCGACGACCTCGGCCCGGCAGCATGACACCGCCGATGTTCCACGCAAGGAGGGCCAGACCCCGTGCTCCGCACCCGTCCCATCCGGCCCCCGCTTGTTCTTGAGGTACCGCCATGTCCCACTCTCAACCGCCCTGGGCTTCCGTACGCCGCTCCGAGCGCCTCGCCGGAACCCCGATCGTCCGACGTGGAGCCCACTGGTGGATGGTCAGCCTCTCCGGCACGCTCCTCGCCACGGATCCAGCCTTCACAGGTGAACTCGACCGTTTCGCGGCCGACTTGGCCGCCGCCGACCAGGCTGTCGCCGCGCTCCGAGCCACGCGGACGAAGCCGCGCAAGGCGCGCTCGTGACCCCGCTCGTCCAGGCTGAGCAGGCCGTCCTGGGCGCGCTGTTCCTTGATCCCGGGCAGCTCGGCCCTCTCTCGGACTGGCTCCGACCGGAGCACTTCGACCGCCCGGCGCACGCGGCGCTGTACGCCGCGATGCTCAAGCTGCGGGCCGAGGGGCACCCTGCGACGACCGCGGATGTCGATGGCCCGGTACCGCTGGCCTGGGTCACTGACACCGTGCAGGAGGCGAGCCGTCACACCCTGGGGCTCACCTCGGTGTATCCGCACCTCTTGATCTCGGCATGCCCGCGCCCCGACCATGCCCCGCTCTACGGCCGCATGGTGCTGGAGGGCGCCATCCACCGCAGCGTGGCCCAGCACGCCGACCGACTGCATCAGGCCGCGCTCGCGGATCTCCATAGCGGGACCCTCGACGAGACGGTGCACCACGCCCAAGTGCTGTCCGACGTCCTCGCGGACCTGGCCCGCGTCTGGGGCACCGAGCCGCGTACGGCACAACCACCCGATGCGTACGCACCTCTGGGCGTTCCTCCGGAACCAGTGGCGGATCAAGTCCTGGCCGACGAGGAGCTTCTCCTGGGGTGCCTTGCCGCTCGCTCCGAGCAACTGCTGGATCTGGTGCGATGGCTCCGCCCCGACGACTTCGCCGACCCGGGGCATCAACAGATCTACCGTGCACTCGGGGCACTGCACCATCGCGGCGAGCCCATAGATCAGCTGACCGTGCTGTGGGAGACCCAGCGGCGCGGCGCGCTGGCCGACGGCTCGCTCAATGCCGAGCAGGTCCGACGCATCTGCGACCCCCTGGCCGGTGGCGGCGCCGCCGAACACTACGGCGAGCAGGTCGTCACCACCTCCCTCGTCCGCACGGCGGCAACCGCGGCCCGCCACGTGCGCGAGCTTGCTGGGCAAGAGGCCCTGGCCCCGGGCCAGTTGATCGGATACGCGCTTCATGCGCTCCGTCCACTCGATGACGTACGCCGACGTCAGCGCATTGCGAGCGGCGCCGAACCAGGTCTACCCCGCTCCAGCCCCCACGCCGCCCCACGGTCGGCACAGACCGAGGCGGCTCGCTCCCGCAGCCGGCCCCACCACCCCGGCGCCCAACCTCCGGCCTCCCTCATGTCCCCAGCGCCGCCAGCGGCCCGCCCCTCCTACCGGAGTCCGTCATGACCGATGACACCGGCCGCGCCGCTCTGGCGAAGCAGGAACTGTACGGAGCTGCCCACGAGTTCGAGCGGCTGCTCCCCCACTTCGAGGTGCCCTCGGCTCCGGCCAGTCCGCCAACCCCGAGTGCGGCGGCTCGCCGGCTGTCCTCGCTGACCGAGTTGATCGGGAACATCTCGGACGAGGTCCTCTTCCTCGACACCGACTCCGATCCAGGGCTCGACCTCGGCCCGGTCATGTGGGCCTACACCGAGGCATTGGTTCCGGCCGGCCGGGCCGTGGAGCACCACACCGAGGCGTTCAACCAGATCGGGTTCCTACGGCGCTATGCCGAGTACCCCGACAACGCCAATCTGCGCGACGGGCGACGCGCCTCGTTCGATGTCGTCCAGGAACGCCTCGAGCTCGTCCAGCTCAATCTCAAGGAGGCCGCCGACTCTCTGCGCGGTTCGGCGGACCGCCTCGATGGCACCCCGCCACGCACCCTGGCCGCGCTCAGCCGCTCGGCGCGGCCCAGGAACTCCATCTACCGGGTGCCGGCGGCGAGCGCGCCCGCCCCAGCCTCGCCGCTGCGCCTCGCGTATCTGCCGGAGCCGCGTCGTGGCCGCTGAACTCTCCATCAATGGCTCGGCGCCGCCGATCGGCAGTTTGTGCTCCGGGTACGGCGGCCTGGACCTCGGCGTCCAGGCCGTCCTCGGCGGCACCTTCGCCTGGCACGCCGAGATCGATCCGGGCCCGGCCCGGATCCTTGCCCGGCACTGGCCCACCGTCCCGAACCTGGGCGACATCACATCCGTGAACTGGGCGGAAGTCCCGAGGGTGTGCGTCCTGACGGCAGGTTTTCCCTGTCAAAGACGTCTCCGTCGCAGGCCGTCGCGCCGGATTGGTTGATGGCAACCGGTCCGGCCTGTGGCTCTACGTGGTCCGCGCCATCGAAGCCCTCAAGCCATGTCTGGTGGTCATCGAGAATGTCCGGGGACTCCTCACCTCCCCCGCCGGTTCCCCTGGCGACGTGGAACCCTGCCCGTGGTGTCTGGGAGACACCGCAGGCCAGCCTGCTGTGCGCGCACTCGGCGCCGTACTTGGCTCCCTGGCCGACCTCGGGTTCGATGCGCGCTGGTGCGTGCTTCGCGCCTCCGACGTCGGCGCCCCGCATCGCCGCGAGCGGGTCTTCCTCACCGCCTGGCCCACCGAGCGAGACGCCGCTGCTGAAGACACCGACCAGCAACTTGGCGACGAACGGCGGCAGTCAGCACCCAACGAAGCGGAAACAAGGCGGCCACGGCCCGAACCTGGCCGACGAGGTGGAATGGCTACTGCCCACCCCGAAAGCATCCGACGGGGCGAAGTGCTCTCCGAATCAACGCCATGGGAATGGGGACTTGACCCTGCCACCGGCTGCGGCTTCCCTGCGGGGCACCACGATCAGGCCCTCCACTCGTACGGCCAAGCCCCGCTCGACACACGGGTACGGAGCATGTCCGGCAGCGACGCCCACCTTGTTCGGGCCGGAGGGTCCCAGAGCTGGGGACCGTACGCGGCGGCCATCGCCCGCTGGGAGCGGGCCACGCGTCCGGCACCCCGCCCCACCGACGCAGCGGGTCAGCTCAGCCCGCTGTTTGTGGAGTGGATGCAGGGGCTTGCACAGGGGTGGGTGACTGCCACCCCCGGGCTGGGCTGTCCGGCTCAACTCGCAGCGCTGGGCAACGGAGTTGTACCTCAGCAGGCCGCACACGCGTTGCGACTCCTGACTCCCCAACTCGGCGCCTGTCGGCACCATCGGCCCAGGTGAACGGCGGCTTCTACACCCGTTCTCCGGCCGGGCCAAACCCGGATTCCTCCGGACCATCTCCACCCCGAACACCCGAACTCGCCAAGGGGTAGCGATGGCTGAACCCGCTCAGGAGAACGAGCCGATACGCGTGGCGGACCACGATCTGGACGATCTGGTGTCCACAGTCGCCCGGCTGGTGTCGGAGAGCCGCAAGCAGGGCGAGACGCTTGCCCGACTCACCGATGAGCCGTCCACTGGGGCGGACACCGAGTCCGAAGGTATCGACCCGAGCGGCGTGCCAGGTCCGGCAGGTCCGAACGCGTCTGCCGAACCTGGCACTCCACAGGAGATACCGACGTCGATCTTCATCCTGGCGCTCGAAGGCAAGGCGTACGAAGAGGAACTCGCCGCGCTGGCCAACTGGGTCCACCACCTGCTGATGCCGGTCTACGGCCGCGAGGTCAGCACCTCACGGCCATGGTGCCAACAGTGGAAGGAACACTCCGAAGCCGTCGCCCGCCTGCACGCTCTGTGGCTGGCCTGGCAGCAGCTCACCGACATCGAAGCCGGCCTGACCGGCCCGTCGACGTGGCACCGCGACCACCTCGACCCCACCCTGTTCCACCTCCGGGCTCCTGATGACCCGTTCGGTGCTTGCACCACCAGTTCTGCGCGCCCCAACCACCGGTTGCTGGCCACGCCCGAAGTGGACCTGGTGGCCTGACATGGACGACCTCTACGAGAGCCTGGAACACGACTACCGGCTCGCCGGCTTCCAGGCCGCGACAGAGACCATCGAGGACGACTTCATCCGGGTCACGCTCTCGGACGACATGTTCGTGCCGATGGCCGACCACCACAGCGCCGACGGCCGCGACAGCTACTTTCTGTTCTACGACCGGGCCGCCATCTGGGACGTTCCCGGGCAGGCCGAGTTCGTAACCCTGCACATCGCCCGGGACACCGAGCAGCGCACGTTCGCCTTCGAGGTCGAGCGCGCCCCGGTAGTGCCCCTGGCCCAGAACTGGCTGATCCGGCAGGGCTGCCCACCGGAAGCCACCCTGGCAACCCGTAACCACGGGCCCCGGCCCGCAGATGCCCTCACCTCCCGCCTGGAAGACCAACTGCGCACGAACCCGGACGGCCGGTACGAGGTCCTCGACGACTTCACCGACAACCCGTGCACCTTCGACTTCGGCGTCGAGACTCGCACGCTCGTGTACGACCACCATCCCGACTCGGCGTCCGCCCCGTACCGGCTCTTCCTCGAAGAGACCGACAAGTACTTCCAGACGTACACCGTGCGCGAGGGCACGTTCGCGACGGCGGAAGCGGCCGACGACTGGGCCATGACCCGCGCCACTCCGCTCCCGCTCGCTCCGACGCCAGATGCCAGTTCGACCCACCGGGCACAGGCCGCTCGTGCCCGATCGACGGCCAAGCCGCCCGCCCCACTGGCCGTTCCGCCATCTGCTGTCGGCACGCCCCGAACGCCGCCGCCCGCTGCGGCGCGGACGCGCGGAGGTGCCCGGTGAAGGCCGCCCGCTACGCGTTCGCCGCGCACCCCGAGGCCCTGGCCGATCTGCGCAACGTCCCGGAGAGCGTCCGCGATCTGGCACTCCTGGAGCTGCAGCACCTGGTCCACGGCAACGAACGCGGCGCGGCGCTCACCCGAGAACTGGCGGGCTGTCACAAGGTCTACGTCGATCCGCAGACCCGGTGGCGGATGGTCATCCAGTTCCGTGACGCCCCCGCCACTTCTCAGCACCGGCGCGAGATCTACTTGCTGGCCGTCGGCGAGCGCCAGGACCATGCCGCCTACCGCTTGGCCGCGCTCCGTCTGGAACGCGAGCGGACGGCGACCGCGCCGGCGCACCAGCGCCGAGCCCAGGTAGCCCGGTCCCGCTCTCCACGCAACGGAGTGCAGCCGTCGCGCCCCACCGCTGCCGTCGAGCCCGCGTCCACCTCGGCCGCGCGCTCCCGCCGCGCCCGCTGAACCGTCTCCCCCTTCGGAGCACTGCCCATGCCCGCAGTCGATCTCGCCGCGCTCTCCCCCGGCACCGAGGTCCTCGTGGCCCCGCTCTACCTCGCCGGGCCCGGCTCCACCGCTCCGGTCCTCGACGTCCTCAACTTCGCGCCCGGCTGGACGAAGAGCATCGCGTTCGGCACCGACACCTACTTCACCAGCCCCTGCCAGCGCGTCCGGATCGCCAACACCGAGGCGAGTCACTACGGCGGCTGGACGATCACGTACGCCGAGGATCCTCTCGGCGTTCCCGACTGGATCACCACCTTCGACCGGAACACCCCGCAGGAGGTCGTCGCCGGCTTCGCCGACACACTCGTGCGCAGCCTGCCGAGCAACTTCCGCGACTACTTCAGCGGCGGACCCCACTACATCGGCGACGGCCACGAGGGGGTGTTCCGTCGCCACAACTGGCAGCTCGTACGCGGCAGTGGACCCTACTGGAGCTTCTCCCCAGACGGGCATGCCGGAGTACGTACCCGCACCCACTGGATCCACGAATACGACGAACTGCTCTCCCCGCCGAGGTCCATGTGGCGGGTCGCCGCCGGCGCGGACCCGCGCGTGGCCTCCACCTGGCGGGCCTACTTCAGCGCGTTCACACTGCCGCACCTACGTGCCGCAGCCGCAGCTGCCCTCACCAGCGGCAACGCCGTCGTGCGCCGCGTCGAGGAGATCCCCGAGCCCCATCGCGCCCTGGTGAACGTACGCCTAGCGGAGCCGTCGCCGACGGCTCCGCTTGTACGGGCCGCCTTGGACCGCAGGCCCTACGTGCCGCAGCTCGCCACAGCGAAGGCGCCAACGACGAACACGGACTCCACTGCTGATCATGGCCGTTCCCGCCGTCAGCGCTGAACAGGACCTTGAGTCGCGGGGTCGTCCATACCCTCGTCCCACCTCGACGGCGACTTCTTCACGCCTACGGCCATCGCCAGCTCCTCGACGCTCAGTTCGACACGACGGCCATCCGCCATGCGGGTCCGCCCCAGTGAACCCGCAACGGCATCATCAACAGCCTCGTTGTAGGCGGTCTTCTCGTCGTCTCGCAACTACTTCTCCTCCGCCACCGGTCGCCTCGGGCACAGCCCTCGGGGCGACCGTTTCATTCCCCCTGCGGCACGGCGGCATTAGCCCCAGCAATGGGCCCAGTTCGCCCACGGCAGACGGGCACTGCCGCAGATGACTGGAGACCTGCCGCTCGACCATGTCAACGTACGACCGCGTCGAAGAACCGCAGGTCAACGAAGGAATCTTCGAACCACGGCTACGCCCCGCCCACGTCGGCTCCCCTGCCTCGGAGGCCCCCTTGCCGAAGATCATCACCGTCGGACAACTGCTCCACCAGCTCCAGACCCTGGACCCGGACCTCCCCGTGTACCTCGCCGTCAATCCGGACTGGCCGTACGTTCACCGCATCGGTCGCCTTGCCGAAGACCGCCAGGCGCTCGGCAATGGAGCCGTGTACATCGCCGAGGACGGCCAAGAGGACGTGCTGCCCCCGGATGTCCGCGCACAACTCGGCTGGTCCCTGGCGTGAAGCACCGTACGAGCGGGGACCTCGTGAGCCGATCGCCGATCCGGTCGAGCAACTCCTCGCCCCTCAACACGCTCGCCACGGAACCCATGCCGCCGGGCGTAAAGGGCGCCCTGATCTGCTCGGTCCCACAGCGAGCCACGGGCAGATCCTCACGCGCTGAGGACGGTCTGAAGGCAGTTCGGGCGATCCTGGACCCGGCCGTCTGATCGTCGCCCACCCCGTCCGATAGCAACACTGCCCGGCACAAGCACCACAGCGGGAATCTGTGCCGGACAGGCGGCGCCGTCACGCAGTAACCGCGGCGAGCGCCTTCTCACTGTCTGCGAGGCCGGCCAGGTACCGCTCGGCATCCAGGGCAGCGGCACACCCCGAACCGGCCGCCGTGATCGCCTGACGGTAGGTGTGGTCGACTACGTCGCCCGCACCAAAGACTCCCGGGATGTTCGTACGCGTCGAGGGTGCATCCACCTTCAGATAGCCCTCGGCGTCCAACTCCAGCTGTCCGGTGAACAGTTCTGTGCGCGGGTCGTGCCCGATCGCGATGAACAGTCCCGTCGCGTCAACCTTGCGGGTACTGCCCTCAAAGGTGTCGCGCAGGGTCAGCCCGCTCAGCATGCTGTTCTCCTCGTGGAGTTCGGCGATCTCGCTGTCGAAGGCGAAAGAGATCTTGTCGTCGGAGAACGCCCGGTTCTGCATGACCTGCGAGGCACGCAGGGTGGAGCGGCGGTGCACGATGGTCACCGAGCGGGCGAAGCGGGTGAGGAAGGTGGCCTCTTCCATGGCAGTGTCGCCGCCGCCGACGACCACGATGTCGCGGTCGCGGAAGAAGAAGCCGTCGCACGTCGCGCACCAGGACACGCCCCGCCCGGAGAGGGTGTCCTCCTTGGGCAGGCCGAGCTTGCGGTAGCCGGAGCCGGTCGCGATGATCACCGTCTTCGCCCGGTGCACGGTGCCCGCGCTGTCTGTGACTGTCTTGACGGAGCCGGTCAGGTCGACCTCGACGACATCGTCGTCCAGCATCTCGGCGCCGAACCTCTCGGCCTGCGTCCTCATGCTGTCCATGAGGACGGGGCCGTCCACCCCCTCGGGAAAGCCGGGGAAGTTCTCCACCTCGGTCGTCGTGGTCAGTGAACCGCCAACGAAGATCGAGCTGCCGAAGAGCAGCGGCTTGAGGTTGGCACGGGCCGTGTACAGGGCGGCCGTATACCCGGCCGGTCCGGAGCCGATGATGATGACGTTGCGTATGCCGTCGTCGGCGGCGGCAGGCGACGTGGCGGTCATGCCTCCGGCTCCGGGGCGATCTCGGCGATCAGGCCCTCGACGAGAACCTTGATCTCGTCCCGGATCGGACGTACGGCCTGCACACCCTGGCCCGCCGGGTCCTCCAGCTTCCAGTCGAGGTAGCGCTTGCCGGGGAAGACGGGGCAGGTGTCGCCGCAGCCCATGGTGATGCAGACGTCCGACTCCTTGACCGCGTCGACAGTCAGGATCTTCGGGGTCTCGGCGGAGATGTCGATGCCGACCTCGGCCATGGCCTCGACGGCGGCAGGGTTCACTTCCTTGCCGGGGTTCGAACCGGCCGAGCGAACTTCGACACGGTCTCCGGCCAGGTGGGTCAGCCAGGCGGCGGCCATCTGGGAACGGCCGGCGTTGTGGACACAGACGAAGAGCACAGAGGGCTTGTCGGACATCAGAGGTCTCTCTTGATCTCGTGAGCGCCGCCGAACGGCGAAGTCAGGGCCGACTGATATCAGCACCCGGTGGCATCAGCAGCCACTGATGTGAGAGTATCAGTCCATGATGACGTCAGTCGACACTGACCTGATCCGGGTGCTGGCCGACCCGCTCAGGCTCCAGATCGTGACCCTGCTCGCCCGCGAGACGCTGTGCACCACCCACCTGGTGGAGGAGACCGGCGCACGCCAGACGAACCTCTCCAACCACCTGAGAGTCCTGCGCGAGGCGGGGGTCGTGGATACGGAGCCGTGCGGCCGCTTCACGTACTACAAGCTGCGCCCGGACGTCATCGCCCAGCTCGCCGGCCAGTTCGCCGAACTGGCCGAGTCCGCCCGCACCGCCGCCGACAACAAGAGGGCCTGCCCGTGACCCGCACCGACGCACCCGTCACCGCGACCACCGAGGAATCCTCGATCGTCGCGAAGCTGTCGACACTCGACCGCTACCTCGCCGTATGGATCCTGCTCGCCATGGGGGTCGGCCTCGGCCTCGGCCGTCTGATCCCCGGCCTGGGCGACGCGCTGGCGAAGGTCGAGATCGGCGGCATCTCACTGCCGATCGCTATCGGCCTGCTCGTGATGATGTACCCGGTCCTCGCGAAGGTCCGCTACGACAAGCTCGACACGGTCACCGGCGACAAGACGCTCATGGTCTCATCGCTGGTCATCAACTGGATCGTCGGCCCGGCGGTGATGTTCGCACTGGCATGGATCTTCCTCCCGGACCTGCCGGAGTACCGCACCGGATTGATCATCGTCGGTCTGGCCCGCTGCATCGCCATGGTCATCATCTGGAACGACCTCGCGTGCGGCGACCGCGAGGCCGCGGCGGTCCTGGTCGCGCTCAACTCCGTCTTCCAGGTGATCGCCTTCAGCCTGCTCGGCTGGTTCTACCTCGACCTGCTGCCGCAGTGGCTCGGCCTCGGTAACGGCCAGGGGCTCGACGTCCCGGTCTGGCACGTCGCCCTGAACGTGATCGTCTTCCTCGGCATCCCGCTGGTCGCCGGCTACCTCACCCGCCGCGTCGGCGAGAAGAAGATGGGCCGGGAGAAGTACGAGTCCAACTTCCTCCCGAAGATCGGCCCGTGGGCCCTGTACGGGCTGCTCTTCACGATCGTCATCCTCTTCGCGCTCCAGGGTGACGCAATCACCTCGCAGCCGCTGGACGTCGTCCGGATCGCGCTGCCGCTGCTGGTCTACTTCGCGGTGATGTTCTTCGGCAGCTTCCTGCTGGGCAAGGCCATCGGCCTCTCCTACGAGCGCACCACCACGCTCGCGTTCACGGCGGCGGGCAACAACTTCGAGCTGGCCATCGCCGTCGCCATCGCCACCTTCGGCGTGACGTCCGGGCAGGCGCTGGCCGGGGTCGTCGGCCCGCTGATCGAGGTCCCGGTCCTGATCGGACTCGTCTACGTGGCACTGGCCTGGCGCAAGAACTTCGCCCCGACCCAGCTCACGACAACCGCCAAGGAGAGCTGATGCACTGCCTCGACTGTCACGCGCAAGGAACCGTGGCGACCGCCGTCGGCGTGTGCCACGACTGCGGCGCCGCCGTGTGCGAAGAACATGCGCGGGTGACGGACCGAAGCGTCCGACGCGGTCCCGTGGTCGGGGCTCCCCAAGAGGCAGTCGCCCGAACGGTGCGCTGCACCAAGTGCGCTACGGCAGCGACGGCCGCATGACCCAGGAGTGCGTCGATGTGGTGGTGATCGGCGGCGGCCAGGCCGGGCTCGCCGCCGGTTACCACCTGCGCCGCCAGGGCCTGGACTTCGTCATCCTGGACGCCCAGCCCACGCCCGGCGGCGCCTGGCTGCACACCTGGGACTCGCTCCACCTGTTCTCCCCGGCGGCGTTCTCCTCGCTGCCGGGGCGGCCGATGCCGGTGCAGGTGGGCGAGGTCTATCCGGACGCCCGGCACGTGGTGGAGTACCTCACCGAATACGAGCAGCGGTACGAGCTTCCCGTCGCACGGCCGGTTCGAGTCCACGGCGTGCACCGCGACGGAGCCCATCTGCGGGTCGAGTCCGACAGCGGTACGTGGCGGGCGCGGGCTGTGGTCTCGGCGACGGGAACATGGTGGCGGCCGTTCCTGC
Organism: Streptomyces sp. HUAS MG91; assembly: GCF_040529335.1. GTDB lineage: Bacteria > Actinomycetota > Actinomycetes > Streptomycetales > Streptomycetaceae > Streptomyces > Streptomyces tabacisoli. The sequence continues at coordinate 7,951,030 of NZ_CP159534.1, read as the reverse complement.
CCGCGATCGCCGGACGGACCGACTTCGGCGGCCGTCAGCTGCACACCGTGGACTACCGCAGCCCGGCCGAATTCGCCGGCCAGCGCGTCGTGGTCGTCGGCGGCGGCAACTCCGGCGCCCAGATCGCCGCCGACCTCGCCTACGACACCGAGCTGACCTGGGTCACCCAGCGCCCGGCTCGCTTCCTTGCCGACGACATCGATGGGCGGGCCCTGTTCGACGCGGCCACCGCCCGACACCGCGCCCTGGACGCGGGCCGCACCGACACCGGAGGCGTCGCCTCCCTCGGCGACATCGTGGCGGTCCCGCCCGTGCGGGCGGCACGGGATGCGGGACTACTCAAGGCGTCCCCCATGTTCGACCGCCTGGAGCGAGGCGGCGTGGTCTGGGCCGACGGGACCCGCGCCGAAGCCGACGCGATCATCTGGTGCACCGGCTTCAGGCCCGCCCTCTCCCATCTCGGTCCGCTCCACCTCCGGGGCCCCCGCGGCCACATCGCCACGGAGGGCACCCGCGCGGCCGACGAGCCCCGCCTGCACCTGCTCGGCTACGGCGACTGGACCGGCCCCGCCTCCGCCACCCTGATTGGCGTAGGACGACCCGCTCGGGACGCCGCCCGGGAGATCGCCGGCCTCCTGCGCTGATCGAGCTCGGCACCCCCTCACGTCGCGAGAGTGGCGGCATCCACCCAACGGGCCAGCACACTGAACGCCGCGAGTTGCTCCAGTGCCTCGTTCTCCGGCAGTTCCGGCAGCCCGTCCTCGTGGCTGTTGGGATTGCGGATGCCCGCGAAGCACCCCTCGGCGAAGGCGGCGGCTCCGCGCTGAACACTGCGGAAGGTGTCGCTGCCGTCGTCTGCCCTGAGTCGCAGGCGCGGCTGCCCCGGTTTGGGGTCGTCCTTGGAGAACACGCTCTGGAACAAGGCGGTTTCACTCGCGTCCCGGCGACCGACCTTGTTCTGCGCCTCCGCGTTCACCTTCCTTGCTGCGGCCGTTACCGCTTCGCGGTAGTGCCCGCTCTGCCACAAGGACCGGGCACCACTCCACACCCACGGGTGCAAGGTCGAGGCGCTGAGCTGAGGGGCATCATCGCCGAGACGCTCACGGACTTCCGCGTCCCGTTGCAGGGCTGCATCGGCGCGCTGCGCGGCATCGCGGTGCTGGTACCAGCGATTCACGTCCTTGTTGCGGTCGTCAGGAACTTCGGTACGCCAGCGAGGCAGGACGCGGTCGAGGATCTGCTCGACCACATGGGCACTGGCGTTGATCTCGGAGTTCTTGCCGCGGTTGCTCAACCTGCTGGTGAAGTTCACGACGCCTGGCGGATCGGGCGGACGGTACAGCTCGGTCAGTGCAAGGAACTGCGCCAACTCGGCGCGGGCCCAAGGGATATCAATGTTCACGCGTCCATGGTGCCGCGCCCCACTGACAATCCCCGGACGCCGGCGCCTCTGCGGACCGTCATCGGCGCAGGCGCGCCAGCACGTACCCCGCGTCCCGTCCCACCCCGCGCAGCGTCTTGGACGAGAAGCTGCGCTGGAACTCGATGCCGACGAACCCGAGTCCCGGCAAGCCGGAGGCGACCCCGCCCCGGTGCAACGGCTGCCCGTCGTGGTCCAGGGCGCCGGTGCCTTCGAGGTAGGGGAAGGCGAGTTGTTACCCCGTAGCCAGCAGCACGGCGTCCACCCGTTCCTTCGCGCCGTCGTCCCAGACCACGCCGTCGGCCTCGTACCGCGCGAACATCGAGCGCTGGTCCACACCGTGCCGGTCCAGAGCGGCTCGATAGCGGCCGTCATCGAGCACGGAAACGGGCAGCTTCTCCAACCACCGCCGGATGGGCGCGACGTCAAGGCGCGTGTACTTGAGCCACCAGTGCAGGTCCCGGCCGAGGATGGTCTGCGGCATCCAGCCCAGCGGGCGCCGCGTGGCCAGGGATACCTCGGCGACGGCTCCGAGTTCAGCGGCGATCTGCACCGCGGAGTTGCCGCCGCCGACCACGACGACCCGCTGCCCGTCGAACGGCTCGGGCCCCCGGTACTCGGCGGCGTGCAGCACGCGGCCGGTGAACGCGTCCTGGCCGGGCAGCACAGGCATGTTAGGGGTGGTGTAGTTCCCGGTCGCGGCGATCACGGTGCGCGCCGACCAGGACGTGCCGTCCTCGGCGGTGACGATCCACGCTCCGCCTTCGCGGCGCACGGAGGTGACGCGAGTGCGGGTGCGCACGTCGGCGTCGAGACGGGCGGCGTACCGGCGCAGGTAGTCGACGACCTCGTCGCGGGTGGGGTACCGGTCGGGATCGCCGGGGAAGGGCAGGCCGGGCAGCGCCGAGTACCGGGCGGGAGAGAAGAGCGTGAGGCTGTCGTAGTAGTCCGGCCAGGAGCCGGCCGGCTCGGCAGCCGCCTCCAGGAGCAGGGGGCGGCCGAAGCCGTACCGGCGGGCCAGAGCGGCAGTGGCCAGGCCCGCCTGGCCTGCACCGATGATGATCAGGTCAGTGTGCTCCATGAGAGAGTGACCTTTCCTAAGTCGTGTCGTCGATTCGGGAAATAACGAAATGAAGGGCGTAGGTGATCGCGAGTGGCCGAGGGAAACGACGGGCAGAAGGCGGCCCAGGCGATGGACGCCGCGACCGCGGACTTCCTCAAGGCGCTGGCGAGCGAGACCCGTCAGCGCGTGATGCTGCAGTTCGCCGGGAACGTCGAATTCACCGTCGGAGAGATCGCGGAACGCTGCGGCCTCAGGTCGTCGACGACCTCGGAGCACCTGAGCCTGCTGCGGCGCGGCGGCCTGGTCACCTCCCGGCGCGAAGGCAAACAGGTCTACTACCGCGCCGACGGCGCCACCACGAGCCGGCGCCTCGCCGATCTTCAGTCGTACTTGGCGCGCTGCTGCCCGCCCGACTGTGGCACCTGAACCACCCTTCGCCGGGAGCTAGCCGCGCAGATCGAGCATGGCCGACATCGCCGCCACCACCGAAGGCGCGACGCTGTAGTAGACCCACGTACCGCGCCGCTCGGAGGTGAGCAGTCCCGCATCCTTGAGCTTCTTCAGGTGGTGGGAGACGGTCGGCTGCGAGACGCCGACGTCGGAGATGTCGCACACGCACGCCTCGCCGCCCGCGTGCGAGGCCACCTTGGAGAACAGGCGCAGCCGCACCGGGTCCGACAGCGCCTTGAACATCGCGGCCATCTTCTCGGCGTCGGCCACCGACAGCTCGCCCGCCGTGATCGGCGGGCAGCACGGCACCACTGACTCCGCCGCCTGGGCGTCCGGCTCCACGACCGTCAGCTCCACCATCTGAGAATTCGACATGCGTCTATGTTGACACTTGTCGATGCACGAGGCAAGCTCCTCTGTATCGACAGCAATCGAAACAAGCTCCGGAGGGTCGCCGCAATGACCGCACCTGCCACCAGCCGCACCGAGGACCTCCCCGTCGTCGTCATCGGAGCGGGCCCCATCGGTCTGGCCGCCGCCGCGCACCTCGTCGAGCAAGGGCTCGCGCCCCTCGTCCTGGAGGCCGGGCCTGTGGCCGCTGCCGCTGTGCGCGAGTGGGCGCACGTTCGCCTCTTCTCCACCTGGGGCGAGGTCCTCGACCCGGCTGCCGAGAAGCTGCTCGCCCCCACCGGCTGGACCCGCCCCGACCCGGACACCTACCCCTCCGGCGGCGACTGGGCAGACGCCTACCTGCAGCCGCTCGCCGACGCCCTCGGCGACAAGGTCCGTACCGGCGCCTCCGTCACCGGCGTCTCCCGCTCCGGCCGCGACCGCATCGTCGACGCCGCCCGTGAGACCCAGCCCTTCGTCGTCCACGTCACCCACGCCGGCGGCCACGAGGAGCGGATCTTCGCCCGCGCCATCATCGACGCCTCGGGCACCTGGGCCACCCCGTCCCCAGCGGGCGGCAGCGGTCTTCCCGCGCTCGGCGAGCGCGCCGCCTCGGACCGCATCACGTACCGCGTGCCCTACCTCAAGGACCCTGCCGTACGCGCCCGTTACGCGGGCAAGCGCACCGCGGTCATCGGCTCCGGCGCCTCCGCCTTCACCGCCCTCGCCTACCTGGCCGACCTCGCCAAGTCCGACGACGGCACTGACACCAAGGGCGTGTGGATCCTGCGGCGCGGCATTTCCGGCTCCACGTTCGGCGGCGGCGAGGCCGATCAGCTGCCCGCGCGCGGCGCTCTCGGCCTTGCGGCGAAGGCCGCCGTCGACGACGGCCACGCCGACGCGGTCACCGGCTTCCGCACCGACGCCATCGAGCGGGACGCGGAGGGCCGCCTGGTCCTGGTCGCCGAGGACGGACGCCGCCTCGACCCGGTCGACGCGGTCATCGTGCTGACCGGCTTCCGCCCCGACCTGTCCTTCCTCGACGAACTCCGCCTCGGCCTCGACGAGCGCCTGCAGGCCCCGGTCGAGCTGGCCCCGCTCATCGACCCCAACCAGCACTCCTGCGGCACCGTCTACCCGCACGGCCACCGCGAACTGTCCCACCCCGAACAGGGCATCTACCTGGTCGGCATGAAGTCCTACGGCCGCGCCCCCACCTTCCTCGCCATGACCGGCTACGAGCAGGTCCGCTCGGTCGCCGCCGCCCTCGCCGGGGACGAGGAGTCCGCCGACCGCGTCGAGCTCACCCTCCCCGAGACCGGAGTGTGCGGCGGCGCCGGCCTCTTTGACACCCCCGACGCCCAGGAGGGCGATGGCGGCGGCTGCTGCGCCCCGGCCCCCGCCCTGATCCAGCTCGGCGCCCCCGGAACCTCCCAGACCCCCACCTCCGGCGGCTGCTGCTGACGCGCACCACGCCCGCGCCACCCATCACGACAGGAGGACCACCATGTCCCGTGTGCAACTGGCTCTGCGCGTGCCCGACCTCGACGCCTCGATCGCCTTCTACAGCAAGCTCTTCAACACCGAACCGGCCAAGCTCCGCGAGGGCTACGCCAACTTCGCCATCGCCGAACCCCCGCTCAAGCTCGTCCTCGTCCAGGGCGAGGCCGGGCAGGACACACGCATGGACCACCTCGGCGTAGAAGTCGCTTCCTCCGAAGCCGTACACGCAGCTACCGCCCGCCTCGCCGACCAAGGACTCGACACGGCGGTGGAGAACGACACCACCTGCTGCTACGCCCTCCAGGACAAGGTCTGGGTCCACGGCCCCGGCCAGGAACCCTGGGAGGTGTACGTCGTCAAGGCCGACGCCGACACCCTCACCAAGCAGCCCCAGAGCACCTGTTGCGCCGGACCGAGTGATGCAGCGGGGGTCGAGCTCAGCAGCGGCTGTTGCTGACCCGCACGATGACGAATCTTTACGCTGGCGGGGCCGCCGAACCGGATGACCGGTCGTCGCGGCCCCGCGCCGTCCTGCCCGCCCTGTGCGCCACCCAGATCACCAGCTGGGGCATCGTCTACTACGCCTTCCCGGTACTGAACTCCCGCATCACGGCCGACACTGGCTGGTCGACGTCCGCCACCACCGGCGCCTTCTCCATGGCCCTGCTCGTCTCCGCCGTCACCGGCATACCGATCGGCCGCGCCCTCGACCGACGCGGCCCACACAAGGTCATGACGTTCGGCTCAGCCCTCGCGGTGGTCTCGGTCGTCGCGATCGCCGCCGCACCCAACCTGGCTGTCTTCTACGCCGCTTGGTTCCTGGCCGGCATCGCCATGGCCGCCACCTTCTATCAGCCCGCCTTCGCCGCAGTGACCCGCTGGTGGGGCCCGCAGCGCGTCCGTGCCCTGACCGTCATCACCCTGGCCGGCGGCCTGGCGTCCACCGTCTTCGCGCCCATCACTGCAGCCCTCGCCGACCACTTCACCTGGCGCACCACGTACGCGGTCCTGGCCGTACTCCTCGCCCTGATCACCATCCCCGCCCACGCCCTCGCCCTACGCGCCCCATGGCCACCGGCACCCGAACCCTCTGTCCATTCGGGAGCCGAGAACAGCAGCGACACGGTCGCCCGGACACGCCCCTTACTCCTCCTCGCGGCAGCCTTCACCCTCTCCGGCTTCGCGGTCTACGCGGTCGTCATCGGCCTCGTACCACTCCTGACCGAACGCGGCGCGAGCGCGACAACCGCCGCATGGGCACTGGGCCTTGGCGGCGCGGGCCAGACGTTGGGCCGCAGCCTGTACGCGAGCCTCGCCCGACGCACCACGACGGCCACCCGCACCGTGCTCCTGATCACCGCCGGCGGGGCCACTACCCTCGCGCTGGGCCTCGTCCCCGGCCCCATTCCGCTCCTCGTCGTGCTGGCCGTCGCCGCCGGCATGGTCCGCGGCAACCTCACCCTCCTCCAGGCCACCGCCGTCACCGACCGCTGGGGCGCCACGCACTACGGCACGCTCTCTGGTTTGTTGGCCGCACCCGCGACGGTCGCGGCGGCGATCGCGCCCTGGGCCGGAGCAAGTCTGGCCGAGACCTTGGGTGGCTACCCGGCCCTGTTCGCGGGGCTCTCCCTGGCCTCCCTCGCCGCCGCGCTCCTCGCATGGGGGTCCAGCGTCACGGTGCCCTCCAAGGAACCGGGCAGCCAGGCCAAGGTGAAAGCCTCCGAATACGGTGCGCCTACGCGGGACGTGGGTCGGTGAAGTAGGTGCCGGCGAGGGCGCCGTCGTAGCCCATGGCCTGCGCAGCGGCCTCCAGGCTCGGGTGGTCGCGGCCTCCAGCGTCGATCATGGCTTCGTAGTCCGCGCGGCTCAGTTCGGGCTCGATCCATTCGTAGGCGCAGCGGCAGCGGATGCGGATCGTGCTGCGGTCGCAGATGACCATCCAGTCGCGGCGCGCGCCGCAGCTGGAGCACATCACGGGGATGCCCGTGATGCGGATCTCTTCGGGGTGGGTGGTCGCGCGCAGGCGGATGACGCCGTCGCCGAGCTGCGGCTCCTGCTGCAGACGCTGCAAGGGGTCGTCGTGCCCGGTGCTGGCCGGCGGAAGGGTTCTGGGGGTCCGAACGTCCTCACTGAGCATGGGGCTTCATCCTCCTCGTTCTCTTGTTGACCAGCCGTAACAGGTGCCGCCTGAAGGTGTCCACCCCTTTGCGGTGCCGTCACGAGCGATGCCCGGGGCGACGAGGGTTGTTCGGGTCGGGCTGCACCGTCAGCGTCCACGTCGGGTCCTGAGGAGTGCGCGGTCGTACTCGCGGTGCGCGACGTGTCGTCGCCGTGCGGCTCGGCCCTGGCACGGCGGGCAGGTCGGCGATGCGGCGCAGACGCCACACGAGTACGTCGGAGACGTTGTCCGCCGTCTCCAACTCCCGCCACTCGATGGCCCGCTGGAGCATTCGTTCGGGGGCGTGTCCGGCTTGTTCGGCCTGGGCGAGCGTGGCGGTGAGCGCGTCCCAGCCAGGTTCCTGCTGAAGGCGCCGGGCCCGTTCGGGCAGGGCGTCTTCGACGGTGTGGGCATAGCGGTCTCGCTGGGTCTCAGGGAGTTGCCGGCCCTGTTCCCGCATCGTGGCCATGGGAGTGGTCGAGGTGGTGCGGTAGGCGATGCGCAGGTGCTCTGCGGCCTGCCGAGCAGCGGCTGCCTGCTGGGCATGTCCGCGGGCGGAGTGCCAGCGGATGGCCGCGATCGTGGCGAGGGTCAGCGTGGACAGGAGCATCGCGGTGGTGCCGCCGTCTTCGCCTTTCCCCAGGGCGTTACCGGCGCGGACGATGCCGCGTGCGGCGGAACGCAGAGCACGGTGTTCGGCGTGTTCGGCGCGAACGTGGGAGCGGGTGGCACGTTCGAAAGCGCGGGCAGCCTCGGTGAGTTCCCTGCGGCTGGAGGCAGGCGCGGTCTGGGCGACGGCGTCGAGGAGTTCTCCGATGCCGACGAGCTGTGCCGCGACGACCGCGTCGTCGCCGACGGCGAGTTGGGTGACCGACTGCTCGGCGGCATGCGTGGCCGTTCGGCGAGCGCGGGCCGGGCGCTCGACGGGGCGTACCGCAGATAGCGCTTCGTCTTCCGTCGGCCCGTCCTGGAGGCGACGGCGGATCTGCGGGAGGGAGAGATCGGGAGCGAGGCGGGAGCCCGGAAACCAGATGGGCTGGCCGTCGCGGTTGCGGTCGCCAGGGAGGGCAACCTTGTATCCGAGGGCGTCGCCGGAGGGGGCGCGGCGTACGTCTAGGCGAAGGCCGGCCTCGGTGAGACGCCGGAAGAACTCGGCTTCGTCGGTGGCCCCGGCCAGGGCCTGCCGTACATGTTCACGGAGGGTCTCGCGGGCCGGTTCGGGGCGTCCCGTGCGTTCGGCCTTGGCGCGCTCGGCGCTGGTGGGGCGCTGGGCGGCAGTGCCATCGCCCTCGTTGAGGATCTGCAGACCCCACTCCTTTTCGATCTTGCGGCACTCGGCCTGGGCACGGATGCCGTCCTGGTGGCGGCGAGGGCTACGGCCGTCTTCGCGTTTGAGAGTGGCGACGATGTGGATGTGGTCGTCGGCGTGGCGCACGGCAATCCACCGGCACGCCTTGTCGTCGCCGTACTCGGCGATGCCGGTGGCGTGGACGATGCGGCGAGCGACTTCGGCCCACTCGGTGTCGCTGAGGTGACGGTCACCGGGCGCTGTCCGCACGGGGCAGTGCCACACGTGCCGGGCAGGGCGACGGTTCTTGGGGAGGGCCAGGACGGGGAGGTCGAGTCGGTCCGTGAGCTGCTTGAGGGTGGCGGCCGGGTCGCGTCCGGGGTCGGGGGCGAGTTCCGGCATCCAGGCCGCGACGAGGTGCGGGTCGGTGTGCTCGTCGCGGCGTCCGGGGCCGTAGAGATAGGCGAGGAGACCATACGTGCGGCTACCGGTGGAGACGTCCGGGACCACGGTTTACCGCCGGGCCAGTTCGATGGCAGCGGTCTCGATTCGGGCGGCGGCGCGTAGGACGCGAGCGACCGCTTCGTCGGCGTGCTCGGCGTGACCGCCGGAGTTCAGGACGCGGGCGACCTGGTTGAGGTTGTTGCCGGCGCGGGCGAGCTGGGCGCTGGCCACCATGAGTTCCTCGACCCGACCGCGCTGGTCCAACAGCCAGGTCTTCGGGCCGCCTTGGACCTGGGCGACCGCGACCGCGGCGTCGGCGAGGAACCCGGCGGTCTTCAGGCCGACGGAGTCGGCGGCCTGGCGGACGAGGTCGAGTTCGTCACGGGTCAGGCGGACGCTGCGGACTTGGTCGCGCAGCACGCTCTGGCGCAGGCGGGGACGCGTGCGCACTGCGGCGCGCTGGTCGTCTTCTCCCCCCGGCTGCGATCCGCCCTCGGTCGCAGCCTCAGAGTCCGGCGCCCCCTGGTGCCGGGCCTCCCCTGCCGTCCCGGCGGCTGGGGTAAGCCCTTCCGAAACTCCTCCGCAGCCTCGGGCTGCGGAGGAGTTTCGGAAGGTACAGCTTGCTCGGCCCTGTGCCAGGCAGTGGGCTTCACCCGGGTCCATGGCAGCGTCAGGCCGATCGGCGTGCGTCATCGGGGCATTCCAGTGGCGTTGCGGCGTACGTCGCGCAGCACCTCGGCGACGAAGTCGAGGGCGAGGACAGGGTGATGGAGGGTGCGGGGCGTGCTCGTGGGGGTGCGCTGCACTGTCCAGGTGCCGTCCGGGCCGGGTTCGGCGTGGTGCAGGTGTCCGTACTCGGTGAGGACTGCGATCCAGGCGTCGGCTTCGGCGTGGGTGGCTGGGGCGGTACGCATGAAGGGCATCTCCGATTCGGTGAGAGGGCGGCAGACGGCGGGTGCCCCTGGCGCGTGAGCAGTTCGGGACACCCGCGGGGGGAAGTTGTCCGGTCAGCCGGTCCGGGCGTCGTTCGGTTGGTCGGCTTCGGTGCGCAGGAGGTCCATCAGTTCGGTCAGCCGGTCGTTGCTCAGGCCGTGTCCGTGGCTGCGGATGGCGTCGCCGACGACCTTCCGAGTCAGGCGCCCGGCTTCGGTGACCGCGGGGCGGGCCAGGGTGAGCAGGTCCTCATCGGTGACCGCCGTGACCTTCCGGTCGCTCGTGTCCGCGCGGTCGGTTCGGACGGCGTCCGCAGCGGTCACGGAGGGCTTGGTCACGTGCAGCAACATGGCCGAACGGGGTCTGGCGTGAGACTCTCCGCCCAGGCCAGCGGCTCGGTCATGCTGCTCCTGCTCCCGTTTGACCGAGGTGTCCTGCGGGCCTCCGGACGCCTCGCCCGTGACCGTAGCCGCCACCCTGTCCAGGCTTCGGGTGACCGACGGACGGCCGGTGCCCGCCGAGGAGTGCCCACTGGGGAGCGGAGCCGATGCGGACGCCTTGTCCGGGCGGACAACGGTGGCCTGTTCCGTCCGGACGGTGCCGTCGCCCGACGCAGTGGACAGCGCGGTCTCGGTGACCCGGCGTGCAATGAGGATGTACAGGTGGACAGCCCCGGCCAGGGCGAGTGGGGCCAGGGTGGAGAGGATTCCGACCGTGACGTCGCCGAGCCGGAGGCCGCCGCCTTCGGGTTGCTGCTGGTTGAGGCGGACGGCGTGCAGCGCGTTGGCCCAGATGCTGGCGGCGGTCGCGGTGCCGAAGAGCATCCACACGTAGCAGCGGGCAGCCAGCGGGGCGGTACGCAGGACGAGGAGGGCGCGCACGCCGTAGGCGATGAAGCCGTCGATAACCAGAGGGAAGGCGAAGGTCAGGACTCCCCGGATGTGGATGGCGGTGGCCATCTGCTGGAGGGCGTCGTACGACAGGGCGCATCCGGCGGATCCAAGGGCGACGATGGCAGCCCGGTCCCAGCTCGTGATCCGCGTGGGTACTCGGGGAACGTCGCTCACGCAGCTGCCCCAAGGTCGTTTCGGTAGGTCTGTGCACTAGCGGCCGCCCAGGGGCCTTCGTCCACTCCCCCAGCCCTGTTGCCGAGTTGAGCCTGTTCCACGGAGTGGTTACGGATCTCACGCCGCGTACGCCGGTACAGCTTGTCCGCATGCTCCTCGGTGATCTTGAGCAGCCACGCAAGGCGCTCTGCGGCGATGCCGGCCTGATAGGCGGCGCGTACGACGGCACGCCGCTCACTCTTGGTGAGATGGACGTCCCGTCCGGCTAGGGTCGCGTTAACGCGTCCGTAGTCGAGGCGGTGCTCCAACTTGCTGTGCAGTGGCTCTCGTTCCTCCTCGGTCATGCCGCCTCGGATTCCGTCGCGGTCGCCGTTCTCAAGCGCAGCGTCGAGGCAGGTTCGGCGGACGGGGCATTGGGCGCAGAGGGACTTGGCCTCGCGGATGCGGTCCATTTCATCGGGCTCGGGGAAGAAGAGGTCGAGGTCGATGTGGTGGTGGGCGGTCGGCCGGCAGACAGCGTGTTCCTGCCAGGACTGGTCACCGAGGACGCGGGGTGCGCAGGGCTCGTAGGTCTGCATGTGGGCTTCTCCGTTCGGCCCCGGATCGCGTTTGGGCAGGCGTGATCTCGGGGTTGGTGCGTGCGGGAGGCGAACCGGCGCTGTTCGCTGGAGGCTTCAGTTGGCGACCGATGCGCGAAAGCGCTCGGCGGCGAGGGCGCGTCTGCGGTCGGGGCCGTCGAGGATGACGCGGTCGGTCATCTCGGTCAGGCGGGAGGCGACACGGTCGCCGATGTGTGTGCGTAGGTCGGCCATGCCTAGGTTGGTGGTGATCAGCGTCGGGAGCATCGCGTTGTAGCGGCGGTTGATGAGCCGCATCGTGATCTCCTCGGTCCACTCGCTGTTCTTCGCGGCGCCGAGGTCGTCGATGATCAGCAGGGGGCAGCGGGCCAGGTCCATCAGCTCGCGCTCCCCGTCGTGTCCCGGGCGGGGCCGGAGTTCGGCGTACAGGTCGGCGGCGGTGATCGCCTTCCAGCGCAGCCGGACCCCGGCGATCAGGAGCGAGCGGATCGCTCCGTAAGCCTGGTGGGTCTTGCCGGTGCCGGTGGTGCCGACGATGAGCAGCGAGCGGCCCTCGGCGAGTCCCGGAGCGCCTTGCGGACCGGGACGTCCGGCCTCGGCGACCTCGCGGACCCAGGCGGCGACGGCCGGGTGGTCGGCGACGGCGCCCTGGTAGCGGGCCGGGATGCGGGCCTCGCCCATCTGCAGGGCGGGCAGCGGCTCAGGCTCGTAGGTGGGCTCGGCGGTGGGGTCCTGGCCTCGGGCGGCGAGGATGCTCGCGAGGCGCCTGGCGAGGCCGCCGACGGGCTGGGCATCGTGGTCGCGCATCACAGTTCCTCGGCGTAGGCGGCGGCAGGGTCGGCGGGGTTGGCCCAGGCCCGATGGGCGGGCACGTTAGGCCGGAACTCCGGCCGGGCCAAACCGGTTCGGGGCGCGTTCATGGCCTCGTGGACCAGGCTCGGCAGCGTGCTGGGGTGCAGCCCTTTGGCCCGGTGAAGGGCCAGGCCCGCGCGTACGTGGGCCGCGTCGATACCCTCGGCCAGCAACTTGGCCGTCTCCCGGCCGAGGTGTCCCAGGACCCCGCTGGGCGGGCGGTGGGCGCAGGCAGCGGTGTACTCAGCGATGAGCTGCTGAGCCGATGCGTTCTCCGGTGTCGGAGCGCTCGCGCTCCCCGAAGGGGAAGTAGTTCCTAGATCCAGGTTCCTAGGTCCAAGATCCAGGGCGTGAGGACTCGCTGAAGGCTCAGCGGGGTTGTCGTGAGGGCTCACTGAGGGCTCACTGAATCCCGGTTGACCTGCATCTTTGCGATGCGCAGCGAATGCGGGAGTCGTACGTGCGTCCTCGGCGGGGGCTCCGTGATCCTTCACTGAGGGCTCACGAGTGGTGCCATGAGCCTGCTCGTCATCGCACTTCGGCTTCGGGTCGGAGTGCTCGGGGCACCCGGGCAAGCGGCTCCTGCTTGCCCGGTTGATCTTCTGGTGGCGGTACCAGGTGACGATGTGGAGGTACCGCTTGCCCTCGGCATCCTCGTACCGGCAGATCAGGTCGGCACTGGCGAGTTGGATCAGGTCGTCCTCGAGGTCGACCGGCGTGCGCCCGCCTCGCACCGCCCAGAGTTCTCCGCACAATGCGGACGGCAGGTCGCGGACACGACCATGGTCGTCGGCGCGGCTGATGAGACCGAAGAAGGTGCGCTCGGCGCAGACGCTCACCTGGGCGAGCGACTCGGACTGGAAGGTCTCGGGCTTGAAGGTTCGGATCCGTGCCATGTCAGCGGCGTCCCGCCACGGTCCTGTACGCCTCGCCGGCCCTTTGCAGGATGCCGGTGGCCAGATCGAGATCGTGCGCCTCGTTCCAGTTCGCCTCGGGGTGCGCCCTCATCACCCAGCGCGCCGCCGTCCGGCACTGGGCTCGGTTAAGGGGAAGCAGGCGGCCTCGGGCGTCGTAGGCACGGGCGTACGGGCTGGGCCAGGTGCACTCGGGTTCACGCTGCGAGACGCGGATCGTGCGGGCGACGGGCAACATGTCCGCCAAGAGCATGGCAAGCCGGAGCTCCCGGCCGACTGCCGCCGACGTCTGGGCGACGTACGCCCTTCCGTTCCCGGTTTCGGGCATGCGAGAATTCCTCACTCGTAGGTGGAGTGGGACGGCCGTTCTCGTCGAAAAGGTCAGCCGACCCGCTCCAGTTATGGATCCGCCCCCTTCGGGTGGCGGGCGCGGCGTCCGGAAGCGGCTAACTTCTGGGCGCCGGTTTCATTTCCCCTGCGGGAGCGCGCTTCGCGCTGGCAGTAAGCCCTCATCTCCTCCTTGACGTCGCCCGTAGCGCCAGCGGTCTCGCCGGGGACCAGCAACATATGCATGGCCCTTCCAACACTCCAGCGGATAGCGGCCGTTGATCCACTTCGACGCCGACTCGACATCTTCCGCTTAGAGCCACGCCTCGTGGAACCACGCCCCTCGAAGCACCGCTCCGAGGACCGTGCCCTGACGCGCCACACAACGGCGCGGACAGAACAGTCCCGCGCGGTGTACGTTGGACTCATTGGTTCGCGAAAATGAACCTACATCGGTTTAAGCATCCGATCAACAAGCTGAAGTTTTTTCGATTTCGACAACAAGCCCAGGAGAGTCTCGCCAGATGCCGCCCCGCCTCTTCGACCGCGAACGGTTTCGCGCGCTACGGCGGACTCGCAACCGCACCCAGGGCGACGTTGCAGAAGCCGTGAGCGTCGGATCCTCCACAGTGGCGAGCTGGGAATTGGGAAGCTCAACCCCGGACGGCGAGAAGCTGCCGGGTCTGGCGACGTTCTTCGAGATGCCCCTGGACGACCTGTTCCCGCGGGGCGCCGGCGCGCTGCCCGATCTCGCCGATCTGCGTTGCGACGCGGGGTACAGCCAGTACCAGACCAAGGACCTGATCGGCACGAAGAGTTCAGGACCTGTGGCCAACGCCGAGCGAGGAAAGCGGCGTCTCAGCGAGAAGTTCCACCGTCCTCTGGCGGACGCGTACAAGGTGACGGTCGAGGAGTTGTTGGCCGCGCAGGAGCGGTCCTTCGGAAACGAAGCGCCAGCTCCGGCCGGGACTCTGGAAGCACCGCGCACAGTGGCCGAGAAAATCACTTACCTTCTGGAGCACTCCTACCCCGGAGCGCAGGTTCCCCCGTCGGATGCGGAGATCGCCGAGGCGGTCAACAAGTACGCGGGGGCACAGGTCGTCTCCGAAGACGACGTACGAGGGTTCCGCACGGGGACCGACCCGGTGCTGCCGCCCATCGTCGGCGAGGGGATGGCCGACCTGTTCGGCGTCTCTCCCCTGTACTTCCAGACCGACGACACGGTCACCCGCCAGGTCGTCGAAGGGCTCCGCCTGCTCGCCGCCGCGCGCAAGGGCACCGTCGGACGGATCGAGGCGCGTGGTCTGGGCCCGGAAGGCCTGTCCGACGACATCCTGGCCTTCGTGAACCAGGTGGTCGAAGAACTTGCGGACAGGGAAGTGCCCGGAGCCGAGGGCTCCGGGCACTGAATCCCAGCTGTGACCGCCTGGTTCAGGCCGTGGGCTCGTAGCGCTTCCCAGCCGCGATCACGGCCTTGACGTTCTTCAGGGCGCCGAGATCGGCCAGCGGGTCACCGTCCACCACAAGAAGGTCGGCGCTGTAGCCAGTGCTGATCTGCCCGGTCACGTCGCTGAGGCCGAGGGCATTGGCGGCCTCCGAAGTGGCCATGGCGAGAATGCGGCTCGCGGGCAGGCCAAGGTGCTCGTAGAAGGCGAGGCTGGCGGGCAGTCCGTCGAAGCCAGCGCGCTGCACGCCGGCGTCGGTACCGGCGATCAGGCGCGCGCCCGCCTCAGCCATGCGCCGTACGGCGCCGAACATCGCCTCAGCACGCTCGGCGCCGAAGATCTGGGGCAGCATCCGCCAGTGCGGGCTCACCGCCGGGCAGATGTGGATGCCCTTCTCGATGATCTGGTCGAGCACGTCCTCCCGTACCTCGAAGCCGGTGGGCGTCATCCAGGTGCAGTGCTCGATGGTGTCGACGCCGGCCTCGACCGCGGCGACAATCCCCTCAGTGCCGTGGGCGTGCGCAGCGACTGGCAGGCCCGCCTGGTGCGCCTCGTCGACGATGGCGCCCAGCTCCTCAGGCGTGAACTGCGACTCCCAGCTCTTGGCGCCCCCCTTGGTGAGGCCCCCGCCGGTCTCCATGACCTTGATGACCTTGGCTCCAGCGGCGATGTTGCGCCGGAACAGGCTGCGGATCTCGTCCGCGCCGGAGACCTCGCCACCCAGGAACCAGCAGTGGCCTCCGTGGGGCGTGACCGGGGTGCCCGCCGAGATGATCCGAGGGCCGACGGCCGTACCCGCGGCGACCTGCTCGCCAAGACGCAGCGCAAGGCCATTGCGGTCACCGAGGTCGCGGGCGGTGGTGACGCCGATGCTCAAGAGCTGCTCAGCGTGCACCGCCATATCGGGGAACAGCGCGTCGTCGTCTTGGCCCTGGAGGGTGGCGACCGGGTCCTGGCCAGCGTCAAAGCACAGGTGGACGTGGGCGTCGATGAGTCCCGGCAGCACCGTCGCGCCCGGGTAGGCGAGCCAGGGCTCGTCGGGCTTGGCGCACCGCTGGACTTCCTCGCGCGGTCCGACGCAGGCGACAAGCCCGTCGCGGACAAGGACGGCGCCGTCGTGGATCGTGTGGGCGTCGGGACCGGCCAGGACGCGGTCTGCGGTGATCAGCATGGTGGGGTCTCTTTCGCTCGTCACTGGTGGGGGTCAGCTGCTGACGCGCAGGGCGTCGGCGAGGGTGAGGAGTTCTTGGACGTCGGCTTCGCGGCTGCGCTGCTGCGGGATGCCCATCGGCGACCTCGCCGGGGTCGGCGCGGCGACATTGTTCTGGTGAGCGTCGACTGCGGCGCGCAACCGCTGTGCGAGTTGCTCGGGTGTATCGGCTGGATCGGTGGCAAGGTACGGGCTGATCTGTACGAGCCCGTCCCGGCACTCGACGAGCCGTCGGTGGTATCGGCGGTGGATCCCGTCAGCCCGTCGCCGAGCGCGGCCGGACAATGAGTCCGCAGGCAGTACGGAGTGCGGAAAAGCTTCGACCATGAGCGCCCATAGAGGTTCAAGCCGACGGTGCTCCTGGCGGTGCTGGAACCAAAGACGACAACTCGCCAGCCGGGTGCGAACGCCGGGATAGGTGACACCGAAGACGAAGAGCAGGATGGCCACGACCAGCAAGAGCGCCACCGCCGCCATGAACCCGTTCGACACCACACCGCCTTGCGAGCGGACCGTGACGATGACGGCGCGAATCGCGCACGCGAGCGACATCGCGAACATGCCGGTCCCTGCAGCCCACAGGCCGGTGGAGTGAGGCTTCGGCGACTTGCGCGCGAACCGTCGAGTCCACAGGGCAGCAGTCGCCAGTGCGTACATCAGGTAGAGGCCGGTGACGATGTAGAACAGGGCAGCCTGCGGCACAGCCATGTCCGTGGTCGCGAAGCTTCCGGCGAACACCTCGTGCGGCACCGTGACGACGGTGATCGTGATGGCGACTGCGACAACGGCCACGAGAATCCCCTCGCGTCGTGCCCGCTTCCGTCCCAACTGCTCGTCCGCGGCGGAATAGAGGTAGAAGCACATCAGGAAATACACCGCGGCGAGCAGCAGCACGTTCTGCGCCAGCTTTGCTGCACCGTGCCCGGCCACAGTGTCGAAGCCCGTGGCCCCGCCGGGCATGGCCAGCGGATAAGACAGCGCAGCGGAGACCAGGCAGAGGGTGACAGACCTCAGAGGTTTGTCATGGGGCGCCTTCGCCAGCTGATACAGCTTCCACCCGACGGCGGCGATCAGGCCGATAAGGAAAACGGCCGTCATCACATCCACCCCTGGTGGTCATCCAGCGCCGACAGCACTCGTCGCGTTGCGGGATCAACTGTGGCGGTCGCCGGTGACACGCGATCAAGGACGGAGGCCCACTCGCCGATGATCGTGGCCACCAACTCGGCCTCACGCTCCTCCTGTGTGCCGTAGGTGCACCGCTGGAGCACCCGCCGGATGGCTCCATCGCCGAGTCCCGGGAGCATGCCCTTCCACTGATCCGCCTCAACAGCAAGCCCCCGGTGGTCAGCCAGGATGTGCCCGACTTCGTGGAGCACTATGTGATCTTGGTGGAGCAGTGTCGTCTCTCGCTGAAAGATGATCACGTCGGCCCATTGCGTCTCCAACCAGAGGCCCAAGGGACCGGGCGTGCGCATTGGGTAGGGCCGAAGCTCGATGTGCCGGCCTCGGTTCCGCCCGAGTGCCGCACACAGGTCCGGAACGCTCAAGGGAGGTCGCACGTCGAGCGAACGTAGAAGCTGGCGGATCCGCCGCTCCAGATCGCGGCCCCGGTCACGACCTCCGGCTGCCCCAGTTCGTAGCCCTCGGCTACGCGTCGCCTGCTCGTCCACAGGCAGATTGTTCGCACCGCCTGATTGGCTTGCACGCCACCACATAGCCAGTCACCTCTTACTCGTGCCGCGTTTGCAGGAGTAAGGCTGCACAGCCACTTCCGCTACTTTCAGTGGCGCTTTCGGCAGTAGCCCCGGCTGCGAAAGCGACTCGACTACGGGGTGTTTACGTGCCGCATGCATGTTGTGACTGACATTATCGGACATGCAGGCCGTTTGTAGCGTTCCAGTGTCGCCGAGTGGAGCAGCGTGAGTGGCAAGAACCACACTTCCGAACATCCCGTCTCCCCTGAGCTGGGGCCACTCCTTAAGCACTGGCGTGAGCGTTTGGAGCCCAGACGTATCCCGGGAATCAACACGTCTCGACGCCGCTTGAGACCAGGGCTCACCCAGGACGAAGTGGCCTCACTCACGGGCGTGGCCGGCTCCTGGTACCGCCAGCTTGAGAGCGCGCGCCCGCGCCCCGTTTCCGAGCAGTTCATCCAGCGGCTCGCTATGGCACTACGGCTCGACGAGGCGGAAAGCGTCATCCTTTACCGCCTGGCGCTGGGGCGAACACCACCTACTGCTGCACAGCAGCACACAGACCAGGATGCAGTAGCAATTCACCAGGGATTCCTGGATGCGCTGCTGCCTCACCCTGCTTACCTGTCGAACCTGTCGTGGGACATCATCGCCCACAACCGTCCGCAGGAAGACTGGTTCCCGTGGCTTCCGTACGAGCGCAACCTGATGCGGTTCGCCTTCCTTTACCCGGAGGCACGAGAACAGCTCGTCAACTGGCGCGCCGACTGGGCCGCCCCCTTCCTCGCCCAGATTCGTTTCGCCATCGCGATGCACTCCGACAGCCAAGAGCTGATCCGTTTGCGTGACGACATCCTGGCAGGGAACGAAGAGGCCAGAGAGCTGTGGTCCGCGAACGAGGCATTGGCGCACCCCGATGGGGATGTCCGTCGACTGAGGCTCCCCTACCACCAGGACGAGGAAATCCGGGTACGGATCATGGCCTTCGCTCCGCTGAGCAACTGGGACCTGCGAGCAATCGTCTTGCTGCGGATCTGATCCACGCCTTGCCTGTGCAGAGCGCCCCCAATTCTGTCGCACCAGCCCTCGCTTGCAGCCTGGTCGGTCCCGTAGGAACGCTGAACACTCTCGCGAGACGGGCCGCGGGCTACTTCTCGGACCAGTAGTCGACCAGCATTTCCCGGGGCCAAGTCGGTTCAAGGACTGGCCCGCGGGGACCCATCTCGGCGAAGTACGGCGAGAGGTCGTAGATCTTCGTTCCGACAACTGCGTCCAGGTCGGCGACGCGAAGGCGAAGGCCGTCGACCTGCAGGAGCCGGGGAAACGACTGCGCAAGCTGGTTGGGCCTGCGGTGATTGCGGTGGGCGAAGGTGCCGGTGGCCGGCCAGGTAGCGTTCCCGCGCGGGCATCGAGCGTGGTACTCGACGTCCGCGGGCGAGGCCTGATCGAAATGCCACAAAACGATCAGGTGCGAAAACTCAGGGAGACCCTGCACGGCGTCGAGGGGGAACTTCTCGTCCAGCTGGATCACCGACTCGATGCCGCCCCAGTAGTCGTCTGCAACCTCTGTACGGCCCTCGACGACTTCCCCGATCGGCTCGATCTCCAACGTCATGTCCTAACCCTCCTCCTCCGCAGCCATCTCCGTTGCCGATCAAGCTACTTCGGACAGATGCTTCGCTGCTCGGGCGTCGAGAACGCCAGCGTCGAGTGCGAGGCCGTCAGCTTCTGCGGTTGCCGCGACTGCGATGGGGGTCCGTCACCCGTTGCCGTACCTGGCCACGATCAGCTTCGGCCCAGTCCAGATCATCATCCTCCTGCCGATACTCATCGGCGGAGCCGTCGTCATGGTGGTGGCACTGAGGCCAGACACCTCCTGAACTGGGCCTCCGTGATGGGAAAACGCACAGGTGCGCTACCGGCGTCACGGCCGCACTTCTGGGCCACGAAGCCCGTCCCGCTGTTCGTCTGGCAGGTCATCCAGCCCCTCATCGCGGGCCGCACCGAGGTTCTAACTTCTGCACGTGGACCGGCAACCGACTAGACGAACCGGCCGCCCTCCGAGCCATCGGGTCGGTCGCCAAGAAGGCTGGACTGCCGCAGGAGAGAGTCGGCCCGCATGTTCTCAAGCACTCCACGATCACGCACGCCTTGAGGCGCCCGAACGCCCGTCTCGAGAGGATCCAGTACTGAGCCGACCACAACGGCCCCCCGACGACGGACAGGTACAACCGACGCCTCGGCGAACTCGAGGGAGGCCCGCCTACGACGCGTCCAACGCGACGGCCTGACTCCTGGAGAACTGATGGCTGGCACAACGGGTCATTGCGCCTGACGGATCATCACGGTCAGGCGAGGTGACGCCGGTGAGGGCTGGCTATAGCCGATGTCCTCGTACCCCCACGATCGGTACAGCGCGTGCACCTTCCCGTCCCCGGCCGCCTCGTTGACCATGAGCGTCACATACGGTTCCGAACGCTCGGCGAGCAGCGCGTCGTGGATCCGACGCGCTATGCCCGTGCCGCGCCACCCCGGCCGGACTCCGATCTCCTTGAGTGCCACGGCGGGGTGCTGCGTGTACTTCTCGCTCGGCGCCGGGTCGGTGCGCTGCCAATAGCGGTCTCCGTCCTCGATCCGGTTGCCGTAGGCGTACCCAACCGGGTGGTCGTCGTCATAGGCGAGCACGGCCAAGAACCCGGCTTCGGCCCCGTGCCTGTCGATGCGTTCCCCGAAGGCAGTGATCGAGTAGTTCGCGAGATGCAGCAGAGGTGCGCGGACTTCGGCGTAGACGTCGAGCAGGTCGCCGCGGGCGGCGTCCAGTTCGGTGAATGACCTGAGTTCGATGGCGGGTGCCGAGGTCATGCTGTGGCCCTCCAGGCGGCGGTGTGCTCGGTCCAGGTGCGTACGCTGTCGCTGCCCGGTGCGGTGGCCCGCAGGGCGGCGGTGAATTCTTGCAGCATGCGCGATACCCGGGCGTGTTGGGTAGCAGCGTCGGCCGGGACCTTCATCGCGGTGTGGGTGGCGGTGTCGACGTCACCCTGGGCGAGCTGCGCCTGCGCGAGTCGGCTGGTGGCGATGGCCCGCGAACGCTTCATGTGCGGTCGCAGAACGCGCAGGCATTGGTGAGCGTGGAATTCGGCGGTGGGCCAGATACCGGCTGCGAGGTAAGCGGTGAGGGCGAGCGAGTGTAGTTCAGCATCGTCGTAGAAGGCCGTTAGCCAGAGGGGGCGAAAGGTCCCCTGGTCGGCCCGCTCCATGGCGGTCTGAGCATGGTCGAACGTGCGCGGCAGGCCGCCGCGTTCGTGCGCGACTCCCTGGATGGCCATCTGGCGGGCCAGGCCGAGGGAGGCGAACATCGGGTCGCGGCGCGTGATGCTGAGGTTGCGTGCGACGTCGTTGGCGGCGCGGGCGTCGGTTGATCGCCCCATGTGACGGTAGAGGCTGCCCGCGTGGCTCCAGATGCGGAACTTGATGGCTTGATCGCCGGAGAGTTCGGCGAGCGTCTGCGCCTCCCGCATGTGGGCGATGGCGTCCTGGAAGCGGCGTCCGTCAATTGCGGCCCACATCGCCGAGGAACGAAAACTGGCGGCGGTGGCGTAGAGGCTGCCGCGCACGCGCTGGGTGGCGCTGCCCGAGTTCTGCAGGTTCATCGCGCGATCGGCCAGGCGGACGGCCCGCTGCTCGATGTCGAGTTGCCCGCCGCGTGTGTGGTCGCTGGCGACGACCGCGGCGAACAGGTCCTGGAGGCGCGTGACGTCCGTCATCCCAATCCTGCGCGGGGAGGCGGTGCCGGGGACGGCGGCAGCCACGGCGGCCGAGACCGTGCCGGCGACGAGGGTGCGGCGGTACATGGGATCCTCCTGCGGTGGGGCGGCCGTAGACGAAGGCCGACCCCGTGGCACGAACCCTAATTCCACGGCAGTGCGCCCGGAGAGTTCCTCCAGGACCGTCCGCGTCGCCACGTTGGGCCAGCGGGCACGCCCTGCTCGCCATTCCCGGACCTGGCGACCGTCACACTTCCCCAGTTTGCCGGTGAGTCGCTCCAGACCTGAATTCACCTCCTTGGCCAGGCTGTTGGAGCTGTACCCATGGTCGCTCATCCACGCCTCAAGCGCCTCGTTGCGCGTGGTCTCCATGGCCGCACTGTAGGCACACGCGCACTCACCGTCATGCAAAGAGGAGGTCAAAAGCCCCTAACTGCCGCTGCGTGAAACGGGGCGAGAACCCCTACCTCCTGGAAATGAGACGGGGGTTACCTGTTGTGCGAGCGAGTCGACCGATCCATTTCTGTCGACCGATCACCTAGGGGCCTCTGCCCCTGATCAAGTGGTGCGGTTCCGGCCCCTACCGGGAGCGTCTTCCCTGAGCTCCACGGGGCCGGGCCGCGCCGGCACCCCACCGCTGATTTACGAGCCGAGGCTGTCATGCGCCAGAGCATCTCTGCCCGATCGGGACAGGACTGGATGGACACCGAGCGCGAGCACGAAGCTCAGTGGAATCCGGACCGGCCCCGCATTGAGGCTGACCCCCTACTGAGGCTGATGGACGAGCGACGCGAGGTTCTCGACCGGCGCCTTGACGCGATAAAGCTGCGTGGCCGCACACCGCGTGTGTGCCTGTACGTACTTGCCCGGTCCGGGAGCACCCCCGCCCGATTCTGTGAGGCGGCACGCGCCTACGCCGAAGCCCAGGGGTGGCAGAGCAGCAGCCTGCAGGTCTTCACGGACCGACTCGGTGTGACGGACCCGCTGTTACGGCCGAGCTGGTCCGTCGCGCGGCAGCAGATCCGGGGCGGATTCGTCAACGGGGTCGTGGCAGTGACCTACTCAGCGATCTCCCTGCACCTCGACGAGTACGCCCTGCAGCTCTCCTTCATCGACGGCGGTGGCGGGTTCCTTGCCCTCGTTTCTGCGGAGACCGGAGAGAACCGATGAGGCGGCCGCGTACCGGCTCGGGCCGGCATCATGCAGCGGAAACCGATGTGCGAGAGGTGACACAACGCCGTCTGGTGCCGCCAGCTCTCTCGCCCACCGACCCGGAGAGGCCCGTCCACAAGGCTGCTGCACCAGCCGTCGCACCCGCCGCTCCTCCAGCCGTGGCATCTCCCGCAGCGCCCTCCCGCTGCAAATTCGAGGTGTCGTTCGCATCCGACCCGGGCTTCGTCAGCCGTTCTCGCCGCATCACCGCCGCGTCCCTGCGCCACTGGAAGGTCCCCACGGCCATCATCGACGACGCCGTCCTGATCGTCTCCGAACTGGTCACGAACGCCATCGAGCACGGCGGCCGGGACACGGTACTGCGCATACGCCTGCAGGGTGACGACCTTTGTATCGAGGTAGCCGACGGCAAGCAGACACCCGCCGTGCTCCAGACCCCCACCGAGGACTCCGAATCCGGGCGCGGCTTGTTCCTCGTCGCCCTGCTGACCGACCAGTGGGGCACCAGCGACGGCGGCGCCACCACCTGGTGCACTCTCCGAATCCCCCCAGGAAGCACATCATGACCGTCACCGACACCTGGCCGGCCCGCGCGCCGCTGCCCACCCGCGAGGCGGACTTACACCGGATCATCAACTCGCTCGCCCGCTCCCTGGCCGAGGACGACTTGAGCGATGCCGTGTACGACGCCTTAAACGACGTGCTTGACGCCGCCGAGCACTTCACCCCCGGCCAACTCCTGGTGATCGGCAACCGATTCCGCAGCGCGGCTCGACAGCTCATCTATTCCGCCCCGCACCGGACGCCCGTCTACCCGATGGACGAGATCGTCCGCCTGAAGGGCTTGCACGAGGAACGCCCCGACCTCGATGGCGCACTGCTGTACGTACGCCGCTTCGCCATCGCGATCAGCGCGCTCCTCGACGTGATGGGAGACGACGGCTGATGCGCGCTCCCTCCCTCGACTCCCGGCGCGGGGGCACGGCTTACTGGCTCCCCCAAATTCAGTGGCATTGCCTCCGCGCCGGACTCTCCCCCGACCGTGCCAATCAGGAGCACGAGCGTCTGCGCACCGTGAGACCGCGCGCAGATAACTCCCGAACTGGGGTCTTCTCTTCTGCCTTTCAGGCGTGCGCAGCAGCCCTCCCCGTGCTGCAGACGCGCACGGAGCGGAGAGAAGTCGGCGCCGTGGCGCGCCCCGGCCGCGCTCTGTGGGGGAGCTTGCGGCCGGCCCGCTCAATCGTCCGCCCGGTACAGGGCGGACCAACCCGGTGGCGGGCAGTCGGCCATAGGCCCGGCTCCGGAAGGCATGTGACGGCACCCCAAATTGCCGTCACAAGCAGCAGCACCCGTGCGGGGCCTGCGTGCTCGGTCGTAGCTGACCGGCAACGGGCACGGAATTCCCGCACTTCCCATCCGCAACCCCGATCACATGGAGAGCGAAATGGCACCTCGAAATGACGCCGGGACCACGAAGATCCAGAAGCCCGCGGCGGCCAGTGACGGCTTCGCCCTGGACGTTGTGCTGCTGGAGGTCGGTGACGTCGCCGGTCTGATCAACCTGACCGACGACGGATGCGGCGAGACCTGCGGCGCCTGCACCACCAACGTCGCCTGAGCCTGCGTTCGCGCACTTCGCTCACGGTGGTGCCCCTGCGTCTGCCGCAGAGGCACCACCCGCCCACCTTGGACCTCGGAGGACGATCCATGGCATCGCGTGCTGCCTACCGCTGTGGTGACGTCGCACTCGTGCGGGCCGTCACCCGTCCCATACTTCCCTTCCCGCCGTGCCCCGATCTTGACGACCCGGCGCCCGGCGCGGCTGCCGCCCGCCTGCAGTGGTTGCGGACGGTCTGGAACGACCAAGAGACGGTGGAAGCGCTGGGGCACGCCAGCCCCGCGTTCGCCGAACGCATCAACACGTTGCTCGGCGCGCCGAACCCGCCCGCACGCGACATCGGTAAGGCGACCGCGTCCGTGCTGCGCTACCTCCTGCGGGCTGCGCACCGGGCCACTCCGTTCGGTCTGCTCGCCGGTGTGGCCCTGGCACCGTTCGGACCGTCCGCGCGCGCCGAATGGGGTACCGGGCACAAGCCGGTTGTCCAGCCCAGTGCACCGTGGCTGGCTCGCGTTGTGGAGCGGCTCGAATCGTGCCCCGAGCTGCTCGACCGGCTTCCCGTGATGGTTAACAGCACGGTCTCCGTCCGCGGGGACCGGCTTGTTGTACCGTTCCGGTCTCCCGGCCAGGGCGATATGCGTGCCGTCGAGACGTCGATCGGGCTGAGCGCCCCCGTGTGCCGCGTGCTGGATGCGGCACAGGATCCGATCCGGTTCGACGCCCTCGTTGGGAAACTCGCGGCGGACTTCCCGGGCGTCGCAGCCGACACGGTCAACGAACTGGTCGTAGGGCTTCTCCGTCACCGGGTGCTGCTCACCAGTCTGCATGCCCCGAGCACTCAGTCCGACGCCCTGGGTCATCTGCTGCACCAACTCGATGCCGCGGATGCCGCCCGCCTTCCCGCCGCGTGTGACCTGGTCCGCGAGGTACGTGCCGCACAGGAGGCCGTCCGGAAGTGCGAGGGCCGGTACGGACGCCACCGCGCCGCTGCCAGTCTGCGCGCGGCGGCACCGGGGCTGACGGAACATCCGCTCGCCTTGGACCTGCGGCTGGACGCCAGCCTGGTCCTGCCCCGCGCTGTCGCGCAGGAGTTGGAGCGGGCCGCCACGGTGCTCACGACGGTGAGCCCGCTGCCGTACGGAACGGCCGAGTGGAAGGCGTACCAGCGCCGGTTCTACGAGCGCTACGGCATCGGCACGATGGTGCCGATGCTGGACGTCGTCGCCGACAGCGGCATCGGATTCCCTGATGGGTATCCGGGCACCAACGCGGACACTCAGCGCCGTCGTCTGTCCGTACGCGATGACACCCTGCTGCGCCTCGCCCAGACGGCCGTCCTCGACGGCCATGACGAAGTGACTCTGACCGACGAGCTGATCGCGGCGATGAATCTGGGGCCCGACCGTCCGCGCAACCCGCCTCACCTGGAGATCACAGCGCGCATCCACGCTGCCTCCACCGAGGACCTGTCCGGGGGCCGTTTCGGCGTCGAAGTGCTCAGCGTGTCACGCGGCGCCGGCGTCATCAGCGGCCGGTTCCTTAACGTCCTGGACGCGGACGACCGTGAGGCACTGGCTGCCGAGCTGCGCGAGCTGCCTACCGCAGACCCGGACACGATCGCTGCGCAGTTGTCGTTCCCCCCACTGCGGGTCCAGAGCGCTCACGTCACCAGAACCCCCCGCGTCCTGCCGACCGTGATCAGCCTGGACGAACACCGGCCGCGCAGTGACGACGTCCTCACCCCGGCAGACCTCGCCGTGGCCTGCGACGGCCGCCGCATGTACCTCGCCGCGCCCGCCCAGGGCCGTCGCATCGAGGCGGTTGCCCTGCACGCCCTGAACCTGCGTCAGCACACGCCACCCCTGGCCCGTCTCCTGTCCGAACTGGCGCGCGCCCAGTACGCCCAGGTCACCGATTTCGACTGGGGCGCGGCGAACGCGCTGCCCTACCTGCCGCGGTTGCGCTATGGCCGCACGATCCTCGCCGCCGCCCGATGGCGCCTGGCGGGCGTGGACTTTCCGGGAGAGGCAGACAAGTTCGACGAGTGGCGGTCGCGGCGGCGTCTTCCCCGCCACGTTCACCTCGTTCAAGGCGACCGGCATCTGCGCCTGGATCTGGACGACACCGTGCACCGTGGTTTGCTGCGCCGTCATCTGCAGCGCGCCGGGCAGGCCGTGGTGACTGAGGCGCCGCCCGAGGACGCGTCAGGGTGGTGCGATGGCCGTGCGCATGAAGTCGTTGTTCCCCTCAAAGCGGTCCGGCCGGTGTCCTGGCCTACTCTGCCCACGCCCACTCGAGATCGACTGTTCTCTGCGGCACAGGCACAGCCCCCCGGCACGGGCTCGCTGCTGCTCGCCACTCTGTACGGGGATCTGCGCCGCCAGGACGTGCTCCTTGGCCAGTATCTTCCCGGGCTGCTGGAACAACTGGGCGGGCCGCCGTGGTGGTTCATCCGCTTCCGTGATCCTGACCCGCACCTGCGGCTGCGGATCGCGCTGCCCGATTCTGCCGCGTTCGGCGACATGGCGGCCGTGGTAAGCCGGTGGGCGGACGAGCTGCGGGCCGAACGGCTCCTGTCCGATTTCCGATTCCCCACGTCGTACCGGGAGATGGGCAGGTGGGGCTCCGGCCTGGCATGGCAGGCCGCGGAGGACGTGTTCCGCGCGGACTCGCGGGCCATGCTCGCCCAGCTCGCCCTGCCCAACCGCCCGGCCGCCCGAATCCTGGCCGTCGCGCACACGGTGGCCATCGCGACCCAGTTTCTGGGCGACACGAGGGACGGGATGCGCTGGATCATCGACCACGTCCCAGCCACCGCGCCGGCACCAGTGGCCCGCACTCAGTTCAGCGAGAGCGTACGGCTGGCCGATCCGAGCGACGACTGGACCGCGCTGCGCCGGGCGCCAGGCGGAAGCGAGGTGGTCGACGCATGGGCAGACCGCACCGCGGCGCTCGCCGCCTACCGCCCTCACCTGCCGGGGCCTCACACCCGCGGCATCGCCGTCGACGACGTCCTGGCCTCGCTGCTGCACACCCACTTCGTACGGCACATCGGCATCGACTTCGACGAGGAGGCCGTATGTCTGTACCTGGCTCGCGCGACCGCCCTGTCCTGGATGGCACGGAGGAACCGATGACCCGCCCACCCGGCCTTGTCCTCACCGTCGCCGAACGGCTGGCCGACCCCGCCACCGTGCCCCGCCTCACCATCACCCAGCACCGTCAGCACCTGGCGTACGGGCCTCCAGGCATCGCGCTGCTGCACATCGAGCTGGCCGTTGCCGAAGAAGGTCCGTGGCAACACGCACACGCCTGGCTCACCGCAGCAACTCACGGTCCCGTCACCAGCGGCCGCGACAGCCACCCCTTCTACGGTGCGCCTGCCCTCGCCCACGCCGTCGCCACAGCCGCCCCGCACATGCCCAGCTACCGGCGAACCCGCGACCTGCTCGACCGGCAGATCACCGCCGACGTGCTGGCCCGCATCGCCCGAGCACAGTGCCGCCTCGACGAGGGAACGCCCCCCGCTCTCGCCGAATTCGACGCCATCCGCGGACTGACCGGCTACGGCACCTACCTGATCCACCACCAGCCGGACAGCGTCGCGACGCAGGCCGTCCTCGACTACTGTGCCCGCCTGACCGACACGCTCCATGCCGACGGTGACGCTCTGCCCGGATGGTGGGCGCCAGCCGGTCCGTCGGGCAAGCCTGACGACCGATTCCCTGACGGTCACGCCAACAACGGGGTCGCACACGGCATCGGCGGCACGCTCGCACTCCTCGCCTTGGCCGCCCAGCGCGGCCTGACCACCGACCACCATCACCAGGCGATTCGTGCTGTTCTCGCTTGGCTCGACCGCTGGGAACAAGAAAGCCTCGGCGGTACCCTCTGGCCGTACTGGATCACCCGAGAGGAACTGCGTGCGGGCCGCGCGCAGCCCTCTGCGATGCGCAGGCCCTCGTGGTGCTACGGGACTGCCGGCCTGGCCCGTGCCCAACAACTCGCAGCACTAGCCTTGGGCGACCGCGCCCGGCAAGACGCCGCCGAGCACGCCCTCCTTGCCGCCTGCACCGACCCCGCGCAGCTCGCCCCACTGACCGATTCCGGCCTATGCCACGGCCGCTCGGGACTCGCCCACATCGCCGCCCGCGCCGCCACAGACGCACCAGCGCTGACCGCGAAACGACTCCGGGCCGTGATTCCAGATCTGGTTGCCACGGTGACCGTGCCCGACGAGCCCGGCTTCCTCGACGGCGCCGCCGGCATCGCCCTTGCCGTCTGGTCCGGCCTACAGCAGCCCCACACGGCATGGGACGCCTGCGTTCTCACCTCCTGACCGGCCGAAGGAGTCACCCCATGGAATGGCAGCAGAACAACATCACCTTCACCAGCCGTGCGGCGGGGCACGACGCCATCAGCGAGCGCATCGGTCCCGCGCTGCGTGCCGCCCAGGAGGCCGGCGACCTCGCCGACTGGTGGTTCATGAACAAGCAGCCCTGGCCGCTGCGGTACCGCGCCGACGGCCCCGTACCGCTGATCGAGCGCACGCTCACCGCCTTAGTCGGCGACCGCATCGTGCAGGAGTGGACGCCGGTCTGCTACGAGCCGGAGTCCTGGGCCTTTGGCGGCCCGGCGGTGATGAATGCCGCCCACGGCCTCTTTCACGCGGACAGCTATCACCTCCTCGCCTACCCGCCCGGCCGCGGCAGACTGGGCCGCCGGGAGACCGCGGTTCTCCTGCTCAGCGCGATGATGCGTGGCGCCCGATTGGACTGGTTCGAGCAAGGCGACGTGTGGGCGAAGGTCGCCGATCTGCGGCAACGAGCCACTGCGGCTCTGCCAGCGCGCGCCCTGGAGCAGCAACGCCCGGCCATGCTGCGGTTGATGACCGTCGACGCCCATTCCTTGGCACGCCCCGACGGCCCGCTCGCCAACCGCGACGGCTGGACCACCGCGTTCGAGGACGCAGGGCGGCGCCTCGGGGAGCTGGCCGCATCCGGGGGCCTGACGCGCGGTCTGCGGGCTGTGATCGCGCACCACTTTCTCTTCCACGCCAACCGTGCCGGTCTGTCCCGCGACGACCAGCACGCTATTTCGTTCATCGCACGAGAGGCAGTCATGGGATCGAGTGACAACACCGCGTCAGCAGCCGGAACACACCCGAACGCCGATAGCGTCGGCCCAGTGAACACCGGCACGATCACCCCCTCCGCGGCCGACGCCGAGCAGCTCCGCAACGCGCTCGTCGACCAGCTCCAGGCCGCCGGAAACGGACTCAGCCCTGCGACCGAAGACGCTCTGCGCTCCGTGCCCCGGCACCTGTTCGTTCCTGACGCGTCGGTCGAGGACGCCTACAAGAACGCGACGGTGCACATCAAGTACGACAGCGAGGGCACGTCGATCTCCTGCGCGTCGCAGCCCAGCGTCGTGGCCCGTATGCTCGACCAACTTCAGGTCCAGCCGGGGCAGCGAGTCCTCGAACTCGGCGCCGGAACCGGCTACAACGCAGCCCTGCTCGCCCACCTCGTCGGCCCCGAGGGGCGCGTCACCACCATCGACGTCGATGACGATCTCGTCGAAGGCGCCCGCGCCCACCTTGCGGCCGCCGGGATCACCAACGTGGAGACGATCACTCGCGACGGGGCGCTCGGCCACGCCGAAGGCGCTCCGTACGACCGGATCATCGCCACCGTCGGCGCCCACGGCATCCCGCACGCCTGGCTCGACCAGCTCGCCCCCGGCGGTCGGCTCGTCACCCCCCAGCGCCTCAAGGGCAGCGTCTCGCGGTCCATCGCCTACGAGCAGCGTGATGGCCGATGGCAGTCTCTGGACTCGGCGATGAACACCTTCATGCCGCTGCGGCGCGGCATCGCCGACGACGACCGCCGGGTCATCCCGCTCACCGCGGACGGCACCGTTCGCCTGCAGGCTCCCTCCGGAGTGTCCGTCGACGTCGACGCGCTCGCGGATGTCCTGGCGCAGCCGCGCGTCGAGGAGTGGACCGGGATGACGGTGCGGGCCATGGAGTCGCCCGAGTGGATGGAGCTGTACCTCACCTGCTCCTTGCCGTCCGGCCTGATCCGCATGCTGTTCCCGCCCGCCGCCAAGGGCACACTGCTGACCGAGGACCCCTACCCGTCCTCCACGGCCGCCGTCGACGGCGGCGCCGTCACCTATCTCGCCCGCCGCTTGCTGGAGCGCACGACGGAAGACGGCGGCAAGCTGTGGGAGTTCGGCGTCATCGGCCACGGCCCCGGCAGCGACAAGCTGACCACCACCCTCGCCGACCTGATCCGCACCTGGAACCGCGAGTACCGCGGCCACGAAGCAACCTTCGAGATCCAGGCACACGACGCCCCGACGCCTCCGCAGCACCCGGGCCGCTTCACCCTCGCCACACCGCTCAACCGGATCATCGTCAACTGGCAGTAGTCGTTCGGCGCCCGCTCATCGCGCCACGGGCTGGGCGGGCGCCTGTCCCTGACGTCTGCGACCGACGGAGGAACCCTGATGGACCCGACGGGGCCGATAGCCCGCCGCTTCCCGCTCATCGCCCGGCACCGGCCCGCCTGCCGGCCCCTGCCCGAACGCGTTACCGCCCTCACCGAGCTGGCCGACAGCGCCGCGAAGGAGGCCAACTCGGGCCGCGCCTCCGCCGTCTTCAACCAGGCCGCGCTCCTCGCCTCCGACCTCGGCCTGCCCGAGATCGCCGCAGCGATGTGCCACCAGCACGCGGCCGCCTACCTGCTCGCCTGTCCTCTGCCAGCGACCAGCGCCATCCGCGCCCTGGAGCCCGTCGTCAACCTCGCCCGGCTCCGTATTCGGTCTGGCCACGCCGACGAAGGACGCCACCGGCTGACTGCCCTGTACGACGCCGTCCGCACCACCACGTCCACCCAGTTCGACGACGTGATGATCCCCGCGCACCTCACCGCCACCCCGGCCGACCGCAACGAGGTCCACGCCTGGCTGTGGCGCGTCCTACTCGCCGACGGCACCCGCACCCTCACCACCCAAGGCCGCTGGAACGAAGCCCTCGCCCACCTCGCCACACATCACGGCATCGGCAACCGCATGCTCGACGGCCGCCAAGTCGCCGTCCTTACTGCCCTCGTCGAAGGCGACAGCACACGCGCGGAACATCTCCTGTCCGCGACCGAATCAGGAGAGGCGTGGGAACGAACCGTCACCGCCTGCCTATCCGCACTACACCGGCGGGAAGTCGGTGACCTCACCTGCCAGGTCCAATTCGACCTTGCCGAGAACTGCGTCACCCTCGCATCCGGGCCCGGCACAACCGTCTTCCGCACAAGGCTCGCTCTGACCGCTCTGGACCTTGTGCACGACAACCGCCACGCCGCACGCCAGATCACCGAGCACCTATACCTATGCGCGAGCGAGCCAGGGGACGGGTATGCCGCACGCGAAGCCCTCGCACATCCTGGCTTCCGTGAACACGCCACTGCCGAGCAGCAACAGGAATGTCGCGGCGTCGTGGATGCGTGCGCGCTCGAAGCAGGAGAAACTCCCGCCCCTCTCTTAGACCGCCTTTCAGGGGCGCTGGTGACGAGTGAGTACGTGATCAGACAGACCGAAGGAGGCCGGTAATCGGACTCGCACAATCGAGCAAGAATGATCTTGGTGAGGGGCAGAGTGTAACGCCTTCCCTGGGATTTGCCCGCTACGTAGACATCCGTTCCTATACAGTCAGGTTCAGGCTATTAGATCCGCATCCTTGCCGTTCGAAGTCCAACGGGCTGACGTGACCGAGCACGGAATGGCGGCGCCGGTTGTTGCACCAAGCAAGCCGGGCAGGCTCGGCCGCACGCCAGCGGTAAAAGTCGGAGCGGGAGACACCGAAAATTTGCACAGCCGCTGTATGCCGTACTCCACATGGTGGTCGGAGATGACCCGCCAGCGGCCGGTCATCGAGCGTTTTCAGCGTTGCCGCTCGAGCGTGAGGACGGCCTTGGCCATTGACGTCATTCGATTCGGGCTGCATCGGGATCTGCGGAAGATCCGCCAGGACTTCAGCCGGACCACACCGCGCTCGACTGGCGCCCTGGCCTGAGCGAGTGCGCGGTTGACGGTGAGCTGTGTCGGCGAGAGCTATCCGCCTGGTGGGCGCCGGACTGCGGTGGTCACCCACGAGCCGCCGCCTTTGTAGGCGCGGTCGGCTGGGCAGAAGTGGCTCGATTACTGCCCACAACTCGTCATCGACTTCCCACGGCTTCGGCCGAGCCACCCCGCACCCCCGGATCATCAGTCCCGGAGTGATCCAACCACCTCGAAGATCACTTCGTTAGGAGTGCTTACTGCACCGGCAGCTTGTCGAGTTGCGTCTGGATGCGGACGATGTCCTCTTCGGCTTTAGCCAGACGGGTACGGATCTTTTCGACCACGTTGTCAGGAGCTTTCGCAAGAAACGCCTCGTTGCCAAGCTTGCCCTCCGCCTGCGCCTTCTCCTTCTCGGCCGTGCTCAAGTCCTTTCCGAGGCGCTTGCGTTCGGCTGCCACGTCGATAGCACCCGATAGGTCGAGCGAGACAGTGATGCCGGCGACTGGCAGGGAAGCGATGGCGGTAAAGCTTGTGCCCTCCGGCTGGAGACGGAGCAGTTGGCGGACGGCTGGCTCGTGCGAAGCGAGGCCAGTGTCGTGAAACTCTAGGCGTGCCGGGACTTTTTGTCCCGGCTGTAGTCCCTGGTCCGAGCGGAAACGGCGGACTTCGGTGACAATCTGCTGGACCAGCGCGATTTCCTTCTCGGCAGCATCGTCACGGACTCCCGCATGCCTCGGCCAGTTGGCGGTGACGATTGTCTCTCCGCCCGTCAGTGTGGTCCACAGGGTTTCGGTGACGAACGGGACGATGGGATGGAGCAGTCGAAGGGTGACGTCTAGCACTTTACCCAGGACCCGGGCCGAGACGTCAGCTTGCTCACCACCGTCGAAGAACGTGGTTTTTGACAGCTCGACGTACCAGTCGAACACTTCGTCCCAAGCAAAGTGATACAGAGTGTCCGCGAGCTTGGCGAACTGGTAGTCGTCGTAGTATGCGTCAGCCTCGGCCACAACCTTGTTCAGTCGCGAGAGGATCCATCGGTCGGTCGTCGACAGTTTTTCGGTGGGTGGGAGTTCACCGTCGACCGTGGCGCCGTTCATGACCGCGAAGCGGGTTGCGTTCCAGATCTTGTTGGCGAAGTTGCGGGAGGCCTGGACCCAGTCTTCGCCGATCGGAACGTCGACGCCCGGGTTGGCTCCCCTGGCGAGCGTGAAGCGCAAGGCGTCGGAGCCGTACTTATCCATCCAGTCGAGGGGGTTGACCGTATTCCCGAACGACTTCGACATCTTCTTGCCGAACTCGTCGCGCACCATCCCGTGAAACGCGATGGTGCTAAACGGCGGCTGCCCGTCCATCGCATACAGGCCGAACATCATCATCCGGGCGACCCAGAAGAACATCAGGTCGTAGCCAGTGACCAGAACGGAGTTGGGATAAAACTTCTCCAGGTCCGGGGTCTGCTCCGGCCAGCCCAGCGTCGAGAACGGCCACAGGCCTGAAGAGAACCACGTGTCGAGGACGTCTGAGTCCTGTGCCCAGCCCTCACCAGACGGCGGCTCCTCGTCCGGGCCGACGCAAACCAGCTCGCCGTTTGGACCGTGCCAAACCGGGATGCGATGGCCCCACCACAGCTGGCGCGAGATGCACCAGTCGTTGAGGTTGTCGACCCAGTCAAAGTACCGCTGCGCCATGTCAGCCGGGTGGATGTCAACCCGGCCGTCGCGCACCGCGTCTCCCGCGGCTTTGGCGAGAGTCTCGACCTTCACCCACCACTGCAGGGACAGACGCGGTTCGAGCGTTGTCTTGCAACGCGAGCAGTGTCCGACTGAGTGGGCGTAGGGGCGCTTCTCCGCAACGATCCGATTCTCGGCTCGCAAGGCGGCGACGATGGAAGAGCGCGCCTCGAAGCGGTCGAGACCTTGGAAAGGGCCGTGGACGGTGATGATGCCGCGTTCGTCGAGGACCTCGATGGACTGGAGGTTATGGCGCTGTCCGATAGCGAAGTCGTTCGGGTCGTGGGCGGGGGTCACCTTGACAGCGCCAGTGCCGAACTCCGGGTCGACGTGCGTATCGGCGACGACAGGAATCGACCGGTCGGTCAGCGGGAGCTTGATTCGCTTTCCGATCAGGTGCGCGTACCGCTCGTCGTCGGGATGAACAGCGACGGCGGTGTCACCGAGCATCGTCTCCGCACGTGTAGTGGCGACGATGATGCTGTCTGCGCCGTCCCCGTACTTCATGGAGACAAGTTCGCCGTCGTCGTCTTGGTAGTCGACCTCGATGTCCGAGATCGCTGTGAGGCAGCGTGGGCACCAGTTGATGATGCGCTCAGCGCGGTAGATCAGTCCGTCATCAAACATCTTCTTGAAGACGGTCTGCACAGCACGGGACAGGCCCTCGTCCATGGTGAAGCGGTCTCGGCTCCACGCCAGGCCTTCGCCGAGGCGCCGCATCTGGCTGGCGATTTGCCCACCGGATTCGGCCTTCCACTCCCACACGCGTTCGACGAACGCCTCGCGACCAAGGTCGTGACGGGACTTTCCTTCCTTGGCGAGCTCACGCTCGACGACGTTCTGGGTGGCGATGCCGGCATGGTCCATCCCCGGTTGCCACAGGGTCTCAAAGCCCTGCATGCGCTTGCGGCGGGTGAGTGCGTCGATCAACGTGTGCTCGAACGCGTGGCCCAAGTGGAGTGATCCCGTGACGTTCGGCGGGGGGATGACGATCGTGTAGGCAGGTTTGTCACTCTTTGCATCGGCCTCGAAGTATCCGCGCTCTACCCAGCGCTCGTACA
Organism: Streptomyces sp. HUAS MG91; assembly: GCF_040529335.1. GTDB lineage: Bacteria > Actinomycetota > Actinomycetes > Streptomycetales > Streptomycetaceae > Streptomyces > Streptomyces tabacisoli. The sequence continues at coordinate 7,915,881 of NZ_CP159534.1, read as the reverse complement.
GCGCTCCCTCTACTTCTGCCGGCGAGTACTGGGTCGGCAATTCAGAGGCGCTGTTTGGCCTGCGATCCAGGCGCTGAGTGTTGTCGGTCACGACCGTATTCTAAGTGGTCGTTTTGGGATACCTAGCGTCCGCCCTTCTGCGCGGCGGCGACGTAGACCGCGGGGCCTACGTCGCGCACCAGTTCGCTGCAGCGGCGGAGTTGAAGCCCAACACCATGGGCCGCCAGCGGGCCCAGGCAATCGCTGCCGGGCTCCCGGACACTGAGCATGACCTGGCCAGCCACCTGCTGGCGTTCGCGACGCTGTGAAGCGTCCAAGTACATAGGCTCGGTGAGAGCGGGGCGCTGTAGTGGGCCCCCTCTACTGCGGCCGTGTCTCGTCGACGACCCAGGACAAGTACGCCTCCGACCCTCCGGTCACAGGCAGCGTTACCCACTGGGGGACGTCGTACGGGTGCCTCTCGTGCAGCCATGCCTCTAGCGCGGGGAGGCGATCCGACGACGTCATGTAGGAGATCCGCCACTCCTGAGCCGCCTCGACCTTCCCCTGCCACCAGTAGAAGGCGGTGATGGGCGCATCGATGTGGACGCCCGCCGCCAGTTTGCTCTCAACAGCGCCTCTGGCGAGGGCCTTCGCCTGCTCCTCGTCATCACTGGTCGTCTGCGCGATCACGATCTCGTGGTCCATGCGGATATCTCTCCGGCTCGGGTACCGCGACCCTACCCAGAGGTTCGACGCTGGTAGGCGGGTTGGCTCCGCCCATCAGCGGTTCTGGGCAACGTCTGTCGAGCTCCGTCCCGTGCGCGGGTCGCTCCTATTCGGTCAACGAACTGACCTGCTGGATCCCTTGGGTCTGCTGCACGATTTCCGGGGGCGGGGCCAGGACGGTCCCGGACCTGGCCGTCGAGATCGGCCTGGACTCCGCGGGCTATCGGGCGGCCCCTCCTTCCTCGATGGGTGTGGCTCGCGCTGAGGGAAGGTCGGGAGAGGGGCGCATCTCTCTTGCGAATTTGAGGCTTCGCGGAGGTGGTATCGACTGCATCGGTAGCCTGCCGTTCATGACCGCATTTCGTGAGGCCAGGTCTGGTGACCTTGAGGCCGTCTTGCGTCTCTATCGGCAATTGCAGCCGGGTGATCCTGTGGTGTCTGACGGTGCTGACCGGGCGGTGTTTGAGCGAATCTTGAGTTCTACTGGTCTGCACCTGTTTGTGTTGGAGATGGACGGTGTCGTGGTCGCCACGACGTACCTGAACGTGATCCCGAACATCACGCGGTCGGCGTCGTCGTACGCGGTGATTGAGAACGTCGTGGTCGATGAGGCCCTGCGTGGCACGGGTCTGGGCAAGCGGATCATGGAAGGCACGCTCCGCGCTGCGTGGGGCGTCGGCTGCTACAAGGCGATGCTGATGACCGGGTCGAGTAGGCCCGCCACGCACGCGTTCTACCGGGCATGCGGGTTTGAGGCCGGCGTCAAGACGGCCTACCTGGCCCGTCCATCCTGACGCCACAGCCGTGACGTCCGTTGCCCACGCCGTTCTGGGACGCGGCTGTTCTGGGTGCGCGGGCGGTGTGCGCTCTACCGTGGCGGGAGGAGTAGGGGGCTCAGATGGCTTCGTTGATCGAGGAGTTGGAAGCACGCGAGATCGCGGCCCGGGAACGGGTTCAGGTTCAGGAGGCGCAGATCGCGGAGCTGAGCGAACCCGCGCTGCACCGGGTCGCCGTCTCCAGCTCTGCTCTTTGACCCGGCCGGGCACTCCCCTCGTCGTCACCACACCGGCACGGACGGCCGTGGGCGGCGAGGTGTGCCCCCGTCGGCGGGTGCTCTAATCGCGAGACCAGTCACTCGCCGACCGGAGAGGCCGATAGTGAATCCGCCGCAAACGGAGCAGGCCCGCTCCTGGCGCTGCCCCTGTGGCGCCGACACCTGACAAGAGGTTCGGGCCGTCGGCGTCGCACGTTTCGGTCGGCAGGACGGTGATCCATGGACGGCAAACGAACAGCCCGAGGGGCGCGCGACCAGTCCGAATCGAGTATCCACGGCGTATGGCCGCACGATCCGTGTCCTACTTAACGGACGCATCCTCGGCGACAGCAGGGAAAAGCCGCTGGACGGCGGCAACAATGGCCGCTCGCCGTGCCGCCAGAAAAGCTTCACGCCCCTCACCGGCGGGAATCAGATCTCTCTGCCCGGCCCACGACAGGGCGAGTTGGCTGACGAACACCAGAATGTCCTCGGGCTCCCACGAGGAATCGAGTTGGCCGGCGTCCTGCGCCTTGCGCAACTGCTCAAGCTTACGTCGCAAGGACTCCTGTACCGGGTCGTCGGCAGGCGCCTGGCCGACCGCGAGTTCCAATTGGCCCCATTGCATCAGACGGTGCCGTTCAGGGTGCTCTACGGCGTGGTCGTGCATACGGCCCGCATACTCCGGAAGATCAGCGGGATCCAGCGGGACGGCCTCAGCCATCGCCGCGAGCTCGCGGCCGGCCACGAAGCGGTAGAGCGCCTCCTTGCCCCGGAAGTACGCGTACACCCGCTCCTTGCTGGTCCGCGCCTCCTTGGCGATCCGCTCGACTCGGGCGCCCGCGATGCCGTACCGAGCGAACTCGGCGGTCGCTGCGGAAACGATGCGATCGCTGGTGGCGTCGGTGACGCTCCGAGGGGACATGCACTCCAGGCTACCAAACCGAACGGATCGGTTTGGTGGCGAAACGGTGGTCCGCCTCACTCGCCAGGTGAAACAGGTCCGCCGCGCAGCAGGCTCACATGCCTGCTGCGCCGCGGATCGGACGACGGCCTGCGATTTGTTCAGCGGACGCGGGTCCAGGAGCCATTGAGCTGGATGAAGTTTCCGCCGACGACGGAGCTGGCCATGCACGTGCCCTCCGTGTAGTCCTCGATGTGGGTCACGTGGTCACCGGCGTCGGGCTCCGTCCAGCGCACTACGAACAGGCCGTCGCGGAGCTTGGCGGCGGTGTAGTCCATGGTTTGCTTGCGGCCCTTGATCGCGCCTCCGGTCACTTCGAAGCTGACCTGGGTCGCCGAGTCGAAGGTGATCTCCACGGTGAAGTGGCCGAGCGGCGTGTCCGGGCCGAGGTCGGCCAGCCAGGTCTGCCCCACGCTGGGAAGCGTCGCGTTCATGTCCATGAGTACAACCTCATTCCGTTCTCGGCATGCGGTGTCATCGCCGGCATGCCCTTGCTGTGTGGATTCCTTGTTCTTACGTCGCCGGTGTCTGCGGCGCGTGGTCGGTCTCAGGCGGCCAGGGCGGCGCGGCCCGCGACAAAGACGGCGGCTTCGCGGGCGACCCGTGCACCCAGGTGCTCGGCAGTGGCGATGTCCGCCTTGTGCACGGCCTCGGGACCGGCGTCGATCGGGGTCTGAGCGGCGGCGCCTGCGAAGTAGCCGAGCCGGTTCAGGTCGTTCTCGCTCGCGGTGGTGGTGTTCCAGCCGGGCTGTACGCCGAGGCTCACCCAGTGCATGCCGTGCTGGGCGGCCATGGTGACGAAGTAGTCGAGGGTGGAGGACTTGTCACCTGCCTTGGCGCCGGAGTTGGTGAAGCCCGCAGCGAGCTTTCCTGCCCAGGTCTGCGTGTACCAGCGCTTACTGCTCTCTTCGGCGAAGGCATGGAAAGCGGCAGAGGCAGTGCCCATGTACGTGGGTGCGCCGAAGACGATCGCGTCGGCAGCGTCCAGCTGTTCCCACTGCTCGTCGCTCACGGCGTCGACCGCTATCGACACTACGTCGGCACCGGTCGAGGCCGCACCTCGGACGACCGCCTCGGCGAGAACGGCGGTGTGGCCGTATCCGGAGTGGAAGGCGACGGCTACACGCGGGCGGACCGAAGAAGACATTTTGCTGGTACTCCTTGAGAATTTGTATTCGGGGTTGCATCCACAACGTTGCCCCATTCGATCCGGTTCTGGCAGGGAGAGATTCTTCCCTGCCAGCTCAGTTCCGCTCCGCTCACGCAGGAAAGCCTGCACCTCCATCGAAAGGCCCGCATTCGCGCCCGCCCATTTCCCGGCTTGTCTTCCGTTGCAAGGCCGGAACGGTCAGCGGCGCGGCGTTCCGTCGATCGAACGCCCCCGGGCCGCAACCGCAACCCGGTCGAGGGGGAAGGTTTCGTCCTCTTTCCCTTCCGATCATGAGCGAGAAGACTTCAGGAGTGCATCGCGCACGTTCATCTGCACTGAATATCGCCGAGGAGTGACTCATCCATGAAAGCCATCGCAGTGACCCAGTTCGGTGGACCCGAATCGCTTCAGGTTCTGGACCTCCCAGTGCCCGACGCCGGTCCGGGCGAGATCCGTATCAAGGTCGTCGCGGCGACGGTCAATCCGGTCGACACCATGGTGCGCAGAGGGCTCGCCTTCGTCGACGACGCAGAACCGCCGTACGTTCCGGGCATGGAGGCGGCAGGCACCGTGGACCAGATCGGCGAAGGCACCATCACCGATCTGAGTGTCGGAGACCGAGCCATCGCGATCGCCGTTACCTCCGGAACGCACGGGGCGTACGCCGAGTACCTGGTGGTTCCCGCCGATTCGGTGGTCCGCGCCCCTGAGGGGGCGAGTGACGTCGAGGCCGCCACGCTTCCGATGAACGGGTTGACCGCGCGCATGGCCCTGGACCTGCTGGAGCTTCCCGCGGACGGCACCGTGGCAGTCGTCGGTGCGGCCGGCGCCGTCGGTGGATACGCCGTGCAGCTGGCCAAGGTGGAGGGGTTCCGGGTGATCGCCGACGCGGCCCCCGCGGACGTGCAGCTGGTCAAGGAGTTGGGCGCCGACGTAGTTGTTCCGCGCGGAGACGACTTCGCGAATCTGGTGCGCACGCAGGTGCCGGACGGGGTCGACGGACTCGTCGACACCGCGGGGGTCGCTGCCTCCGTCACCCGCGCGGTGCGGGACGGCGGCCGGGTGGTGTCTTCGGCCCCCGGCGCCGACCTCGCCACCGAGCGCGGCATCGTCACCGAACGCACCTTCGTTCCTAGTTACGCACGCGAGCACGTGAAGCTCGACCGTCTGCGGCAGCTGGCGGAGGAGGGCGGGATCACGCTCCGGGTCGCCCGGCCCCTGCCCCCCGAGCAGGCCGCCGCAGCACACCGTCTCCTTGAGGAGGGCGGCCTGCGCGGCCGTGTGGTGCTCACCTTCTGAGCGTGCTGTCACTCCCACTACTGAAAGGAACCGTCGCATGGCGACATGGACCAATAACGAGCTCGCCCGCATCGAGCGCGCCGACGAACTGCAGATGGAACCGGTGCGCGTGGACGGTATGCCACCCTCATCGGTGCCGATCTGGGTCGTCCGGGACGGTGACGATCTCTACGTCCGTTCCTTCCGCGGCCAGGACGGCGGCTGGTATCGCGCGGCCGTCGCCAGCGGCACCGGCCACGTACGCTCCGGGGGCGTCGACAAGGACGTCGCCTTGGTGGCGGCCACCGACGGCGTTGTGAACGACCGGATCGACGCCGCCTACCGCACGAAGTACAGCCGCTATGGGGCGCGCTACGTCGACCCGCTGGTGGCCTCGCGGGACACAACGCTCAAGCTTGTCCCGCGCTGAGCCCCATCCCGAACACGCCCGGTCGCCCGGTCTCAAAGTCCTGATGGCACGAGGTCTCTCCAGGGAGGGACGAAACTCTCCCCCGCACAATCCGGGCGCCCAAGAGGATCGAGCCCGGTGCCCGATGCAGACTGGAACGTATGAAGCACGATCCCCAACGGGATGACCTGGGAGCGTTCCTCAAGGCTCGGCGCACCGAGCTGACGCTGACGGCTGTCGGACTGCCCGACGACGGCAGCCAGCGCCGGGTGAAGGGGCTGCGCCGTGAAGAAGTCGCCATGCTCGCCGCCATCAGCACCGACTACTACACCCGCCTTGAACAGGGACGGATCCCGGCATCACCCTCCGTGCTGGCGTCCCTGGCCCGAACTCTGCGCCTGAACGACGACCAGCGCGCCTACATGTACGGGCTCGCAGCCAGGGACGACTATCGCCCGCCGCGGCCTCCGTCGCACCCCACGGTCCAGCCCCAGCTGCAGCGCATGCTCGACGACCTGGCCCTCGCCCCCGCATTCGTCATCGGTCCGCGTACCGAGATCGTCGCCTGGAACGTGATGGGCGCCGCTCTGATCACCGACTTTGGCGAGATCCCCGAGGAGCACCGCTACTTCGTCAGGCTGCTCGTCACTGACCCGACCATGCGCACGCTCTACGCGGACTGGGAGGAGGTCACCCGGCTCGCCATCGCCCAGATGCGCATGCACAACGCGAACAGCCCGGACGACGCGCAGCTCACCCGGCTCGTGGACGAACTCTCCGACCGCGACGCCCAGTTCCGCCAGTGGTGGACCGCGCACCATGTCGCCACCCGCGACACCGGCACCAAGCACCTGCGCCATCCTGTCGTCGGGGACCTGTATCTCGACTGGAACGCGGTCACCTGGGCGGCCGACCCGAACCTGCAGATGATCATCTGGAGCGCGGAACCGGGCAGCCCGTCGCACGATGCCCTACGCCTGCTCGCGACCTGGGCTTCCGACCCCACCCACGCTGCCACCGCAAGTCCGCGCGACGTCGGCCCTTGACGCTGCCCGTCGGCTACGTCAAAGCGCTCCATACCGTAGAGGGCCCTGACTCAACGTCAGGGCCCTCTACGGTATGGGCGTGTCGGGTCGGCGCGCCCTACTGGGCGGTGTATCCCCCGTCCACCGGAAGCGCAACGCCTACGACGAAGCTCGCCCCCGGGCTGCACAGCCACAGCACCGCCTGGGCCATCTCCTCGGCGGTGCCGAGGCGGTTGATGGGCTGGTTGGCCTCGGCCTCGGCGCGGTCGAGTTCCCCCTTGGCGATCATGTCGCTGACCATGGGAGTGTTGATGGTGCCGGGGCAGATGGCGTTGATGCGGATGCCGCGTGGGGCGTACTCGAGCGCGGCGCTGGTGGTCAGGCCGATCACGCCGTGCTTTGAGGAGTGGTAGGAGGCACGGCCGGGGATACCGACGAGGCCTCCGAGGGAGGAGCAGTTCACGATGGCTCCGCTGCCCTGGGCACGCATGTGACGCAGCTCGTGCTTCATGCTCGCCCAGATGCCACGCAGGTTGATGGTGTGGACCTTCTCGAACTGCTCGATGCTCTCGTCCGCGGCATCGGTGGGCGGGATCTGGATCCCCGCGTTGTTGTAGGCCATGTCGAGGCGACCGAGGGTCTCCACGGTGCGATCGACCGCGGCAGCCACCTGGTCCTCGTCGCTGACATCGCACACGAGGGAAATGACACGGTGGCCCTCGTCGGTGAGCTGCTTCGCGGCGGCGTTCAGCGCCGCGTCGTTGACGTCGGCGAGCCCGACCGCGGCGCCGGATTCAGCGAAGGCGCGGGCGGCGGCCAGGCCCATGCCAGAACTGGCGCCAGTGACGAATGCGACCTGTCCGGTGAAGTCATAGGTGGGGTTCATCTGGTTCTCTCCTGGCGCGTGCTGCGTGAGGGAAGGAGGCGTGGTGTCAGTGCTGGGACGTCACAGGTGTATCGGGTTGGTGACCTGCGGTGGTGTCCGTTCGCTGCGCGACGATCCGTGCAGGCTGCTGCGTGCCGCTGAGCGCGAGGGCGATGAGCGGGAGCAAGGTGAGAGCGGCGGAGACAGCGCCGACCATGGCCGGGCCCGTCAGGCCCAGGGAGGAGTCCAGGGCCCGCCCTGCGATGGCCGATCCGGCCGCGATGCCGGTGTTGTACGCCGAGGTCGTAAGGGCGGAGGTGAGAGTGGGGGCGTCGCCCGCGAAGCGGACGGCGAGGGAGGTGACGACCGGGTTGATGGTGAATCCGGTGAGGGCCATCAGGAAGACCAGGGCGACGGCAGCCACCGAGCTGCTCGAAAGAGGGATCAACGCCAGCAGCGTGACAGCGGTGGCTGCGGCCGCGGTGATTGTCGTGGCCATCGGGCGACGGTCGCCGAGCCGTCCGCCGATGGCAGTGCCACCGAGCGCGCCGACACCGAAGGCGATCAGGACCAGCGGCACGGCGCCCTGCGGGATGCCCGCCCGATCGGTGAGCAGCGGCGTGATGTACGTGTAGGTCGCCAGGACACCGCCCATGATCAACACGGCGGCTGTGAGAGCCAGCCACAGCCGTCCCTGCCGCAGCGCCCGGACCTCGGAACGCACCGACACCTCGGCCCGCTCCTCGACCTGGGGGATGAACCGACCGACGAAAACTGCAGCCAGCGCGGAGAGGACCGCCAGCGCCCAGAACGGGCCACGCCAGCCGGTGAACTGGCCGACGAACGAGCCGATCGGTACGCCTACGACGTTGGCCAGAGTCAGCCCGCCCATCATGACGCCGACGGCGCGGGTGGCCTTACCGGGGCCCGCGGCGGTCGTCGCGATCACGAAACCGACCGCCCAGAACGCGCCGGTCGCCAAGGCAGTGACCACACGCGCTACGAGGACGACGGTGAAAGAGCTGCTGAGCGCGGCCACGACATGGCCGAGCGCGAAGACGGCCAGTGCGCCGATGAGGGTGTGGCGCTGAGGCAGGCGCAGAGTGGCCAGAGCCATGGTCGGCCCACCGACGATCATGCCGACGGCGAAGGCTGTGATCAGCAGGCCGGCGTGCGAGACGCTGACGCCGAGATTCGTGGCCATCTCCGGCAGGATGCCGGCGATGACGAATTCGGTGGTGCCCATCAGGAACGTGCCTGCGGCGAGCACCCAGACGACGAAGGGCAGCTTGCCCGGGGCGGGCCCGGCTGCGGAAGACATGCGTGTACTTCTTTCCGTACGAGAGGTCGGCGAGGTCAGGAGGATGCCTCGATAGTGATGCGGTCGGCCTCGGCGATCCGGTCGGCGTCGGCGTCTATATGGCCGAGGATGAGGAGATCGGCGTCGGCGGCGGGGCCGTTGCGGTAGAAGAGAGCGAGGTTGCCCCAGGGTGCGTAGTAGGCGAGGTCGCCGGGCTTGGCCGCGACGGGCTCCGGGGCGCCGGAGGTGTCGAGCTTGCGCGGCGGATCACCGACCCGCTCCGTGCCGTGGAAGTCCTTCAACTCGATGGTGAGGGGCAGCAGTTCGGCAAGATCGCGGGCGGCCGGGCTGTCGTTGAGGTTGGCCTTGACGGGATGACCGTCGAGGGTAACCCGGATGTTCATGGCAGTGTTCCTGTCGGAGCCGGAGGACGGGGTGGAGGCCGGTGATTTCTCCCGCCCGGAGGACGGCGCGGAGGACGAGGTGGAGTCCTGCGCGGTGTCGTCGGAGCCGGCCGAGCACGCGGTCACGGCCAGCAACAGGGCGGCGGCCGGGGCGGCGCGAAGCGGCATCCGGCGGGATGCGAAAGGCATAACGGCTTCCAGGGGGTCGGCAGGAGGTCAGCGGGAGTCGACGGACGTCAGTCGGACAGGGGCTCGGCGTAGTGCCGGAACCCGGTCCGCTCGGTGTGCAGCGCGTACAGGCGCTCGGAGAGGACAGAGGGGCTGCTCGTCTCGGAATCGGGGCGGATCGCCCCGGGGATGATCAGCTGTGTGGCGTGGATGTTCTCCGTAGCGAGTACGCCGTGAAGCATCGCCGCGTAGGCGCTCTCGGCGGCGAACGCGATGGAGGTGCCGGCCCGCTCGGGATGTGGGCGCACCGCGCTGCCACCGTTGACGAACAGCAGGGTGCCGCGGCCGAGTTCGCGCATGCCGGGCAGGACGGCGTTGACGCAGGTGACCGGCCCCTTGACGGAGAAGGCCAGGGGAGCGTCGAGGTCGGCCGTGCCGATGTCGAGGACGGGCTTCATGAAGTCGGCGCGCGGCACCGGGCTGTACTGGAGGATCTCGATCGGCCCGAGCACGTCGGCGGCTTCACGAAGGGCCGTGGTGAGGGAGGCGGGGTCCAGGACGTCGGCGGGAAAGCCGCGGGCTTCGATGCCGTCGCGGCCCAGTTCGGCCGCAAGTTCCTCAAGGCGGTCGACGTTGCGGGCGAGGAGCGCGACGCTGTGTCCCGCGGTGCCGAAGCGACGGGCGGTGGCGAGGCCCAGGCCGGGGCCTGCGCCGACGAGAGCGAACGTGGTCACGGTGCATCCTTCGCGAGTGAATGGCCGGGGCCGGGCAGCGCCCGGCCCCGGAACAGCGTGGTGGGTCAGGGAGTGAGGAGGGTCTTGATGGCGCGGCGCTCGTCCATCGCCTTGTAGCCCTCGGCGACCTGGTCGAGCGGGAGGGTGAGGTCGAAGACCTTGCCCGGGTCGATGGCGCCGCTCAGGACACGGTCGATGAGGTCCGGCAGGTAGCGGCGTACGGGGGCGGGGCCGCCGCGCAGGCCCACGTGGGAGAAGAACAGCTCCTGGCCGTCGACGGCGACGTCGTGCGGGACGCCGACGAAGCCGACGTTGCCGCCGGGCCGCGCCGAGTGCAGCGCCTGCTGCATGGACTGGGCGGTGCCGACGCACTCCAGGACGCTGTCCGCGCCGATGCCGCCGGTCAGCTCCTTGATCCGGGCGACGCCCTCCTCGCCACGCTCGATGACGATGTCCGTGGCGCCGAACTCCCGGGCCAGCTTCTGGCGCGACTCGTGGCGCGACATGGCGATGATCCGCTCCGCGCCCATCTCCTTGGCCGCGATGACGCCGCACAGGCCGACCGCACCGTCACCGACCACGACGGCGGTGGAGCCGGGCTTCACCTCGGCGGCGTCGGCGGCCCACCAGCCGGTGCCCATCACATCGGACACGGCCAGCAGACCGGGCCAGTACTTCTCGTCCGGCACCCCGTCGGCTGCGACCAGGGTGCCCTGCGCGTTCGGGATACGGACGTAGTCGGCCTGGCAAGTGGACATGAACTCGCGGTGCAGACAATTCGACTGGAAGCCGTTCACGCAGTTCGGACAGGTGTTGTCCGAGGTCGCGAACGAGCCGACGACGAACTGGCCCGGCTTCACGGCCGTGACCTCGGAACCGACCTCCTCGACGAATCCGACGTACTCGTGCCCCATCGGATGCGGATCACCGATGGGCTCCGCACCGCGATAGGGCCACAGGTCTGAGCCGCACACACAGGTGACGGCGGTACGGATGATCGCGTCGGTGGGGTGAACGATCTTCGGGTCGTCGAGCGTCTCGAAGCGCACGTCGCCGGGGGCGTAGATGACTGCTCCGCGCATGGTGGTGCTTCCTTCGCTGTGCCAGGTGCCGCAACCTTCGGAGAACGGCATGCGGCTTCTTGTTTTCGAGAATCACACGGGCAGACGGGCGCGGAAAGCGGAGAAAAGCTTCCGGGGACGATCTATCCAGGGAGAAAACTCTCCCCCTCACCGCAGGCCCTCTGCATGCCATGCTGGGAACCATGACCAGCACGAGCCCCCTCAACGAGCTGGGAGAATTCCTCAAGAAGCGGCGCGCGGAGCTGAGCCCGAGCGCCGTTGGCCTGCCGGAATCCGACAGGCCCCGCCGCGTGCCCGGGCTACGCCGCGAGGAGGTCGCCCAGCTCGCCAGCATCAGCACCGACTACTACACTCGCGTCGAACAGGGCCGCATGCAGGCGTCCACGCCCGTCCTTGAGACCCTCGCCCGCGTGCTCAAATTCGACGACGACGAGCGGGGCTACCTCCTGCAGCTCGCGGGCAAAAACACCCCCCGCGCCCGCCGACGCGGACGGCAGCAGGTCCAGCCCCAGCTGCAGCGGGTGCTCGACGACCTCACCGCCGTCCCCGCCCTTGTGCAGGGCCGTCGCGGGGACATTCTCGCGTGGAACGCGCTGGCCGCCGCCCTGGTCACCGACTTCTCCCGCATCCCGGAAAAGCACCGCAACTATCCGCGGATCATTTTCGTCGACCCGGCCATGCGCAGCCTGTACGCCGACTGGGAGGGCTCTGCGCGCATCGCCGTGGCACAGTTGCGCATGGAGGCGGCGAAGTACCCCGAGGACCCGCGCCTGATCGAACTGGTCGGTGAGCTCTCCATGCGGGACAAGCAATTCGCTCAGTGGTGGAGCGATCACCGGGTCGCCGCCCGCACCATCGGCACAAAGACGCTGAACCACCCGGCCGTGGGCGAGCTGGTCCTGGAGTGGGACACCCTCACCGCGAACACGGACCCCGACCAGCACCTGACTGTGTGGACCGCCCCGGCCGACTCCCCGACTCACGACCGGCTGCGCATTCTGGGCTCCTGGGCCGCCGACCAGCACCTGCCGGCCTCCTCGACCCTCGGCTGACCCCTCACACCGGCCGGAACCTGCGCTCACCGTCGATGGTGACGAGGCGGCCGAACCGCAGGTCCGGGAAGTGCGCGCCGACCACCAGGTCCTCCGTATCCGCGGCTTCGTCGGCGATCAAGTTGCGGACCGCCGAGGCGGCCGAGGGGTCCACGTCGTAGAGGGCTTCCCAGTCGCGCTCCTCCAGCTCCACCACCGAGTGCACGACGTCTCCGAGCATGATGGCGCGCCGCTTCCCCTGGGAGACCACGTACGAGACGGAACCGGGGGTGTGGCCCGGGGTGTGCAGCGAGTCCAGTCCGGGGGCGACGGTGAAGTCCTCGCTGAAGGGCTCGATGCGGTTCTTCACGGGCAGCATGCTGGTCAGTACGGCGGGACTCGCGTTACCGCGCTCCACGAAGTGGTCCCACTCCGTCTCGTGCAGCCGGTAGGTGGCGTTCGGGAAGACGACCTCGCCCTTGTGCGACGCCCAGCCGACGTGGTCCCAGTGCAGGTGCGTGAGGCACACATCGGTGACGTCCTCGGGCGTCAGACCATAGCTGCGAAGGGAGTCCAGGAAGGTGCCTCCCGAGTACCGGCCGCCGTGGGGAAGCAACAGATCCGTGACGTCTCCCGCGCCCGCGTCGATCAGCACGACACGGTCGCCGGTACGGACGAGAAAGCCTCCGAGATCGAAGTCGAGGACTCCGTTCTCGTCCAGTTTCTCGTGGTGACACCCCATGCATCGCCGACACCCGGTCGGGTCAGGATGTTGGCAGCCACCTCGTGCCCCACTCCGTCGTGCACGGGCAGGATCTCGATGTCACCCAGCTTCACGCCTGTGTGCCCTTCGTTGCCTTCTTCCAGCGGTATCCACGGTCACAGCTCCATGTACACGCTCTTGGTGTACAGGTACGTGTCCATGTGTGCCGCACTCCCCTTGGAGCCGTAGCCACTCATCTTCGTTCCGCCGAAGCCGACCAGCGGATCGATGTATCCATAGCAGTTGACCCACATCGTGCCGGTGTGAACGCCGTGGACCACGCGCATAGCGGTGGACAGACTCTGTGACCACACCGCTCCCCCGAGGCCGTATTCGTTGTCGTTGGCGATGGCGATGGCCTCGTCCACGTCGTCGAACGGCACGATCGACAGGACCGGCCCGAAGATCTCCTCGCGGGCGATGCGCATATCGTTGGTCACACCGCCGAAGACGCTCGGCTGCACGAAATAGCCCTTTTTGAGGTCGCCGCCCAACCGGCCACCTCCGCAGAGCAGTTGGGCTCCTTCCGCCCGGCCGATGTCGATGTAGGACAACACCTTGTCGAGCTGGGACTGCGAGATGACCGGGCCCAGCGTGGCGGATCCGTCCAAGCTGTGCCCGACGCGCAGGGTGTCGACGAACGCCAGCAGCCGCTCGGTGAACTCGTCGACGACGGAGCGCTGTACCAGCACCCGGGTGCCGGCGAAGCAGATCTGGCCGGAGTTGGCGAAGACCCCCATCGCCGCTCCCGGAACCGCCTTGTCGAGGTCCGCATCCGCGCACACGATGTCCGCCGACTTGCCACCCAGTTCGAGCTGCAGCTTCTTGATGTTCACGGTGGACGCCTGGATGATGCTGCGCCCGGTCTCCGTAGAACCGGTGAAGGCGATGCGATCGACGCCGGGGTGGGCCGCCAGCGCATGGCCGGCCTCCTTGCCCAGGCCGGTGACGACGTTGATGACACCCGCCGGCACGCCGGCCTCGTGCAGGATCTCGGCCACCCGCAACACCGACAGCGAGGCGTCCTCGGACGGCTTGAGCACGGCGGTGCACCCGCTGGCCAGGACGGCACCGATGATCCAAAACTGGCTGTTGAGCGGGCCGTTCCAGGGGATGATCCCGCCAATGACACCGACCGGCGCCTTCAACGTCATCGTGGTGACATTGCCGGGGATGCCGTTCATCAGCGTCTCACCCGAGATGTTCGCCGCCTGCGAGGCGAAGAACGACACCATCTTCATCAGCGCGGGCTTGGTGCCTCGCAGCCGCGAGACGGGGGCGCCCATATCCATGGCCTCGATCTGGATCAGTTCCTCGAACCGTTCGTCGAGGACCTGGGCGACGCGCGTCAGCAGCGCCTGACGCTCGTACGGGGTCCAGGTGCTCCACTGGCCCTTGAACGCCTCGCGCGCGGCGTGGACCGCGCGGTCCACGTCCGGCTGATCGCCGGCCGCGAGCCGCGTCAGGGTCTCACCGGCCGACGGGTCGACCGTGGTGAGTGTCCGACCGGACGCGGCCGGAACGCACTCGCCGTCGATGAAGAGGTGCTGTACGTCGCGGGAGAGGAAGTCACTGGCCTGCTTGCACAGGACGGAGTCCTGCTGGGATGTGCTCACTGCTTGCCTTTCACTGTGCCTGTGACGCCGTCTCAATCGAAAATGAAGACGCCCTTGCCGATCTGGCGTCGGTCGAACAGCTCGTAGGCCCGCTCGGCTTCGTCGAGACGGAACTCGTCGGTGAACAGCGACTCCACGTCCAGGCCGCGCTCGGCCACGAACAGGGCGCACTCCTCCTGCTGGTTCTTGCTGAAGGTGAGCGAGCCGACGACGGTCTTCTGCAACTGGATGAGTTCCTCGCTGTCCAGCTCGATCGTGCCGAAGACGCCGACCATGCAGGCGGTTCCCCAGCGCCTCAGTGCCTGGACGGCCTGACGGCGCACCGTGGCGTTGGCACTGCACTCGATGGACTTGTCCGCTCCTTCGCCATCACGGGTCAGCTCACGAACGGCGGCCACCGGGTCCTGCTCCTGTGCGTTGACGACATGGTCGGCGCCGAACTTCTTGGCCATCTCCAGGCGCGAGGGCTCGACATCGATGGCGATGACGCGGGCGCCGAAGGCCTTGGCCAGCATCGTGGCGCTCAACCCCACGGGCCCCTGGCCGAAGACCGCCACGGTCTCGTCCGCGGACAGTCCCACCCTCTTGATGGCTCCGAAGGCCGTCCCGGTGCCGCAGGAAATGGCCGCACCGGTCTTGAACGACAGTGAGTCGGGCAGCCGGATCAGCGCGTGCGCGGGGACCTTCATGAAGTCCGCATGTGCACCGTCGCCGTCCAGGCCGCCGTACACCGTGCGGGCGTTCGGGCAGTACTGGGTCCAGCCGGTGCGACAGTACCGGCAGGTACGGCACCCGTCGTAATGATGCACCATGACCCGGTCGCCGACCTTGGCCTCGCTGGGGCGCACGGCGTCGCCGACCAGCTCGACGACGCCACACGGCTCGTGTCCTTCGATGACCTGCTCGGACTCGGAGCGCGCCGGGCCGTGCAGATGATTGAGGTCACTTCCGCACATGCCGGAGGCCTTCACACGGATGACGACCTCGTCCGGTCCGGGCACCGGATCGGGAAGCTCACGGAGGTCGATCTTGTCCTCACCCAGGAATACAACAGCTTGCATGTCTACGATCCTCAATCATCAGGAGATGGGCAGCGCCACCGGCTGCGGCGCGCGTGCCGCCCGGCAGCCCACCACGGACTTCCGGGGCAAGGGAGTTCAGCTCGAGAGCGACCGGGGGGACGCGCCCGACGTGGGCTGCGCCGTGTCCGGCGCGTCGTCGGCCGGTGGCCCGTCCGTGGTATCGCCCTCCGGGGCGATCTGCTCCAGTGCCTCGCGAGAGGTGTCGACACCGGCCACGGCGTTGAGCACGGTCACGACGATGTACATGCCGGAGACGGCCAGGATCACTCCGAGGACGCCGTAGCTGTTGAACAGCCACAGGACGATGAAGGGAGAGAAGATCAGGCCGACGCGGCCGACGGTCTGGGCCAGGCCGCCGCCACGGAAGCGGAAGGCCGTGGGGAAGAACTCGGGGACCGTGCCGAGGCCCAGGGTCAGGAACGAGGCGACCGTCGCGACCAGGATGAATCCGACGGCGATGACCAGCGCGGGCGCGGTCATGAACGGATAGATGCCGCCGAAGACGGCCGAGAGCGCGCCGAACATCATGAGGCTGCGGCGCCGCCCGAGGCGGTCGACGATGAACATGCACAGCAGCGGTCCCGCGACATAGCCGGACATGATGGCGGCGTTGAAACCGAGGGACTTCGAGACGGTCATCCCCTGCTCCACGAAGAAGGTGGGCATCCAGCCGGTGACGACGTACGAACCGTAGAGGCAGGTGACGGTCAGCACCAGCGCCATCAGCGTCCGCCGGATGACCGTGCGGGAGAACAGCACGGTCATCGGCACCCACTCGGCCTTCTCGTCCGTGGCACCGGCCGGCTGCTGGTCGACAGGAGCCGACGCGGCCTCCTCGGAAACGCCGGAGTCCCGTGCGATCCGCTGGATGACGGCCTCGGCCTCCTCGTACCGGCCGCGCGACTCCAGCCACTGTGGGGACTCCGGCATGTCCCGGCGCATCCACCAGGCGATCAGGGCGCCCACGCCGCCGATGACGAACATCCCGCGCCAGGAGAACACCGGGATGACCACCCAGCCCAGGAGCGAGGACAGCGAGACACCGAGCCCGGCGAAGATGCCGAGCAGGCCCAGGAAGCGGCCGCGGCGGCCGGGCGGGATGAACTCGGTGATCATGCCGTAGCAGATGACGTACTCGGCGCCCATGCCGATACTCATCAGGCCGCGCAGGACGATGAGCACCTGCATCGAGGGGGCGAGGGCCGCGGCCAGGGCGAGGATCCCGAAGAGCGCCAGGCTGAACTGGAAGGCGTAGGCACGTCCGACCCGGTCGCCGAGCCAGCCGGCGAAGGCCGCCCCGATCGCGAGGCCGGCGAACGTGACCGACAGGAAGAGCGAGTTCAGTTCCAGCGTCGAGAAGCCGGTGTCCAGCATTGAGGCCAGAACGCCGGCCGAGAGTGTGTTGTCGAACGAGTCGAAGAACATCCCGAGGCTGACCAGCAGCGCCAGGCGTCGGTGGAACTTGCCCACCGGAATGTTGTCGAGACGCGGGCCCGCATTGACATGTGTGTTCATCGGCGGGCACCTCCCGTGCGGGGGATGTGGTCAGCCGGGTTGAGATGACGAGTTACGCACGGATTCGGTCGACATTGTCCGGACATGCGTCTTACTACCTTCGGCTCGGTGTTCGTGCGCAACGGCGGGAACACGACGGTGTGTTGGTGAACCGCTCCTTCTTGCGGGCGGACCGTCTGAATGAATTGCCGGCTCTGCCGTGACACGTCGGCTCTTGTGTCAGCGGTTCAACAGCGACGGGGCGCAGATTCCCCACAGCGATTTCTTGAAGATATCCAGCATTGTGGGACTTGGTCAATGGTTTGGCAGCGGTGTGCGCTGTCAGTTGCTGGTGTCGTGATAGAGGCCCGCGGCACGGGCCCGCTGGATCGCCAGATCCGTCACCAGGTCGAGGTTCGGGGTCGGCACCTGCATCCGTGCGGCCAGATCGAGGGGGACGCGGAACATGGCATCGACCTCCATGGGGCGGCCCGCCAGCAGGTCCTGCGCAATGCTTTGGAGGTGGCCCGACTTCGCCAGATTGCCCAGGCCCGCCTCGGGGTCGCCCGGATCGCAGCCGAAGGCGCGGGCGATGGCGGCGCCCTCGGCCGCCATCGCCTTGGCGACCTCGGACACGGCCGGCTTGTCGAGGACGTCCTTCATGGGCGAGGCGCTGAGGACGGCCAGCGAGCCGCCGACCAGGTTCATCAGGAGCTTGGCCCAGATCGAGTCACGGATCCGCGGCGAGACGCCGACCTCCAGGCCGCTCGGGCCCAGCAGCGACGCCAGGGAGTCCAGCCGTGCGTCCGGCTGCCCGTCGGGGCGGCCGATGAGCAGCCGGTTTCGCGGCTTGGCGGCCCGGATCACCCCGGGTGCCACCACGCTGCAGGCGGTGTACGCCACCGCCCCCACGGCGCGCTCTGGGCCGACGTAGTCCCACAGCGCCCCACCGGGGTCGAGCCGGGGCAGACGGGTGCCGTCCAGCTCGCCGCCGTGCGCGTGGAAGTACCACCAGGGAATGCCGTTCATGACGAACAGCACCAGGCTGTCCCGGTGTAGCAGGGAGGCGACGTGCTCGGCGATGTCCGGCAGGGCCGGGGCCTTGACCGCGACGATGACGATGTCCTGCGGCTCCAGATCGCCGGGCCGGTCGGTGGCGAACGGATGGGAGACCAACTCGCCGTCGCTGGTCTCCACCCGCAGTCCGTGCTCGCGGATCGCGGCCAGCTGCCGCCCACGGGCGATCAGCGAGACCTCGGCCTTGGCACCGGTATCGGCGGCGGCGAGGCGTCCAGCGATGTGCCCACCGACGGCTCCGGCGCCGTACACGCAGATCTTCATGTGCGTTTCCTGTTCGCTCGCGTGTGGATCAGTTGAACTGCTGACGCTTCTGCGCGGCTGCGGCGCTGAGGAAGGAGATGTCGTTGCCGGTGGAGACGTAGCCGGCGCCGAGTTCCAGGTACTGGCGCACCAGGTCCGGACGACCGCCGAGGCCCCCGATGCCCACGGCCTTGCCGTGGGTACGGCAGGCATCAATGACGTGCAGGAACGCCTTGTGCACCTCGGGGTGGTCCACCTGGCCCGGCACGCCCAGCTCGACGCTGAGGTCGCTCGCGCCCACGAAGAGGATGTCCACGCCCTCCACCGCGGCGATGGCATCCGCCGCCTCCAGGCCGGACCGGGACTCGATCTGCGTGACCACCATCGAGGCGGCATCGAGCTCGCGGATCGTCCGATCGGCAGGCAGGGATCGATAGTTGAGCTGGGGTGCGGCGGCAGCCGAGAGAGAGCGCTCGCCCAGGGGGGCGTGCTTGACAGCGCGCACCGCGGCGCGCGCCTCGTCCGCGGACTGCACTCCGGGCACGACGATCCCCATGGCACCGGCGTCCATGACCTTGGCCATGAAGAACGGGTCTGGGCCGGGCACCCGGATGAGGGGGGTGATCCCCAAGTGGTTGCAGGCCATGCAGATCTGGCCGGCGGCTTCCAGGGGGAAAGTGCTGTGCTCCATGTCGATGTAGACGGAGTCGAAGCCTGCCGTGTGGGCGATGGAGGCGATGTCGACGGTCCGCGCCAGGCGGATGGTCATCGAGTACACCGGTTCGCCGCGGGACAGCTTCTCCTTGGCGGGGTTGCGCAGCAGGGGGGCGGATTCGGGTTCGTTGTTCATGGTGTGGCGGCTCCTGTCCGACTCGGGGTTTCTCACGGCTCGGTGTGTCTCAACCGGTCAGCGGGGGCAGCGCCTGCGCCTCGTCCTCGAACCCGTAGACGGACTTGACTTCGAGGTACTCGTCGAGGCCGAACGTGCCCATCGAGCGGCCGATGCCGGACTGCTTGTAGCCGCCCATGGGGGTGTACGAGTCGGTGGCCGCGCCGTTATAGCTGACGCGTCCGGCGCGCAGCCCGTTGACGAAGCGCCGGGCGTTCTTCGGGTCGCGGCCGAAGACGTAGCCGCCGAGCCCGTAGGGCGAGTCGTTCGCGATGCGCAGGGCCTCGTCCTCGTCGCGGTAGGGCAGGACGGCCAGGACGGGGCCGAAGATCTCCTCGCGGGCGATGCGCATGTCCGGTGTGACGCCGGTGAACACCGTGGGCCGCACGAAGAAGCCCCGGTCGAGGCCCTCGGGGCGGTCGAGGCCGCCGGTGACGAGGTGGGCGCCCTCGTCGATTCCGCTCTGGATGTGCTCGCGGATCGACTTGTACTGGGCGGCGCTGACGACCGGCCCCATGGTCGTCGACTGCTCCAGCGGGTCGCCGAGGCGGTAGCGGGCCGCCTCGTCGGCCAGGAAGGCGGCCACCTGGTCGACCTGGCTCTCGTGCACCAGCATGCGGCTCGGGGCGTGGCAGGACTGTCCGGCGTTGAAGAAGCAGCGTTGGATGTTCCAGCGTGCGGCCCGTTCGAGGTCGGCGTCGGGCAGCACAATGTTGGCCGACTTGCCGCCCAGTTCGAGGCAGACGCGCTTCACGGTGTCCGCGGCGGCGGCGCCCACCACCTTGCCCGCGCCGGTGGACCCGGTGAAGGAGATCAGGTCCACGTCCGGGTGGCGTGAGAGCGCGTCGCCCACGTCGCGGCCGGCGCCGTTGACCAGATTGAAGACGCCCGCCGGCACCTCGGCCTCGTGCAGCACCTGCGCCAGCAGCGCGCCGCTGGCGGCGGAGTTGACGCTGGGCTTGGCGACCACGGTGCATCCGGCGGCCAGAGCGTAGATGACCTTGATGACGCCCGTCTGGACCGGCCAGTTCCACGGCGAGATCAGCGCGCAGACACCGATCGGCTCGCGGCGGACGATGGCGCCGCCGATCCGTGACTCGAAGGCGTACGCACGCACGAGGTCGCGGGCCACCCTCATGTGCTCGGCCGGGCCCGTGACCTGAGCGCGGTTCGCGACGGGGATGCCGACCTCGCGCGCGATCAGCTCGGAGAACTCGTCGATGTGCGACTCGTAGACGTCGATGATGCGGTCGATCAACGCGACCCGCTCGTCCACCGAGGTGGTGGAGTAGGTCTCGAAGGCACGTCGGGCCGCGGCCACCGCGCGGTCCACGTCCGCGGCCGTGCCGAGAGTCACCCGGGCGAAGGGCTCTTCGCGGGTGGGGTCGGTGAGTTCCTGTTCGTAAGGCTGCATCGGCTCGGTCCAGCGACCGTCGATGTACAGGTGCGGGTACTGCCTCATGAGCGGCTGCGTCTCCTCGGACGGTGTGTGGCGGGTCGGGTGGGCCGGAGGGTTCAACGCCGGGCGGTTCAACGCCGGGCGCTTCAACTGCTGTGCGTGTAGCCGCCGTCGCAGGCGATCGTCTGGCCGGTGATGAACGCGGACGCCGGTGCGGCCAGGAAGAACATGACGCCGACCAGGTCGGTGGGGACCATCCCGCGCGGGATGCACTGCTGCGACGCGGCGCGCTCACGGACCTCGACGGTGGGGTTGACGGTGCGTTCGACCTCCGTGGCGACCATGCCCGGGCGTACGCAGTTCACGGTGATCCCGTGGCCGCCCAGCTCGCGCGCCAGGGAGTTGGTCATGCCGATCACCGCCGCCTTGGAGGTGACGTAGTGCAGGTAGTTGACGGTGCCTCGGGTCACCGAGTCGGAGGAGATGTTGACGATGCGGCCGAAGCCGGCCCTGCGCATGTGCGCGGCAACGGCCTTCACACACAGGTAGGTTCCGGTCACATTGACCTTAAGAACCTTTTCCCACTGCGCCAGGGGGATCTGGTCGAACGGCCCCTTCTCGATGGTCGCGAAGATCGACGCGTTGTTGATCAGGACGTCGACGCGGCCCCACTTCTCGATGACGGTGTCGACCATCGCGACTGCGGAGGCCTCGTCGGCCACGTCCACCTGCACAGCCAGGCCGACCCCGCCCGCGTCGTGAATCTCCTTGACGACCGCCTCCGCCTTCGCAAGGTCGAGGTCGGCCACCACGGCGAGGGCTCCGGCCGCCGCGAACTGGCGGGCCAGCTCACGGCCGATGCCCTGAGCGGCGCCGGTGATCAGGACCACCCGCCCGTCCACGCTGAAGTCCCTTGCCGACGCCGGCACGCCGGAGTCGTGTGGGGTGTGAGTCAGGGGTGTTGTCGTCATGACCGATCCTCGTCGCGTCGCGCTTCGTGATGGGTGTGCGGCAGTGGTGGACGAGGGCGCCGTCCCGGCCGCCCGCACTCGCGTCTCACCTGGTCCACCCCCGAAATTCAGGAGCATGTAAATCCCGCACTGTGGGATTCTGTCACAAGAATCCTGCTGGCACTTGAAAGGTATCCCGCATTATGGGATATCGTCAATGGCAGTTACCGGCTCTGCGCAGCGGCAGAAAGCCTGCATGCAGACCGGACGCACCAGCCCTCCGGCGTTCGCCGCGGGCGGGATGACATCGACCCTTTGGAGAAGCAGAGATGCGCGTCAGCAAGGCAGCCGACACCGGCAGCGAGCGGGTCGGGACGATGCGCGAGGGAGTCCTCGACCAGAAGCACCTGCTGTTCGGTGAGGACGGCTCGCCCAACAACTACGACCTGAACATGGGCCACACCGGCGACGGCGGCTGGCGCACCCCGCGCCACCGCCACAACTTCGACCAGATCCGCTACGTCATCGAGGGTCGGCTCCCGTACACGGAGACGGACGTCCTGGAGGAAGGGTGGGTCGGGTACTTCCCCGAGAGCGTCCACTACGGCCCGCAGGAACGCCCCGCGGGGCTGCGCACCATGGTCCTGCAGTGCGGCGGCGCGAGCGGTCAGGGCTACCTGAGCGTCGCGAAGCGCGAGGAGGTGAACGCCGAGCTCAACAAGACCGGTGAGTTCAAGAAGGGCCTCTACCACTACACGGACGCGAACGGTGTGCCGCAGTCCGAGGACGGCTCGCAGGCCATCTTCGAGCGTGCCATGGGCCGCAAGCTCGAGTTCGCGGCTCCGCGCTACACCGATGTCATCGCGATGGACCCGCAGGCCTACGACTGGCAGCAGGCCGACGCGGGTGTCTCGGAGAAGTGGCTGGGCCGCTTCACGGAGCGCGACCTGCGGCTCGGGTTCCTACGTCTGGAGCCCGGAGCGGTGTACCAGGCGGGCCAATTCCCCTCCATCGAGATCCTGTTCCAGATCAACGGCGAGGTGACCGCGGGCGGCGAGAAGTACGGTCCCGAGACCGGGTACGAGTTCCTGGCGAACGAGGGCCCCGCACCCGTCGAGGCCGTGGCGCCGACCGAGTTCTTTCGCGCGGTGCTGCACACGTTCTGAGTCGACGCCGGGCGGCACGGGGCGCGCGTTGTCCCGTGCCGCGGCACCGGCTCCTGCCCCGACCTTCTGAGAAAGAGCTCATGCCCATGACCGATTCCGCCGGCCGCCCGGTGCCGCACGCCCCCGAACCGCCGCACCATGGCACCACCGCCGATGGCAAGCGGGCGGCCACCGATGACGGTCCCGTCGTCGAGGAGGTCAGTGCGGCGACGGCGGCCCTGCTCCACGAGCTCGCGGAGGCCGGGGTGGAAGCCGATGCCTCTGCGCGGCGGCGCTCCGAGTATGCCTATGACGCCTCCAACTACCGCGTCGCACCGCTCGCGGTCGCGTTCCCGCGCACCGTCGACGACGTCGTGGCCGCCGTCGCCGCGTGCCGGGCGAGCGGCACCGCGGTTATCGCCCGCGGCGGCGGAACGTCCATGGCGGGCAACGCCGTTGGCCCCGGTCTCGTCCTGGACTTCTCACGGCACATGGATCGCCTCCTGCACATCGACGAGGCCGCGGGGACGGTCGACGTCGAGCCCGGCGTCGTCCTGGCGACGCTGTCGCGCGAGGTGGAACGGGCCACCGACGGCCGCCGCACGTTCGCGCCCGACCCCTCGTCCAAGAACCGTGCCACCGTCGGCGGCGCCATCGGCAACGACGCCTGCGGCAACCACTCCGTCCGCTACGGCCGCACTTCCGACCACGTGGCGGAGATCGACCTCGTCACGTCCGACGGCGCCCGGCTGACCGCGACCGGGACCGGCCTGCGGGCCACAGATCCCGCCGACGCCTTCTCCGTCGCCCGCGCCGAGGACCTCACCACCTCACTGGCCCGGCTCGCGCAGAAGCACTTGAGCGCCCTCCGCCTCGAACTCGGCCGCATTCCCCGGCAGGTCTCCGGCTACCACCTCGAAAACCTCCTGCCGGAGAAGAAGTTCAACGTCGCCCGCGCCGTCGTCGGCTCCGAAGGAACGTGGGCCGTCGTCGTGGGCGCGCGCATGAAGCTCGTACCGAAACCGGCGAGCGCACTGCTCGTCTGCCTCGGCTACGAGGACGTCGTCGACGCCGCCCGCGACATCCCCACCATCCTCGAGTTCTCCCCCGCTGCCGTCGAGGGCACCGACGAGGCCATCGTCGCCACGATGCGGCACCGTCGCGGCCCCGACTCCGTCCTGGGCCTGCCCGAGGGACGTGCGTGGCTCTTCGTGGACCTCGACGGCGACGACCCCGCGTCCGTGCAGGCGCAGGCGGAGCGACTGCTCGCCCGCCTCGAGGAGAACGGGCGGCTCGTTCAGGGCCGTCCCGCCGCGGACCCGTCGGAACGCGCCTCGCTCTGGCGCGTGCGCGAAGACGGAGCCGGCCTGTCCTCGCGGCTGGCGTCGGGCGGCGAGTCGTGGCCGGGCTGGGAGGATTCGGCGGTCGCGCCCGAACAGCTCGCGGACTACCTGGCCGACCTCCGAGACCTGCTGACCGAGCACGAACTCACCGGCGTCATGTACGGGCACTTCGGCGCCGGCTGCATGCACATCCGCATCACCTACGACCTGCGCAGCGAAGAAGGCCGCGCGGTCTTCCGGAAGTTCACCCGGCGGGCCGCCGAACTCGTCGTCCGGCACGGCGGATCGCTGTCCGGCGAGCACGGCGACGGCCGCGCCCGATCCGAGTTGCTGCCGCTCATGTACTCGCCCGAGGTGATGGCCGCGTTCGCCGAGTCCCGCCGTCTGTGGGACCCGGCGGGCATCCTGAACCCGGGCTCCATGACGGATCCCGACCCGCTGGACGCCAACCTCGCGCTCGCGGGAGTGCCCGACCGCGAATGGCGTACGAGCTTCGATCTGCGTCCGGCGGCCTCCGCCGGGACGGACCCGTGGGTCCACGCCACTCAGGGCTGCATCGGCGTGGGCCGGTGCCGTGCGGACAGCGGCGGGGTGATGTGCCCCAGCTACCGCGCCACCCGGGACGAGAAGGACTCGACTCGCGGCCGGGCCCGCGTGCTGCAGGACATGGTCCGTGGCGCACGCACGGTCGAGGAGGGCTGGCGCTCCGAGGAGGTCCGGGAGGCACTCGACCTGTGCCTGGCGTGCAAGGCCTGCTCGACGGACTGCCCCGCCGGTGTCGACATGGCCACGTACAAGTCGGAGTTCTTCGACCACTACTACCGCGGCCGACTCCGTCCGCTCGCGCACTTCTCGCTCGGCTGGCTCCCGCGCTGGCTCAAGCTGACGAGCCGACTGTCCCCCGTCGTCAACGCGGTCCTGGCAACCCCTCTCGGCAAGGTCGCGGCCGCACTGGGCGGGCTCACGACGAAGCGTGCACTGCCGCGGTTCGCTGGTGCGCGGGAGTGGCGGCGCGAGGTCGCCGACGCCGGTGTCCGGGCCGCGGGCGGCAGCGCGGACCAGGACTCCGTGGTCCTGTTCGTGGACACGTTCACGCGCGGCTTCCGCCCCGAGGTGGCCGGTGCGGCCGCCCGGGTCCTCACGGACGCCGGCGAGACCGTCGGCTGCTCCGCCGACGCCTGCTGCGGCCTGACGTGGATCTCGACGGGCCAACTCGGCACCGCAAAGCGACTGTTGTCCAAGGCGGCCGAAGCACTCGACGACGGAACCGACCGGCCGATCGTCGTCGTCGAGCCGAGCTGCGCGGCCGCGCTCCGCAAGGATTTGCCCGAACTGGTCCACACGGAACAGGCCAAGCGCGTCGCCGCACGCGTACGCAGCTTCGCGACACACCTCGCTGACCGAGTGGCCGCGGGCTGGGAACCGTCCCCGGCACGGCCGCTTCCGGAGCAAGCTGTGCTCCAGACGCACTGCCACGAGTACTCGGTCTTCGGGGCCGCCGCCCAGCGGACGGTGCTGGAGGCGGCCGGGGTACGCGAGGTCGTCGACGCCAGCGGCTGCTGTGGCGTGGCGGGAAACTTCGGCTTCGAGGCCCAGCACCACGACGTGAGCATGCAGGTCGCCGAGAACGCGCTGGCCCCCGCGCTGCGGGCCACCGACCACGACGCCGCGGTGCTCACCGACGGCTTCTCCTGCGCCAGACAAGTGGACCAGCTCGACCCAAGGCGGCCCGGCCTGCACCTGGCCCAACTCCTCGACCGGCGCCGGACGACGACCACCACCAACGACCGACACACCAAGGGAACAGAAGAACTCTCATGAGCACCAGCACCCCCCGTACCCCACAGCAGGCCCGCGAGGTCATCGCCAAGGTCAGCACCGGCATCTTCATCGACGGCAAGTGGGGCGAGGCCGCGTCCGGCGCCCACTTCGACGTCGTCAACCCGGCCACCGAGGAAGTCATCGCCACGGTCGCCGACGGCGGCCCCGAGGACGCCCGGCGCGCTATCGAGACCGCGGGCCGCACGCAGAAGGAGTGGGCCAGGACCAGTCCCCGCGAGCGCAGCGAGATCCTGCGCCGCGCCTACGACCTCCTCATGGCGCGGCAGGACGAACTCGCCCTCATCATGACCTCGGAGATGGGCAAGCCGCTGGCCGAGGCCAAGGGCGAAGTCGCCTACGCCGCCGAGTTCTTTCGCTGGTTCGCCGAAGAGGCCGTCCGTATTGGTGGCGACCTCACGAACACCGGCGACGGCAAGAACCGCATCCTCGTCTCGCGCGAGCCCGTCGGTCCCTGTGTCCTCGTCACCCCGTGGAACTTCCCGCTCGCCATGGGCACCCGCAAGATCGGGCCGGCCATCGCGGCCGGCTGCACGATCGTGTTCAAGCCCGCCAACCTCACCCCGCTGTCCTCCCTGGCGCTCGTGGACATCCTCGTCGAGGCCGGGCTGCCCGCCGGCGTCCTCAACGTCGTGTGCACCACCGAGCCGTCCTCGGTGGTCTCCCCGTGGATGTCGAGCGGCATCGCCCGCAAGATCAGCTTCACGGGTTCGACCGCGGTGGGCGTCCGCCTCCTGGAGCAGGCCTCCCAGCACGTCATGCGCTCCTCGATGGAGCTCGGCGGCAACGCCCCCTTGCTCGTCTTCGAGGACGCCGACCTCGACCGCGCCGTCGAGGGCGCGGTCGCCGCCAAGATGCGCAACATGGGCGAGGCCTGCACGGCCGCGAACCGGATCTTCGTCCAGCGGCCTGTCGCCGACGAGTTCGCCCGCCGTCTCGCCGCCCGGCTCGGCGCGCTGTCGGTCGGCGACGGCGTGGAGCCGGGCACGGACGTCGGCCCGCTCGTGGAGGAAAAGGCGCTGCGGAAGGTCCAGGACCTCGTCGACGACGCCGTCGGCAAGGGCGCGAAGGTCGTCTGCGGCGGAAACCGGCCGGACCGCCCCGGCTACTTCTACGCACCCACCGTCCTGGCCGACGTGTCCGCCGAGGCGAACCTGATGACCGAGGAGATCTTCGGCCCGGTGGCCCCCGTCGTTCCGTTCGACACGGAGGACGAGGGTGTCCGCCTGGCCAACGACACCCCGTGGGGTCTCGCGGGCTATGTGTTCACCCAGGACGTGGACCGCGGTTTCCGCGTGAGCGAGGCCCTTGAGGTCGGCATGGTCGGCCTGAACACCGGCATCGTGTCCAACCCCGCCGCACCGTTCGGCGGCATCAAGGCATCCGGCCTCGGCCGCGAAGGCGGACGCGTGGGCATCGACGAGTTCCTGGAATACAAGTACATGGCGGTCCCGCGGGTGTGACCTGCTGATCGCGGCCCGGCAGATTCAGGCCCGATACCTCGGGGCCCGGGTGGTGGCAGGAGAAACGGCACCCGGGCCCGAACCCTTGATCGCCGCACGCCGGTGGATTCGGGCTGCGCGGGGCACTACTGTCGCCATCTGCCGAATCACCAGCCCCGCGAGCGCGGGACGGACTACCGTCAGGGGCAGCACCCACAGCCCGCCATTGGCAATATCCCACATTGCGGGATATCGTCCCGTCATGACCGCGACATCGACTCAGGGCAGCGCGAGCCTGGCCAAGATGCTTAACATCTTGGATCTGTTCAGCGAATCACGGCCGGTATGGTCCACAGCCGAGATCCTTGAGGCCCTCGAGACCTCCCGGTCGACGGGATACCGCTACATCAAGACGCTGCACGAGGCCGGGCTGCTCGACTCCGTGCGCAACGGCCACTACACCCTCGGTCCGCGGATCATCGAGATGGACCTGCAGATCCGCACGACGGACCCGCTGCTGCTGGCCAGCCACGGCGTTCTCGAGGACCTGGTGGACCGGATCGGACACTCGGCCCTGCTGTGCACCGCCTTTCGCGATGCGGTCCTGTGCGTCGGCGAGGCCCGCGCCCCGCAGAGCCCCGAGAACCGGTTCAGCCGCGGGCAGCGGCGCCCGTTGTTCCAGGGGGCGGTATCGAAGGTCATCCTGGCCCATCTCCCACACCACCGCCTGAAGGCCATCTACGCGCGCCAGCGCAGCGAGATCGAGAACGCGGGCCTGGGCAGCGACTGGAGCACCTTCCGCGCAACCCTCGGCGAAATGAAGAAGGCCGGCTACTCCTTGTCGTTCGGCGATTTCAACCCCGGCGTCTATAGCGTCGCGGCCCCCATCCTCACCGACCAGAAGACGTCCCTGGGCAGCGTGGGCGTCGCCTGGGACGAGAACGAGCGGCGCGACGTCGAGGTGGAGCACGCCGTGCTCGCCGTCAAACAGGCCGCGGCGACCATCTCGGAACGCCTGCTGGAGAAGCAGGAGCACTGAGACGTACCGGTAGCACCGCCGGGCCAGCCCTCATCCAGAAGCTGCTACTGCCGGGCAGTCACTCCCTCAGTCGCTGCCCAGGCCGCGAGGAGCTGGAGCTTGTCGTGGTCGGGGGTGTGCGGCGGGGCGCTGTAGGCGGTGAGGGTCAGGCCGGGCTGGGCCGGTAGTTCCATCGCGTCGAAGTCGAGGGTGATCTCGCCGATGACGGGGTGCCGGAAGCCCTTGCGGCCGGTGTGGTGCAGCCGCACGTTGTGCTTGGCCCACGCGGTACGGAACTCGTCGTTTCGGGTGACCAGCTCACCGATCAGGCCGGTCAGCTCGGTGTCGCCCGGGGCGCGCCCAGCCTCGGTGCGCAACAGGGACACGGTGGTGTTCACGGACTCCTCCCAGTTCGGGAAAAAGTCGCGCCCGGTGGGGTCGAGGAACTGGAAACGGGCGATGTTCACCGGATGCCGGCCCTCTTCCGCGTAGAGCGGGCTGTAGAGGGCACGGCCGAGGTCGTTGACGGCGAGGATGTCGAGGCGGCCGTTGCGGATGAAGGCCGGGGAGTCCGTCATGGAGTGCAGTACGCGCAGGACGCTGTCCGGCAGCGGCCCGCGGACACGCTTCGTACGGCGGGCGGGCCGCTTCGCGGCGGCACGGGCCAGATCGTAGAGGTGGGCGCGCTCGGCGTCGTCGAGCTGGAGGGCGTTCGCGACCGAGTCGAGGACTTCGTCCGAGGCGCCGGCGAGACGGCCGCGCTCCAGACGGACGTAGTAGTCGATGCTGACTCCGGCGAGCAGGGCGACTTCTTCGCGGCGCAGACCCGGAACGCGGCGGTTGCCGCCGTAGGCGGGCAGGCCAGCCTGCTGCGGGGTGATCCTGGCTCGGCGGGAGGCCAGGAACTCGCGGATGTCGCTCTCAGTGCTCACGCATTCCAGGCTAGATCGGACGGCGTATCTGTGGGGGGTCCTGCCAGTACCTGTAACACCAGGCCCTTCCCCACCCCTTTGACCAGCAGTTTCCTGGATATCGGCAGAAGCTGGGTCCATCCCGACGCCATCCCGGACCACGGCCGCAGCGGCTGCCGCCCGACAGGCCAGGCCACAGAGTGACCTGTGCCGATACGTTCTCTTTGCATTCTGGAGCCGTCATGCCGAAGCCGTCCGCACCGCAGGAACTCGCCGAGATCGCGCCGAAGCTCGTCGAGCTCACCGACAACGTGCTGTTCGGTGACGTGTGGGAGCGGCCCGGTCTGTCACCGCGCGACCGCAGCCTGGTCACGGTGAGTGTGCTCGCCGCCCTGTACCGCAGCGAGCAGCTCCCGTACCACCTGGGTGTCGCCCTGGACAACGGACTCAGCGTCGAGGAACTGTCCGAGGCGATCACGCACCTGGGCTTCTACGCGGGCTGGCCCAACGCGATGACCGCGATCACCCGGCTCAAGAAGATCGCCGACGAACGCGACGCCGCCTGACCCCCACCCCCCACACCTACTCAGGAGCATCCATGGAATTCGCCGCATCGACCCCCACCGTCAAGACCCCGGCCGACCGCTTCACCGGCGACGTCTACCTCAACCTACTCGAAGCCCCCACCGAACCGGCCCGCCTCGCCGTGGGCCTGGTCCGCTTCACCCCGGGCGCCCGCACCAACTGGCACTCCCACGCCAACGGCCAGACCCTCTACATCAACGAAGGCGTCGGCCTCGTCGGCACCCGTGACGGCAATGTCGTCCGCGTCAGCGCCGGCAACGTCGTCAAGTGCCCCGCGGGCGAGGAACACTGGCACGGGGCCACCGACGCCACGTTCATGTCCCACATCGCCATTGTCGTCGGCGACGGCCAGGGCGACGGCACCACCTGGCTGGAGCCGGTCACCGACGAGCAGTACGCCACCGCGCATTCGGCCACCGCCAACTGACCCGGCCGGCAGGGCACGGCGACCCGCCCAGCGCGTCGCCGCGCCCTGGGCAGGCCCCGCCCGACGGAGCAGCGACAGGCGGCAGCACGTAGCGGATCACGGTAAAGGGGTTGCAAAGGGGGGAGGAAAGTCTCCCTGCCGCGAGCGTTGCCCGTGGTGCCAGACTGCCCGCATGACCGCCACAGAGTGAGGCCGAGGCCATTCGCCGGGCCCGACGGGAAGGAGCGGCACTCCTTCTGCATCCGCCAGCTCCCCATCACGGCCGAGGCTTTGCTCTGACGCCCGCCCGGTGGCGGGCCCCGAGAACTGTCCGTCCTCGTCCATGTGCCCGCTTCCCCGTCGCGCCTGCTCATCTTCGGCGCGGTCGATTTCGCCGCCGCGCTGAGCCAGGCGGGCCGGTTCCTCGGCTAACGGGTCACGGTGTGCGACGCCCGCCCGGTCTTCGCCACGTCCGCGCGCTTCCCGTACGCGGACGAGGTGGTGGCCGACTGGCCCCACCGCTACCTGGAACGCACCGAGGTGGACGCACGAACGGCTGTGTGCGTCCTCACGCACGACACGAAGTTCGACATCCCGCTGCTGCGGCTGGCACTCGGGCTGCCCGTCGGTTACGTCGGAGCGATGGGTTCGCGCAGGACTCACGCGGAGCGACAGCGCCTCCTGCGCGAAGTGGGCGTGTCCGCGGCACAGTTGGAGCTGTTGCGCTCGCCCATCGGACTCGACCTGGGCGCCCGTACGCCCGAGGAGACGGCGATCTCCATCACCGCGGAGATCATCGCCCAAGCCCACGGGGGCACGGGACGCCACCTGGCCTCCACCGACGGCCCGATCCACCGGACGCCACACCGGCCGACACCGGTCCCGGCCGCTTGAGCACACACCTTTCAGGCCACCCCGACGACGTACGGTCGACAACGCGCCCCACCCCTCCCCCACACACAGGAGCCGACCGACATGGCACTGATCCTCGTCACCGGCGCGTCCACCGGCCTCGGGCGCGACACGGCCGACGCGCTGGCCGACGACGGGCACGACGTGGTCATCCACGCCCGCCGTCCGGACCGGCTCACCGCCGCGGACACCACGGCCCGGTGGAAGGGCATCGTCACCGGAGACCTCTCCGATCTCGACGAGATCCAGGGTGTGGCCGGGCAGACAGGCGAGTTCGGCCGGTTCGACGCCGTCATCCACAACGCGGGAGTCATGGGTTCCCCCGACGCGGTCACCGTCAATACGGTCGCGCCGTACCTGCTCACCGCCCTGATGGACAAGCCGGCCACACTCGTCTACCTCAGCAGTTCCATGCACCGCACCGGCTCCACCGACCTGCGCGGACTCACCACAGGACGTGCCTCCTACGACGACACCAAACTGTGGGTCACCGCGCTCGCGCTGGCCCTCGCCACCCGCTGGGACGGAACATCGAGCCACGCGGTCGACCCCGGATGGGTCCCCACCCGCATGGGCGGAGCCGGTGCACCGGACGACCTGACCGCCGGACACCGGACCCAGACGTGGCTCGCCACCCACCGCGACGTGACGCCGTCCACCGGCGGCTACTGGTACCACCAGCAGCCGCAGGCACCCCGTTCGGCATGCCAGGACGAAGGATTCCAGACACGCCTCATCGACGCCTTGGAGCAGCACACCGGCGTGTCTCTCGGCTAGGGAGCCAGGTAGGTGGCGACCTCCTCCTGATGTGTGTCGTACAACACCGTCGCACCGTCGCGCGCCGGAATCGCTCACCCTTTTAGGCGCCGAAAGCCACTATGGCAGTCAGTGCCAAAAAGAGTTACCGTGAACACACCGGATCCAGTCGAGCGCGATCCGGGTCAGCACACGCAAGGGAGCACGTCATGACCACCACAGGCCTCTCCGACAAGACCGTCGTCATCACCGGTGCCGGCGCCGGCATCGGCCGCGCCACCGCGCTGCGGTTCGCGGCGGAGGGCGCGAAGATCCTGGTCGCCGATCTGAACGCGGAGAGCGCCAAGGAGACGGTGGGCCTCATAGAGAAGCAGGGCGGCACGGCTGTAGCCGTGGTGGGCGACCTGAGCCGGCCCGAGGTAGTCGAGGAGGTCGTCTCCACCGCGACCGACACCCTCGGAGGCCTCGACGTACTGGTGAACAACGCCGGCATCATGGACCGGATGTCGGCCGCGGCCGACACTGACGACGCCGAGTGGGAGCGCGTGCTGCGCATCAACCTCACCGCGCCGTTCCAACTGACCCGTGCGGCACTCCCCCACATGCTGGACCAGGGCCACGGCTCGATCGTCTTCACCGCGTCCGAGGCGTCCCTGCGGGGCAGCGCGGCCGGTGCGGCTTACACGGTGTCCAAGCACGGTGTCGCCGGACTGATCAAGTCCCTGGCCGTGATGTACCGAGACAAGGGCATCCGTACCAACGGCATCGCACCGGGCGGCACCGGGACCAGCCTGCAGGTGGACACCCAGGAAGGGGCACACGGCCCGGCCGTGCTCGGTTCCTACATGCACAACATCGGACGCGTCGCCGCAGCCGAGGAGCAGGCCAACGCCATCGCCTTCCTCGCCTCCGATGCCGCCAGCAACATCAACGGCGTCATCCTGCCCGTGGACAACGGCTGGTCGGCGGTCTGACCACCATCTGCCGGGCATGTGCGACGTGGCCGCACATGCCCGGCTTTCTGAGCAAGGTGCCTGTCAGAAGAGTGTCTTGCCCCCGTCAACCGGCACGAGGGCGCCGGTGATGAAGGAACTGCGATCCGAGCACAGCCAGACAGCGGCCTCCGCCACCTCCTCCGGCTGCCCGAGACGCCCCATGGGAATGGAACGGTTCATTCGCTCCTCCAAGGCTGGATTTTCCTCGATCGACTTCCTGACGAGATCCGTGGCGATGGGGCCGGGCAGGATCGCGTTGACCCGGACACCGGCACTGGCGTACTCGCCCGCGGCCGTGCGCACCAGGGAGTTCACTCCCGACTTCGACGCGGCGTACGCCGATGACCCTTGCTGGCCCAGCAGGGACGCAACAGAAGATGTCGCCACGATGGCCCCGCCGCCGTGGCGTTTCATGTGGTCGAGTTCCGCCCGCATGCAGTTCCACGTACCGGTGAGGTTCACGCGCAGGGTCCGCTCCCATGCGTCTGGTTCCAGGTCGCTGAACCCCTTCTGAGGCTGCCCGACACCCGCGTTGTTGTGAGCACAGTGCAGCCCGCCAAAGGTTTGTACGGCCGTGTCGATCAGTTCCGCCACGTCATCAGGATCGCTGATGTCACAGCGGCGGAAGACCGCCTCCCCGCCGGCTTCCCGCACGAGGTCGACAGTGCGGTTGCCGCCGATCTCGTCGACATCGGCGGCAACGACCTTCGCGCCCTCCCGGGCGAACGCCAGGACTGACGCGCGTCCGATCCCTGCCGCCGATCCGGTCACCAGAGCGACCTTCCCTTCAAGCAGTCGGTCAGTCATGAATGGCACTCCTCTTGCGGTGTTCGTTCTTGGTTCCTGCGGCTCCGCAGGAAGTTCACGGAGACGAGCCCCTGCGTCGTGGCAATTCCCG
This sequence comes from Streptomyces sp. HUAS MG91, assembly GCF_040529335.1. Taxonomy (GTDB): domain Bacteria; phylum Actinomycetota; class Actinomycetes; order Streptomycetales; family Streptomycetaceae; genus Streptomyces; species Streptomyces tabacisoli. Next base: position 7,881,967 of record NZ_CP159534.1, on the reverse strand, counting down.
TCCGGTCAGAGGTGCGAGAACCGCCATCGGTCCGTGTCCAGTGCCTTGAATTCCTGGACCGTGGCCCCGTCCGTCCCGGAGCCCACCATGAACGCGCGTCGAGTTCCCGGCATGATGACGACACCCTGACGATCGAGTGCCCGGCCCTCACGCAGGCCCGGGACGACGACGTCCTTCACGCGGTTTCCGGCGCTGTCGATGATCCTCACCCGGCCGGTGCCACAGAGCGCCTGGTACACGTTGCCATCGGCGTCGACCTTCAACGAGTCCGGACCGAGGCCACCGGAGAACCTGGTGACGACACGAACACCCCCACCGATCGCGCCGAGAGTCTGCACCGCGGTTCCGTCGGGCGTGAGATCGATTTGGAGCAGGCGGTTCTCCAGCATTTCGGAGACCCACAGGCGTGTACCGTCGGGTGTCAGGCTGATGCCGTTCGGCCAGGCCAGACCGTCGACGATCTTCTTCGTCGACGTCAGGTCGGCCGTGGTGCGCATGACGCTGCCACTCTTGTCGACGGCGTTGCCCTTGAAGTCGTTCCAGTAGAGGTTGCCGTCACGGTCGAATTCCATGCCGTTCGGGTGGATGTGCTTGCCGTGAAAGCTCGTCAGAACCGGCCGCGCACTGGAGCCGTCGGCCGCGATGGCGAGGATCCTGCCCGCCCCGCCGACACCGAGGTCCCCGACGAAGAGGCGGCCGTCGGCATGGATCGCGCAGTCGTTGAGTACCATGCCCTTCTCCGCCGTGTAGAAGGTCGAGACCTTCTTGGTCGCCACCTCGATGCGCACCACCCGGTTACCTTCGGTGACGAAAAGGTAGCGATTCGAGCGGTCGAAGCACGGCCCCTCAAGCCCCGCGCCGGGGGTGTCGTTCACGGTCAGGAATTTCCGCGCGACGGTGGTGCCGTCCTGCTGTGCTCCGGTCGAGCCGGCGTCGCCAGCCTTTTCCTGGCCGCATCCGGAGAGAGCGGTGACAAGCAGCAGTAGCGTGCCGGCGAATGCGAGAGGCGCGGCGCTCCGGGCCCGATCGCCCGATCCGCGCAACCGCAACCGCCCGACTCTTCCTGTGGTGGCTCTCAATTCCCTTGGCATGCAACACCTTTCACGCATCATGCGATGGTCATGCTCATGACGGATTAGGGGACTGGTTCGGCTGCGAGCTCGGAGCCTACGAACACCCTGCGGGCGATGGCCTGAACAGCGTCAACAGAACGCATGACGCACGGGACACCCGACGGAGTCGGGGCACCGACCATGACACCGACCGCTTGCAACGGTTCGGTTACATCGGCCATGTTGCGCCCCGTGCGACGACAGTGTCAACCGAAGCGTTACATTGATGACATGCCCTACGACGCCGACGCCACCCGCGCCCGCATCTTCGACGCCGCGGTCGCCGAGTTCTCGGCCGTCGGCATCGGCGGAGCCCGCGTCGAACGCATCGCGGAACGCGCGCAGGCCAATAAAGCCCTGATCTACCGGTACTTCGGCAGCAAGGAGCGGCTCTTCGCCGCCGTACTCGCAGACAGGCTGAAGCAGCTCGTGGAGACGGTGTCGATCGATCCTGAGAGCGTCGCCGAGTACGTCGGGAACCTCTTCGACTATCACGTCACGCACCCGGAAATGATCCGGCTGATGATGGCCGAGGAGTTCCATTCCGGCATCGCCGACATGCCCGGACAGGAAGCGCGCTCCAGGTACTACAGCTCCAAGGCGCAGGCGGTGCGCACCGCACAGGAACAAGGCCGCGCCGACACATCGCTGGACGCCCGCAGCGTGGTGCTCGCCCTGACCGGACTGGTCTGCTGGTACTTCGCCGCGCCACACATTTCCCGCATGGTGCTGGACGAGGACCCCGGCGATCCCGCCGTCCTGGAGGCCCACCGCACTGCCCTGGTCGAAGCCGCCCGCCGGATCGTGCAGCCGGGTTGACCGCGACCGCCCAGGCGGGCCGGGGTCAGGGCAAGCGTCCGGTGAAGAGTTCCGCAGCCTGCCGGAAGCGCTCTTCGAGGTGGTCCAGGAGGTGGGGCTGTGGGTCCACCATCACGTTCTCGAAGCTCGCTTGGTCCGTGATGGCGAAGGCAATCGTGGCCCACAGCATCGGCCGGGGGTCCTTCACCGGGTCCACGTCGAGCCGTTCGGCGAGTATCGCCGCCACGCGCCGCACCCAGTACCGCTCCCGTTCGAAGTAGGCGGACGAGAGGCGGGGGGTCTCATAAATCATCCTCACGACGGCGGCGTCCACCCGGGCCCGTTCCCGCTCGGTCGCGGCCAGGGCCTCCATCAGCACCCGCCACGGAGGGTCGCCGGCGGGATGGTTGCGGACGTGCTCGTGCACGATGGGCGCGACATCGTCGAACAGGCTGATGACCGCGTCTTCCTTGGACGCGAAGTGACGGTAGAACGTCCGCTGCACGACGCCCACGCGGTCGACGATGTCGTTGATGGAGACGTTGTCGAAGCCCTGCGCCACGAACAACTCCACCGCGGTGCGCTGTAGTTCGGCACGGACTTCGAGCCGTTGACGTTCGCGCATCGAGAGACGGTTCACGCCCTGCCTTCCCTCGTGAGTTCCAGGATCACCACCGCCGAGGCGGCCCACAGCCATTGTGTCACGCGCACTTCAAGCCTCTTGATGACTGCGTGCCAGACCTCTTGTCAAGGCACAACCTCGACGTTAGCGTGAGCGCGCTCACTGACTTGATGCGCATGACTGACAGCAAGAGGGGCGTCGCAATGCCCGTGGTCACACGTCCGGCGATCGATCCCCCCTCCCGCACAAATTCGCAACACCGACCGCAGGCATCTGCCCGCCGTCGCGCCCCGAACGATCGGGTCACACGACCCGGGCGACGCAGGCATTCGATGACTCGATCCGATCGGCAGCGCCGATCCATCGACCGCATACACGACGCGCACCGCACCAGCGATTCGCCCCTGAACAGGACGGAGACACCCGCATGAGCACATTCGAATCCACCCGAGAGTGCACACAGTGAGCCCTGTCCCGACCTCTGCGGGGATCCTGGTCGTCGGTGCCTCGCAGGCAGGCGTGCAGTTGGCAGCCACCTTGCGCGAGCGAGGCTTCGACGGTCAGGTGACCCTCCTTGGAGCCGAGAACCACCCGCCTTACCAGCGGCCCCCGCTCTCCAAGAAGGCGCTACAGGAAGGCTTCACAGCTGAGTCACTGCACTTCCGCACCACGTCGTTCTACGAGGACCAGGCGATCACGCTCGCTCTCGGCCACCGCGTAGTGCGGATCGATCGCGGCCCGGACGGCTCGGGCATCGCGTGGACCGACACGGAGCAGGGCTTCGCGTTCGACCGTCTGGCATTGACCGTCGGCGCCAGGCCTCGCCGACTGCCCTTGCCGGGTGCCGAGTTGGCCGGCGTTCTGGCCTTGCGCTCCCTGGACGACGCGGCGCATCTCGGCAAGCGGCTTCGGGACGCGGAGCGAGTGGTGGTGGTCGGCGGAGGCTTCATCGGGTTGGAGGTGGCCGCGAGTGCGCGACTGCTGGGACGCGACGTAGCAGTGGTGCTCGCCGACGACCGGCTGATGGCACGCGCCGTCGGTCCGCTGACGAGCGACCTGTTCCTTGCCGCGCACCGTAGGCGCGACGTGGAGGTGCACCTCGCGTCCCGCCCGACCCGGTTCATCGGCGACGGGGCCGGAGCGGTCCATGCCGTCGAGCTCGATGACGGCCAGGTCCTCGCCGCCGATCTGGTCGTCGTCGGCGTCGGCGCGGCGCCCAGGACCGAGGTGGCCGAGGCCATGGGACTGACGGTCGACGACGGCGTCGTCGTCGACGAACGTTGCCTTACCTCCGACGGCTTCACCGTGGCGGCGGGGGACTGCGTGCGGTGCCCCACGCCCATCGGCGCACGAGGTCCGGCTCAGGTGCGCTTCGAGTCGGTCAGCACCGCGATCGAACAGGCGAGGGTCGCAGCAGCCACGTTGCTGGGCGGTAGGGACACCTACCGTGCCGTGCCGTGGTTCTGGTCCGACCAGGGCACGTTGAAGCTGCAGGTGGCCGGACTCCCCGACGGCCACGACCGCACGGTGGTGCGCGGGTCGGCCGAGGAGGAGAAGTTCTCGGCATTGTACTACCGCGGTGACACTCTGGTCGCCGCCGAGTGCGTGAACAGGCCGGCCGACTTCATGGCGGTACGAGCGGCGCTCAACGCCGGGCTCACCATCGACGCCTCAGGAGCGGCCGATCCGGCGACTCCGCTGAAGACCCTGCGCCGCGAGGTGCGTTCGGCCGACGAGGGAGCACCGGCATGACGAAACCGACCGGGTCCGCGGCACAACACGGGACCGGGAGCTCAAGCGTGAGCGGCTCGACTACGGGACTGCTGTGGAGCGTCAAGAGCAGCTTTCTTCGCTACATCGCGACGATGGCGGACGGCCGCTGCTCCGCTACCGACGGAGCCGATGCTGTGCCCTCCCAGGACGGCGGGCACGGCCGGTTCCGGTTCGTCCTCGACAGCGTCGAGGACAAAGGCACCACGGTGACGGCGCGTTTCCGCGGCGACGTCCGCTTCAGCGGACATCACGGACTGCTGTTCGTGCGTCTCGCCGACCCGGTCCTCACCTTCGACGCCTCCGGCAACGGAGTGCTCTCGGTGGCCGGTGCCGACGGGCCGGGGTATCTGCCGCTGGCGCGGCTCACCGTGACCGCCGCCGAGGCCGGCCGGTGGCGCGGTACCGAGGTCCGGCTCACCGACTCCGGATCCGACATGTTCGGCGGCGTCTACCCGCAGCGGGAACCGTTCGACGATCTCGTCCTCGACCTTCCGACACCTGTCCGCCTCTCCTCCGAGCCACCACCACCGTCCGCCGGCGTCCGGCCCACTACGGCCCCATCGACAAGGAGCAACCGATGACCTCCACTTTCCAGCACGACAAGGTGCTGACCGCCCTCAGGACCGATCCCGAGCTGACCTATCTGGTGCGCGGCTGGACCGCCACTGTGCGGCTACGTCGCGGCGACACCGCCGACGACATCACCATCGTCGACGGGAACGTCACCGCGTTCGCCCCGGCGACCGACACCGAAGCGCAGGTGCTCATCGCCGGCACCGACGAAGGCTGGTCGAAGCTCCTCGCGGGCGACCCGGCGACCACGTTCGCCCTGAGCGCCGGCGGCGACGACACGCTGCGCGTGGAAGCCGACCTCTTCACCCAGCAGGCACCATACGGACGTGCCGTGCGCCGACTGGTGCGCGTGCTGCGCCGCGTGCAGGGCACTCCGGCCGCTGAAGTCGAGCTGCGGGAGGACCCGTTCGCCGCGTCCGACGTCGCCGTCGGACGCTACGTACGCTTCGAGGTCGAGGGTGTGCGGTACCGCGTGTACTACGAGGAGGCCGGGCAGGGTGTGCCGCTGCTGCTGCAGCACACGGCCGGTGCCGACTCGCGCCAGTGGCGCAGCGTCCTCGCCGATCCCGAACTGCAGAAGTCGTACCGGATGATCGCCTACGACCTGCCGTTCCACGGTCGCTCCCTGCCGCCGACCTTCGGTGCCCGCTGGTGGGAGGAGCCCTACGAGCCGGGCCGCGAGCTCATCATGAAGTGGGTCGTCGCGTTCAAGCGGGCCCTGAGCCTGGACAAGCCCCTCCTACTGGGGGTCTCGGTGGGAGGGCAGCTCGCAGCCGACATCCTCGCCCACCACGGCGAGGAGTTCGGCGGGGCCGTCGCGATGAACGGCACCTACCACAACGACATCATGGCGTCCTTCGACAACAGCCCCTTCAACGACCCGCGTATATCGCGCGAGTACTTCGCTTCCCTGATGTATGAGTCGACGTCGCCCCTGGCGCCGGAGCCCCTGCGCCGCGAGAACGAGTGGATCTACGCCAGTAACGGCCCCGGCGTGTACAAGGGCGACAACCTCTACTACTCCGGCGAGCACGACCTGCGGATCGACGGGCACTTGATCGACACGGCCCGGACGCCGCTCTATGCGGTGGTCGGCGAGTTCGACCCGGTCAACGGGGCGCCGGGCGGCCCCCAGGAGATCGCCGAGCACATTCCGGGTGCACGCTTCGCCGTACTCCCCCAGCTGAGCCACTTCGCGATGTCCGACGACCCGGTGCGGTTCAATGCCGCCATCAAGCCGATCCTCGACCAGGTCGTCGCGGACAACCGCGGAGCGGACGCGTGAGCGCCGGGACACAGCAGGCCGGCGCGTGGCCGACGACATGCAACGCCGAGCGGCTCCAGCGATTCCGTACGTCGCGCGACCGCGGTGTCGCGTGGCTGACCGCACAGGTGGGTGAGGACGGCACCCCTGCCGGCAGCGATCTGGCCAACGCCTGGTGGCGGGCTCCGTGGGCTCTGGTGGTAGGAGGGGCGCCCGATGTCGCGGCCCGGATGATGGGCTGGATCGAGCGTACGGCCCTGGACGACGACGGCTCCTTCCGGCCCGGACGCTTCGACGCCCCGCCGGGACACAGCCCCGTTTACCACCTGTCGCCGGTCGCCATCGCCGCCTGGCTGCTCGGCCGGTATGACACGGCGAAGAGCGTGATGAGCGCGATGGCCAGGCACACCGACCCCGTCACCGGCGGTGTGTACGAGTCACGCGCCCCCGTCGACGATCCGGTCCAGGACACACTGATGACCTCGCAACTGGGCATCTCCGCACTGGTGAGCGGAGACCGCGAGGTGGCCGACGGCGTCGCGAGGTGGCTCATCGCCACCTACGACGACCAGACCGAACTGCCCGACCGCTTCTACAGCAGCCGTCGCCACGGCAAGCTCGTGACGGAGTTCCCGCCCGCACAGTCCTTCTCCCGCGTACTCGACTTCGGCCGACCTCAACAGCCGTACTTCCAACCGGGCATCGCGGCCGCGTTCCTGGCCGGGTACCACCAGCAGACCGGCGACGAGACGGCGTGGAACCGCGCGCGCCGCTACCTCGACATCACCACCGGCGGCGGTGATCTTCAGTTCGACGACGCCACGTCGGTGCAGGTCTGCAAGTTCGGGTGGGGCGCCGCTGCCGCCTACACGGTGGACGCGGACCCGGCACTGCGGCCCTGGGTCGTGCGCATGGGGGAATGGTTCGTGCGGCGCCAGGAGAGCGACGGTTCCTGGGCCCCCGCGTCGTTCATGTCGCCCGACCCCGGTCCGCTGGACTTCTACTGGAAGACCGCCGAGCACGTGATGGAACTGTCCTACGTTGTCGCGGCTCTGGAAGCGGTTCCTCTCGACGACCGCTGAAGGCCATCGGGCGGCCTCGGAAACCCAGCACCCGGCACGTAGCCAGGCCCTCTGTTCCGAGCCCAAACCCGTTTATCAACCGGCACCACCTCTCACAACGATCAAGGCGCACGGCTGCCGCGGGGTGCGACGGCCTTGGCGCAGAGTGGAGAAGCGAGCCCATGACGATCACCACACGGCCGACAATGGACTTCGACCATTTGTCGGAGCACTACCGCCACAACTGGGTGCGGATGGCGGCTGATCTGCACGCCGGTCCGCAGCCCATCGCCTGGACCGAGCACCACGGCGGCTACTGGGTCGTCGGGTCGTGGGACGCCGTCAACCAGATCGGCCAGGACTGGGAGACGTTCACGTCGTTCAACGACATCGAGGGCACCGGCAACGGTGGCCGCGGACAGCTCATCCCGCCGAACGCCTACCGTCTGGACCTGGGCGAGTCGGACCCGCCGCTGCACACCGAGCGGCGACGCCTCGAGGTCCCGTTCTTCACCCCGAAGGCTCTGCGCCGGTGGCGTCCGATCGCGCGGCAGTACGCCATCGAGGCACTGAACGAGATCATCGAGTCCGGGACGTGCGACCTGGTCCGCGACGTCATCATCCCGACGACGGCACGCACGACTCTGTACGTCACTGGCTATGAGGGCGACAACTGGGAGGACACGGTCGCCGTCGCCCACCGCTCGATGCTGCCGCCGGACCACACCGACTTCCCGATGCAGGAACTCGGGCGGATGCGCGAGAGCTTCCGCGACCACCTCACACAGCGCCGCGCAGAGCCGAACGGCGACCTCATCTCCGCACTCGCGACCGGAACCGTACAGGACCGCGAGCTGTCCCAGGACGAGGGCGAGAGCATGATGAATGCCCTCGTCTTCGGCGGTTTCGACACCACGACGGCGACGATCGTCAGCGCGCTCCTCCTGCTCGACGAGCACCCCGAACACCGTGAGCGGCTGGTCGAGGACGAGCGGTTCCGCAAGAACCTCGTGGAAGAGGTACTCCGCCTGTGCCCGCCGCCGTCCGGCATGGCCCGCACCGCGGTACGTGACGTCGAACTCCTCGGCCAGCGGATCAGCAAGGGCGAGTCGGTCTTCATGTGGCTGGCCGCCGCCAACCGCGACCCCGGCAAGTTCCCGTCGCCGGACACCTTCGATCCCGACCGGGACAACGCCGGGGACAACGTCGCGTTCAGCACGGGGCACCACCGGTGCCTCGGCTCGCCGCTGGCAAAGGCCGAGGTCTCCGACTTCCTCGAGCTGGTCTGCCGTGAGCTTCCGGACCTCTCCATCGACCGCGACAGCATCGTCCAACAACCCGCCCAGGGCGGCGAGAACGGCTACCAACACATGCGTGTGACCTTCCGGCCGGGCAAGCCCCTCGACCTCGAGAAGTAGAGGACCGAACACATGACGAAGATCGTCTACACCGCCCACGACGGCGGCTCCACCACTATCGAGGCACAGCCCGGGGACTCGGTCATGCAGTCGGCCACCCGCAACGGCGTGCCCGGCATCACCGGCGAATGCGGCGGCGTCCTCTCGTGCGCGACCTGCCACGTGTTCGTCGACGACGGTGACCTGGAGAAGCTGCCCCCGATGTCGGATCTCGAGGACGAGATGCTGGACGGCGCCGCCGTCGACCGCGAGCACAACTCGCGTCTGTCCTGCCAGATCAAGGCATCGGAGGAACTCGACACCGTGCGGGTGAGCACGCCCGAGTACCAGGAGTGACTTCGAGTCGCCGGGTGCGATGCGCCCCACGCCAGGACCGGTCAGATCAGTCGAAGCAGAGAGAAGGGCAACCGTCATGACGGACCAGCTCGATGTCATCGAGACTCACAGCAGGTACTGCCAGGCGCTCGACGGAGGGGACGCGGACAGCCTCGTCGCTGTGTTTACTGAGGACGCGTCCTGGACCTGCGGCCCCATGGGGACCTACCGGAACCATGACGGCATCCGTGCCTTGTGCAAGCTGACCGCCGAGGTCAGCGGCGGGGCTGTGTTGCACACGACCTCGAACCACGTCGTGGACGTGGACGGCGACACGGCCCGGCTGCGTTGTTACCTCACGGGCATCTCCTGGGACCAGGCGGCCGGCGTCGGTCCCCACGTAGGCGGCGCGGGCCGCTACGACGTCTCCCTGATCCGCCAGGGAGACACGTGGAAGATCCGGAAGATGGACATCTACCTCTTCGACGACCCCCAAGCCATGGACGACCGCTATAAGGCCTGATCACTCCGCTCCGGCCCAGGTGTTGCGGGCGATGGCTCGCCACACCTGGGCTCGGCCCGCCGCCGTACCCGTCGGCAGCGACACATCTCGCAGACCGCATGCCAGGAATGCCGCTCCGTCCAGCCTCAACCCCTCAGTAGGTGAAGCCATGGCAGAGAAGACCGTTCTGATCACTGGAGGCAGCGACGGCATCGGCGCCGCCGCGGCCCGCCACGCCGTCGGCCGCGGCCACCGGGTCGTGATCGTGGGCCACCAACGGGCGAAGGCCGAGGCGCTGGGTGAGGAACTCGGTATCGATCACTACGTGGCGGACTACGCCGAACTGGCACAGGTCCACGCACTCGGCGAGACGCTGCGCGACACCTACCCCCGGATCCACGTACTGGCGAACAACGCCGGCGGGATCATGGGCGACCGCGAGCTCACCGTCGACGGCTATGAGCGGACCTTCCAAGTCAACCATCTCGGCGGGTTCCTGCTGACCCGCATCCTGCTGCCCAACCTGATCGCGAGCAGGGCCAAGGTGCTGCAAACCTCCAGCGTCGGCGCGAAGGCCCTCAGCGACCTGCACATCGACGACTTGCAGAACGAGCACAAGTACTCGCCGATGAAGGCTTACGGCGATTCCAAACTGGCGAACATTCTCTTCACCGCCGAACTCGACCGGCGCTACCCGGGCCAGGGCATCTCAGCGGCTGCCTTCCATCCCGGCAACGTGGCGAGCAGCTTCGGGGACTACACGAACAGCAGGCTCATCAGGCTCGCCTACAAGACGCTCAGGTGGACCCTCATCACCCCTGAGAAGGGTGCCGACACCCTCAACTGGCTCATCGAGGAGGAGCCAGGCAGTGCATGGGAAAGCGGGCGGTACTACTACAAGCGCAAGCCGGCCGTGACTTCCCCCCGTGCCTACGACGCCGACCTCGCGGCGCAGTTGTGGGACCGCAGCGTAGCCCTGGTGTCCCTACCCGGGTGACTCCTCCCGCCCTCGCCCTCCGGTCAGGGTGCGAAGGAAGCCACTCCGGCGCCCGCCTGCTCCAAACACGTAGTCAGCCGCCGGAGGTAGGTGTCGAAGTCCTCGTCCGCCCGCCAGTTCTGGTACGCCGTGGCGGAAGCCGCCAGCGCCAGGTTGAGCTGCAGGGTCGCGGTCATGGCGTCCTCGTCGCCGTCGACCTGGGCGAGGATCCAGTTCTGCAGATCCGTACGGAGCTGTTCCCCTGATGCCTGGCTCGCCCGGGCGAGGGCCGGCGTCTGTGTCTTGAGGCGGCGCATCAACGGCATGCGCTCCCGCAGCCCCTCATTGACCTCGACCAGGACGGCGGTCAGCGAATCCCACAGCGATTCGCCCGGGCTACGGGACTCCAGCAGCGCACGCCAGCGATCACGTGCTTCAGGGTCTTGGTCGAAGACGACCGCTTCTTTGCCGGCGAAGTAGTTGAAGAAGGTGGCTCGTGACACGTCGGCGGCTGCCGCGATCTGCTCGATCGTGGTCGCCTCATAGCCCTGCTCCTCGAACAGGCGCAGCGCGGCGCCGCTGATGGCGCGCCATGCCGCCAGCTTCTTCCGTTCCCGCAGGTTCATCGCACCTCCTTGCCGCATGTTACTTCCTAGACGCATCGAACTTTAGACGAGTCTAGAAATCTGCGTTACGGTGGAGACAGCGCTTGAGCGCACAGCCGTCAGGAGCATGTGAAGGGTTTTCCCATGAGCAAGATCTGGTTCATCACCGGCGCGTCCCGCGGCTTCGGCCGCTCCTTCGCCGAGGCGGCACTGGAGCGCGGCGATCAGGTCGCCGCGACCGCCCGCAAGGTCAGCGCGCTGGACGACCTGGCCACCAAGTACGGCGATGCCGTCCTGCCGCTGACCCTCGATGTCACCGACAACGCCGCTGTCCAGGCCGCGGTCTCCGCCGCGCACGAGAAGTTCGGCCGGCTCGACGTGGTCGTCAACAACGCCGGCTACGGCCTGTTCGGCGCGATCGAGGAGGTCACCGAGCAGCAGGTGCGCGACCAGTTCGAGACCAATGTGTTCGGTGTCTTCAACGTCACCAAGGCCGTGCTGCCGATCCTGCGTGCGCAGGGCAGCGGCCACATCGTCCAGGTCTCCAGCGTCGGCGGCGTCACCGCCTTCCCGCACACCGGTGTCTACCACTCGTCCAAGTGGGCGGTGGAGGGCATGTCCGAGTCCCTCGCGGCGGAGGTCGCCGGGTTCGGCATCAAGGTCACCCTGGTGGAGCCGGGCGGCTACGCCACCGACTGGGGCGGGTCCTCGGCCGTGCACGCCGAGCCGAACCCCGCCTACCAGCCGCTGCGCGACCTGCTGGCCGAGCAGCTCAGCAGCACCGAGTACGGCGACCCCACCGCCGCCGGCCAGGCGCTGCTCAAGATCGTCGATGCCGAGAACCCGCCGTTGCGCGTGTTGTTCGGCAGTCACATGGTCGACACCGTGAAGCATGTCTACGGCGAGCGACTCAAGGGCTGGAGCGACTGGGCCGACCTCTCGCAGGCAGCCCAGGGCTGACCCACCCGCGTAAGCACCCGGCCGCCCCGCCCGGCCCGAGTGAGGGCGAGGCGGCCGGGGCCAGGCCCTGGGGGGGGGAGCTCCCTGAAGTTCACGGACGGAAAGGCAAGATCATGTCAGGCAAGACCGCTGCCCCTCGGTGGACCGAGAACGACGTCCCGCGGCAGGAAGGCCGCGTCGCGGTCGTCACCGGTGCCAACAGCGGCCTGGGCCTCGAGACCGCGAGGGTCCTCGCCGAACACGGCGCGCACGTCGTCCTTGCGGTCCGCAATCTCGACAAGGGCCGCCAGGCCGTCGAGCGCATTACCGCCCGCGTACCCAAGGCAGACATCAGTCTTCAGCGCCTGGACCTTGCGTCTCTGGAGTCGGTCCGTGACGCGGCCGGTGAACTGCGCGCCGCACATCCCAGGATCGACCTGCTCATCAACAACGCCGGTGTGATGTACACGCCCCGGCAGAAGACGCAGGACGGCTTCGACATGCAGTTCGGCGTCAACCACCTCGGTCACTTCGCGCTGACCGGTCTGCTGCTGGACGCACTGCTGCCCGTGCCGGGCTCCCGGGTGGTGACCGTCAGCAGCTTCGGCCACCGGATCCGCGCCGACATCCACTTCGACGACCTGCAGTTCGACCGCTCCTACAACCGCGTCGCCGCCTACGGCCAGGCCAAGCTCGCCAACCTGATGTTCACCTACGAGCTCCAGCGCCGCCTCGCCACGCAGGGCACCACCATCGCCGCGGCGGCCCACCCCGGCGCCGCCGCCACCGAGCTCCAACAGAACCTGCCCGGCCCCTTCCGCAAGACCGCGGATCTGCTTCTGCCGCTGTTCACTCAGAACGCCGCCATGGGCGCATTGCCCACGCTGCGGGCGGCCACCGACCCGGCCGTGTCCGGTGGCCAGTACTTCGGTCCGGGCGGAATGGGAGGAACGCGCGGCTTTCCCAAGGTGGTTACCTCCAGCGCCAAGTCCCACGATGTGGTCGTACAGCAGCGTCTGTGGGCCGTGTCCGAACAGCTCACCGAGGTCAAGTTCCCCGTCTGACCCCGCAGAGCGCGGTGGCTCCGCGGCACAGCAGCACGACGACAGAAGAGGATCACTGTGCGCATCATCATCTTCGGCGCCACCGGCATGGTGGGCCAGGGAGTCCTGGAGGCCTGCCTGCGCGACGAGGCGGTCACCGACGTCCTCGTCGTCGGCCGCACACCCACCGGACGCGACCACCCCAAGCTCCGCGAACTCCACCACGAGGACTTCACCGACTTCACCGCCGTCCAAGACCAACTCGGCGGCTACGACGCCTGCTTCTACTGCCTGGGCACCTCCGCAGCCGGCATGAAGGAGCCCGCCTACCGAGTGGTCTCCTACGACTTCCCCCTGGCCGCCGCCCGCGCCCTGCTGGCCGCCAGCCCCGACCTGGCGTTCTGCTACGTCTCAGGTGCGGGCACCGACGGCACGGGCAAGACCCGGATGATGTGGGCGCGGGTGAAGGGCGAGACGGAGAACGCCCTGCTGGAACTGGACCAGAGGTCCTTCATGTTCCGCCCCGCGTTCATCATGCCGCTGCCCGGCACCAAGGCGAAGACCAAGTCCTACGTCCTGCTCTATCGCGTGGTCACTCCGCTCTATCCCCTGCTCCGGCGCATCGCACCGCGGTACGTCACCACCAGCCTCCAGTTGGGACAGGCCATGATCCAGGCCACGCGTAGCGGCGCACCCCGCCACGTCCTGGAAACGGCCGACATCAACGAACTCGCAGCCGCCCGGCCGGCCATGTGACCAGCGGCCCCAACCTCCGATCTTCGCACCGCTCTTGGGGCCGGAACACCGCCGGCAGCCACAACCCGCAAGGAGTCGACATGACAACCTCAGTTTCCGACCCCGCCCGTACTCCCGTCGGACCGCCTCCGCCGTTCGACACGGAACTCGCTGCCCCGCTGGCTGCGATCAACGAGGTCCTGCCGCCCAACGCGTTCGCCGATCCGGCCAACCTCGCGTTCCTGCGCCAGGGCATGGGCGCGGAGCCGATACCGGAGGAAGTGTTCACTCGGGACGGTGCCTTCACGGTGGAGGAACGTACGGTGCCGGGGCCCCTGGGCGCCCCGGACATCTCCCTGCTGATCTGCCGGCCCACCACTTCGACGACCCCCACCCCGGTGATCTACCACACCCACGGCGGCGGCATGATCAGCGGCAACAACCGCGGTGGTGTCCCCGAGTTGTTGAACCTCATCGACGGGCTGGGCGTCGCTCTGGTGTCCGTGGAGTACCGGCTCGCCCCCGAGACCCCGCACCCCGGACCCGTCGAGGACTGCTACGCCGGTCTCGTATGGACCGCTGAGCACGCCGAGGAACTCGGCTTCGACCCGCAGCGCGTCATCGTGGCCGGAGCCAGCGCCGGTGGCGGCCTCGCTGCCGCACTCGCGCTGCTGGCCCGCGACCGCGGCGGCCCCGCCTTGCTCGCGCAACTCGTGATGTACCCCATGCTCGACGACCGCAACGACACTGTTTCCGCCCACCAGATGGCGGACCTCGGCGTGTGGGACCGCGCGTCCAACGAGGCAGGCTGGACCGCGCTGCTGGGCGAGGCGCGCGGCACCGACGACGTCTCCCCCTACGCCGCGCCCGCCCGCGCCACGGACCTGTCCGGGCTGCCGCCTGCGTACATCGACGTCGGCTCCGCCGAGACCTTCCGCGACGAGGCCGTCACGTACGCGAGCCGCATCTGGCAGGCCGGAGGCCAGGCCGAACTGCACGTGTGGCCTGGCGCCTTCCACGGCTTCGACCAGATGGCCCCGGACGCGGCGGTCTCCCGGGACGCCTGCGCGGCGCGTCTCCCCTGGCTCCGCAGGATCCTGGCAGCCGACGGCAAGTAGGGCAGCAGGCGCCGGGGCGGCCCACACCGCCCCGGCGAGCAAGCGGCGGACGAGGATCGGTGCACGCAAGGACGGATGGGATGACGAAGAGAAGTGCCCTGCGCGGAGCGGCCGCTGTGGCGGCCCTGATCGGCGCGGGAGCCATGGCCTTCACGGCCAAGGGTGTGATGGGCGCGCTCGGCGCGGCCCCGGCCGGGGAACGGGCGGACCGTGTGCGCCGGTCTCCGCAATACCAGGGCGGCGCCTTCCTCAATCGGATTCCGACCGAGACCCTGGTGCAGGGGCAGGGCCTGCGCATGACGCGGGAATGGTTGCTCGGCCGTCGCCGTCCGCCCGGGCCCGTGCCGGTGGTGGCTCCGGCGCCCGTCGCCGAGCCGGGTCCTGACGGGCTGTACGTCACCTGGTACGGGCACTCCTCAGCCCTGGTCGAGATCGAGGGGCGCCGGGTCCTGATCGACCCGGTGTGGAGTGAGCGCTGCTCGCCCGTGCCGCTGGCCGGGCCCCGCCGTCTGCACCCCAACCCGGTACCACTCGCAGGGCTGCCGCGTCTGGACGCCGTGGTCATCTCCCACGACCACTACGACCACCTGGACGCACCGACCGTCCGGGAGCTGGTACGTGTGCAGTCGGCACCGTTCGTGGTGCCCCTCGGCGTCGGCGCGCACTTGGAACGCTGGGGTGTCCCGGCCGACCGGATCGTGGAACTGGACTGGGACGAAAGCGTCACCATCGCCGGTGTGCGGCTCACCGCCACCGAAGCCCGGCACTACTCCGGCCGCGGCCCCGCCCAGAACAACACCCTGTGGGCATCGTGGGTCCTGGCCGGCCCGAACAGGCGCGTCTTCTACAGCGGCGACTCCGGCTACTTCCCTGGCTACGCTGCCATCGGCAGGGCCCACGGCCCCTTCGATGTCACCCTCATGCAGATCGGTGCCTACGGGGAGAACTGGGCGGACATCCACATGACGCCGTGGGAAGCGGTCGCAGCGCACCAAGACGTCCGTGGCGGCCTCCTCGTTCCACTGCACTGGGCCACCTTCGACCTGGCCCTGCACGACTGGGCCGAGCCCGCGGACCTCGTCCTGCGTGCGGCGAAGGAGGGCGGCGTTCCGCTGGCCGTCCCGCGCCCAGGCGAACGTGTCGACGTCGACACCCCGCCCGAGGTCGACGGCTGGTGGCAGCATCTCGCCTGAACACCCGCACGGACGACCGGCCCGCCGACCCCGCTCCCCCTCTAGGACCGCCGAACCGGCCGAGCGCGACGCGCAGGTGCTTCTGCGCTCAGCAGCCCAGCCCTTCAGCGGCGATGCGCATGGCCCGACGCGCCATATCCTGATGGGCCGATGAGGCGGCGACACCTTCGGACAGCTGGGACAACGCCCAGTCCTCGGAAGCTGTGCGCAGGGCACCGTTGATCATCGAGGCCCTGACCCGCACCTCCAGACTGTCCCTGGGCAGGCCAAGCCGCTCAGCTATGACGTCGGCGAAGACGGCCTCGGCCTCGTGGTGCACCTGCAGCCAGACCGCCAGGATCGTCGGCTCGCTCCGGGTCAGGCGAATCAGTCCGCGCAACGCCGCCAAGCCCTCCGCATCAGGTCCTTCGCCGCCCGCCGGGAAGTCATCCTCGATCGCCGAGACCAACTGTCGGTCGGCCGGGAGTTCGACGAGCCGCCGAGCGATCCTGTCCAGTTCCCGGGTCAACAGCGGGCGCACGCACTGCTCCTTGGACGGGAAGTACCGCCACAAGGTCCGAGGCGAGATGCCTGCCGCCTTCGCGATGTCCTCACCGGACGTCGCCTGGACTCCTTGCTCCGTGAACAAGCGGACCGCCTCGTAGGCGATCTCCAACCTGGTCGCGTCCTTGCGACGCTCAGTCAGCGGCGGACGTCCCGTCCGACGGCCCTCCGTGCCCGACGTCGATGAGGACGTTACGTCCTCCGGACGAGTGCGCGGGGCCATCACTGTTCCTCCTCGGATCACATCCTGAAGCACCGCCGGGGCCCCTCGCAGATCACGCCGCTCTTGCCGTCCCGAGCCACCATGGCAGTGAACGCCAAAAATACCGTACGCCAGCCTCGGAGGGTCACGATACGACTCGGCCTACGCAAGCACCGCCACCTCCCGGCACCACCGCGCGCCGAAATGGGAACCGGACAGCCGTCACCCCAGTCAAGCTTCTGATGGCACCGCGGCGGGACAACGAAGCCTCTCTGGCCGGTCGGGCCGAGGGTCATTGCGCGAAGCACACCCTTTGGAGGCCGCCACTGTCAGACGCTGAAGCCACCGACTTCGATGCGCTGGGCGGTGACGCGATGCATGCCACCGGACAGGACTGCCGCGACGGTGGAGCCGATGTTGTCAGGGGTGCCGATCTCACCGAAGACGCTCATCTGCCCCATGCCGACCTGGACGTTCTCGTCCTTCATCAAGCCGCCGCCGAAGTCGGTGGCGGTTGGGCCGGGGGCCACCGCGTTCACGGTGATGCCGCGCGGCCCGACCTCGGCAGCCAGATGACGGGTGTAGACCTCGACGGCGCCCTTCATCATCGCGTAGCCGCCGGCGGCGGGCGCGGTGACGCGAGTGAGGCCGGAGGAGATGTTGACGATGCCGCCGCCGTCGTTCATCAGCGGCAGGAGCTTCTGGGTCAGGAACACCACACCCTTGATGTGGACGTTCGCCATGGCGTCGAAATCATCCTCAGTGAGGGCGGCGAACGGCTTGGTGATTCCGATGCCGGCGTTGTTGACCAGGTAGTCGAACGTCTCGCGGCCCCAGTTGTCCTTCAGCGCGGCGCGGATCTGCTCGACGGAGGCGTCGAACGAGCTGGTGTCGCCGACGTCCTGCTGGAGGGCGACAGCCTTACGACCGACGCCCTGGATCGCCTTGACGACGTTCTCGGCCTCCTGGGTGTTGGAGCGATACGTGACGATCACGTCCTGGCCCTCTTGGGCCAGCGCCAGGGCGATGGACCGACCGATGCCACGGCTGGAGCCGGTGACGATTGCGATCTTGATGGTGTCGGACATGAGGACCTCCAGTTGCCCATACCAAACGGTTCGGTTTGACTCTACAGGCGTACGTGCTCACTGCCAAACCGAACGGTTCGGCTAGACCGGTTGAGGCGCGCAGCCTCTTGCAGCAGGCATCACCGCCGCCACCAGCGCCCGCATCATTTGCACCGCGGCAGCGAGGTCTCACCGGGATGCGATGACACCTAGTTCGGGGGGCCGAGGGCCGTAACGCGGAAGCATCAGCCCACGTGCACTGGGACGGCCGGAACGCCGACGCCGGCAACCGCATCGTCGGCCGCGACGACCGACCTGGTCACCGCCTCCGGCGTGTCCGACAACACGACCGGCTTCAGCCCTCAGCCCCGGGGACGTCGCCGCCCACCCCTGCGTGACACAGGCGTGGGTCGACGCCCGCCATCGCGTCACCACCATCAACACGGCATCCGCCTCGGGACCGGCGTCCACACAGTGCAACGTGCCCCGCCAACAAAGGATTCACGACCGCCCCAAAGACGGTGGGCCACCGAACGCAGCACAAACTGACCCCTGACGCACCGTCAGAGAAGTCAGCAATGAGTCAGCATCAGACCCGCCACGGTGCGACTAGGACCGCTATGAACCGCCAAGGTCAAGCAAACGTCCCTACTGCTCTGAGCTGCGTGAACGCCGGTCAGAGGTCTCGCTGCTAAGATCTCTTCAGCTCCCGTGAAGATGGTGCACAACTTGACGACTCCATTGGCGTTGGGGAATTCCGTAGCCGCGCGGTTACGTCTGATCGTATTCGTCGCTGCCATCCTCACCCTCGGCCGCGTGGGCCCGGGTTGTGCCTGGAGCGGCCCGAGTAGTAGCCCCAGGCGTAACAGCCAGAACTCGACGGCCGCGCCGGCGACTGGGGCGCAGGCGTCGATGATGATCTACAGAGGCAGCGGCGCCCCTTCCTTGACCTCCGAGACATTCTTCCGCTCGAGCGTGCTGTCAAGGTAGTACGGGCCTTTCGGGCTCTTCCTTGACTTCCCGCCCCCCACTACGGCGCCCACAGGTACTGCTCAGGCCTTCCCGGCGGTGCACGCGGTTGCGCCTACAGGGAACCCGCATGACGCAAGCGCCTGCGCGATTCCATATCACGCTGTCTCGGTCTCTCCAAGTCACTGCTCGGACCGACACTGTTCTCCCTCGTCGATCCTGGAGGTCCAGTGCGCCCACAGTTCATGGATGCCAAGCAAACCGCTGAGTACCTAAACATGTCCGTCACCTGGGTCTACCGCGACGCGCCCCGGATGGGCCTGGCCGCCTACAAATTTGGGGCCGGGCGGAACGCCAAACTGCAATTCAAGATTTCTGACGTGGACACGTGGGCTCGACAACAGCGTCTCGGCTGAGGCCGCAGCGGTTCCGAAGCGTCGTGGCTCCGGAACCGCCGCCATCTCATGCAGCCAACGTCATGTCGAGGACCTGGGCCGCCTTCCCGATCGACCCGGGCATCAGATGCCGGTAGATCTTGAAAGTAACGTCGATGCTCTTGTGCCCCATCCATTCCGCGACGTCCGTGATCGCGAGGCCGTTGGTTAGGCAGTTCGATGCGAAGAAGTGACGGTAGCCGTAGATCACCATCCCCTCTGGAATTTCAACCTCGACCGCTGCCTTCATGCGCTTCCACTGGTTCGACAGTCCCCAGTGGGGATACGGCTTCGCCGCGTTGGTCGGCTGGCGCAACAGATACCCGTCGACCGTGCCGTACTTCTCGGCGTACCAGTCGATCGTCTCCCGGACTCGCGCCGGCAGCGGAACGTCGCGGTACTCCCCCGTCTTCCGATGCTTCAACGGCCCGTACTTGCCCGTCGCCTGGACCACCTGCTCGTTCACCCGGTAGACGTCGTCCGCGACGATGTTCTTGAGGTTGACGGCGGCCGCCTCCCCGTTGCGCAGTCCGCAGCCGCTCATCAGGTCGACGAGCAGCGTGAAGGCGTCGTCCCCGGCCATGCGGTGCGCCCGCAGCTGCTCCAGCGAAGGGATCACGGCCCGGTCCGGGTCGTACTGCGGAGCCTTCACCCCGTCCAGAGGGTTGTCCGCGTACAGGCCGAGCCGATGGGCGTCGAGCAGGATCGCGCGCACCTTGTCGAAGGCGTTGGCCTGCGTCGCCAGGCCCGTCTGCGCCTGCTCCATGGACCGGATGAAACCGTCGACCACCTTGTGATCGAAGCTCAGCATCTTCCGGCTGCCGATCGCCGGGAAGACGTGGTGCTCCAGGAGCGAGTCGAGGTGGCGGATCGACCCGGCGGCCAGGTGACGCTGCCCTCCCTTCCACTCCATCGCGTACTCCTCGAAACGCATGGCGCCGTACTTCGCTATGCGCTCCGCCTTGGCCTGGGACCCCGGCCGGCGCCTCTTCTCGTTGTAGATCTCCGTCAAACGGTCGATCGCGTCGTCCTGCCTCGCGAAACCGGCCTCCTCGGTCTGCTGGCCTCCCGCGTTGCGGTAACGGATCTTGTACGCGTGCGGGCACTTCGACCACCGGGACTCGGGGTGCTCACAGTCCCTGAAGAAGGTGCCCATACCGCGGGTGAGCTTGCGTGCTGCCATGTGGTGCTGACTCCTCGGCGTCCGATGCTGACCTTTTGCTGACTGCCGAGGGTCTGTCACGCCTCTGACCTGGGGAGAACCGTCAGAACCGTGATATGTGGTGGAACTTCATCGGGCGGTCGCAGGACGACATCGCTCGGGCCAGGGAGGACTGGATGAGTGGGTCGCGATTTGGGGAGGTGAAGGGGTACGACGGGGGGCGGTTGGATGCGCCCGAGCTGCCGGCCGTGCCGCTGAAACCGCGAGGTCGAGTCCGTTGAACGGACCCTTCTCGGCTTGATCAACACCCGGATCGACGAACCGCAGCATTGACTCGCCACCCTCCCCTTCAACACGTGTGCAAACGCCCTTTCCCGCAAGCGGTCGGCATCATCGTGGGCACGCTGATGACGATGAGTCACGGGTTCACGGTGACGGTCGGCTGAGACCTGCCGACGCAGCCCAGACACCCGCCTATCCCCGGTCCCTCTAGGCCGGGGCTAGGGTCTGACCGTATGTCAGGCGGCTCGTATTCGTACCCGGGAGAGACGGGCGGCAACCGGCTGACGGCGTAGTGCCGCGCTCACCAGACAGGCAGTGGCTGCGGTTCCGGTACAGCCAGCTCCGTCAGCAGATGCGCGTAGTTCTCGGGCTGCGTCCCGAAGTCGACTCGGGCGGCGAATCCGGCCGGGTCCGCGTCGGGGCCGTGCAGCAGGTCGATCGACGTCTGAGCGAACTGGTCGATGGAGCCTCGTTGTTCGACCGCGGCGAGCAGTCGACTCAGCAGGCCAACCGCGTGCTTGGCCGCTGTGCGTTCTTCCGCGTCCGCTCGTAGCATCTGCCGCCGGTCGGCTGCGGGCTCGGCCTTCTCCAGCAGGGGTCCGAGCAGGGCGACCAGCTCGGTCGCGCTGTCCGCGACGGCCCGCCCCTCGGGACCGACCCGGACCAGCACGCTCAGAGCGTTGAGCAGGTCGGCGACGCGCGGGTCGGACCGCTCCAGGAGTTCCCGGCCGGCGCCGACCCGCACCGCATCGTCGGCCAGCATCTGCACTGCGGCGGTCAGCCGCTCGGCCGCGCCCGGCTCCACACCGGGCAGCCGGGACAGCACCGGCGTCCCGGCATCGAGCACGTCCCGCGCAGTTCGCGTGCGACATCGCCGCAGTTCCGCGGCGTCGAATCCACCGTCCGTCGCATGCCACAGCTCCTCCACGGACACCTGGTCAAGGGCCTCGTTCACCAAGGACTGCCGCAACGGCTCCCATGCCACGCGGACCGCGTCCACAGCCTGCGCGTGATCCTGCGCGAGCCGACTCGCGACCTGCTCAAGGCGGCGTGCCGTGCGGACGACCGAGGGACTCGCACCGCTGAGCCGGTACAGGGAACGGATGCTGCCGCCGACGACCCCGACGATGAGCACCACGAGCGACAACCCGATCAGGTCGTCCGAGAGGTCCATCGCCTTGTCGCGCTCCGCGTCGCCCTGGCCGAGGACGAAAAGATCGCCCTTGCGGGATCCGTCGGTCACCATCCATCCGGTGTCCCAGCCGTGGCCGGTTTCGGGATCGTAGGCCCGGTCCTTGAGCAGAGGATCCCGGTTGGGGTCGCACTGGTAGTGCCCCTTGCGCCGCTCCTTGGCGTAAGGATCGGCCCAGGAGACGGTGCAGCTCCCGTCGGACTTCTCGCTCAGCACGGTCAGGTCAACCTGCTTCGTCTCGGGATCTTCCGGAGCCGTCGCATAGACCGCGAAGGAAACTCCCAAGATGACCAGACCTAGCGCGACCACCCACCGGAAGAACGGCACATGTGTCACTCGACCCCACCCCTGAACCACACATTGTTGTGTGCGCAACTATTTCAGGGGAGGAGGAGACAGGACAAGTCCGAGAAGTCGGCAACGTGATCGGTCCGACCGTTCCGGCGTCCGGCAACCACCGCACCGACGAGAAGAATTTCCGTGGCCACACGCACCGCATGACAGGAGGCAGGGCCACTCCGGCCCTGACGTACGCCATGGCCGTCGTCGGCGCCGAGCTGGACTGCGCTGAGGTCACATGATCGGCCGGACACGCCCTAGACGGTGTCGCCAAAGGGGCGGAGGTTGGCTGTCTTCGTTGTGACGGGAGAGGGCCGAGTGACGGAACGGTCACCGGATGGCCGAAACCATGTCTCCCGGCGGGTCATCTGGCGCATCTGCGCGTTGACCGCGTCGCTCTGTGACGTTTGCATGTCGATGGTTCTCCGAATGGGGTACTGAGGCGGCAGTTGTCTGGGGGAGACATGCGGGGGACTTCGAACCGGGTTGGATCCAGACGTGGGCGGATCGCCCTGAGCGCAGCGGCCGTGGTCTGCGTGATCACGGCGGTCACGCCTGGAGCGGCCTGGGCCACACCCGTTGACCGCGCGGAGGGTGCCGACGTCCGCTCGGCCGGGATCGAGAGAATCAGCGTCGCGGCCGACGGCACTCAAGCCAACGACGATTCCTTCCAGCCGTCGATCACACCGGCCGGCGACCGCGTCGTCTTCTCCTCGTACGCGAACAACCTCACCCCCGGCAATACAGGAAGGAACCTCCGGGTGTTCCTTCGCGATCTGACGACGGGACAGAACCGGCAGTTCGGCGGGCCCCCGACGGCACCGCCCATGCTCAGCAGCGACGGGCAGATCCTCGCCTATCTGGCACCCCGGTTCGACCACATGGCGCTCTATCAGGAAAATCTGAGCCAGGGATGGTCAAACGCCTACACTTGCTCGCTCAACTCCTGCGAGGCTTCCATGGGCGCGAGCGAACTCCAGCAGGCGTTCAGTGTCAGCTTCAGGTACCCGGAGCAGAATCAGCGGGTCGAGGTCCGCAGACCGGACACCGGCGAGCTGCAGACCGTGGACATCATCCACAACACCGCATCGATCCGGCCGTCCATCAGCGCCGACGGAACCCGTCTCGCCTACCAGGACGGCGGTGAGCAGGACATACTCCTGTGGGACTGGGCCGACAACAATGTCGTCTACCCGATCGAGGGTCCAGACAGGGCGGCAGAACTCGTCCAGCTCAGTGACGACGGCAGCAAGGTCGTCTACCTCTCGGGCCCCGACACGTATGTCTACGACGTCGCCTCCGGCACCGCCCTGCAGGTACCCGGCGTGAAGGGCGTCGCCATCGACCCCACCGGCCGCTACCTTCTGCACACCCCCTCCGGTACGTCCGGGCCGGCACCGCTTACCCTTCGCGACCTGGAGACAGGAACGGACGAGACCGTCACCGACCGCCCCGCCACGGCCGGGATCGACACGGTCAGCGCCGGTGGACGCCAGGTGGTCTTCCGGTCCGCAGCCGAGGACCTCGTCCCCGAAGACACCAACGGCAAAGCGGACGTATTCCTCCGCACCCTCCGCTGACCACCCCGGCCAGCAGTGGGAACAGGCCGGAGCCGGATTCAAGGACGGTGAGCACCAGCAGCCGCGCCATGCTCGTGCTGCACGACGCCCTCACCGCTCTTTCCGGCGGTCGGCCGTCGGAGACCGGCCCGCTCAAGCCGCCACACTCCCCCAGCCCGTAGCCTCAGGCCCACCCATGAAAACCGTGCTGTGGCGCATCCTCCTGGCCCCGGAATCCAGTTGGCGGGCCTGGCGCGCAGCCCGTCTGGACCGCCACCCCGTTGGCCAGGATCTGGTCGTAGAGGGTGGGTTACTTTGCGTCTTGGTCCCGCTCACCCGCCCCACCGTCATCCGCTCCCGCACGTTCCGGCCGTCCTCGCCGTCGTCGTCCCCACCACGCTACCGATCCTGACTCTGTACGCGTTCGGCCGTCGGCAGTTGCTCAACGGCCTCACGGCAGGGTTCGGCAAGTAACCGGCCGGCGGTGATCGAGAATGCCTACTCCTCGACCTGCGCCGGGTCGATCGGAATCTCGCGTGCCGTGTTCTCGGCGCGCTCCTTGGCGCTCAACTGCCGTGCCACGGTCCCACAGCAGCGGTTGAACTGGTTCTGCCAGTCCGTCATGAACATGTCGTAGCTGGACTGGCCGACCAGCTTGAGGTCCGACTCGTCGTTGTGCCAGACGCCGTTGCTCGTCCAGTTCGAGGAGCCGACGAACACGATTCTGGAGTTGGACGCACCCGCGTAACCGCCGCTGACCATCATGTACTTGTCGTGCGTGTAGTGCAGAGCGTTGCCGTTCGCGTCGGTGCCGCGGGTGGTGTCGTGCACGTTGATGTTCGGCCGGCCCTTCAGGTAGTTCTGCACGCTGCCATCGACCTGGCCGGCGGTGAAGAGTATCCGTATCTTCACGCCTGTTTTTGCCAGGCTCACCAGCTTCTTCGGCAGCTCCAGATAGTTCCGGTCGCCCGGCTGCCCGTGAGAGGTCCACTGGAACATGGCGATGTTGATCGTCGCCGGCGCCTTGATGTTGTTAAGGAAGTCGACCCAGGTGTCGCTTCTGGAGCGCGCCTTGGGCCACTGGTAGGAGGGCGGGGACAGTGTCCTGGCTGCCTGGCCGCTGGTGGAGTTGTAGTAGTCGGGCACCAGCGGGCCCGGGCCGTTGAGTGCCCCCTTGGACATGGCCGTGAAGTAGCGGACGTAGGAGTTGTACAGGTCGACGTTGCCCTTGACGGTGGCGGCACTGTTCCACGCGGTTCTGGCCTGGGCGGAGGTGGGGTTGGCGCTGCTGACGGTCACCGTCCTGTTCGCGTCGCTGCCGCCGCTGAGCATGTAGTACTTCGCGTGCAGGGCGGAGCCGGAGTAGTGGGTCAGGCAGCCGCCCGGGCACAGCGCGGCGAAGCTGGAGGCTCGCGGGTCGTTGCCCAACTCGGTGACCATCGACTGCCAGGTCGCATTGTCGCTGTGGGAGTCCATCAACGCCTTGACGATGACGCCACGCTGGTGTGCGGCTATCAGGGCGGCCGCGAATTCCGGGCCCGGGTTCGTGCTTCCTATCGAGTACATGGCGACGCGTATGGTCTGCCCGCAACCGGCGCTGTTTATCGATTCGATGATCGGGCCCATGATGTTCATCTGGGCGTCGGCGTCCTCGGGGTCGCTGAAGGTCGGGCCCGGTTTTGAGGTGAACGTCCGGGACTCGCAACTGAGCGGGGACTTGGCCTTCTTGACCGCCGCGTGCGCCGTTGCAGGCGATAGTGCGGTGACCGCCAGCGCGGTGATCAACGTGAGCGAACGCTTCATGGACGGGCCTTTCACCGGGTTGTTGACATGACGAGTCGGGGTGTTGCTGTGCTGACCGACCAATGAGTGGTCGCCGAGGTGGGCCTGGTGGCCGACGTCGCAGTACGGGTCTGCCCGGCAGCTCGGTGTGACGGGATCGCCCGTCATCCGGTCGGATGAACTACTCATGGCTTCGGATCAGTTGGCGGCGTGCGCCCCGAACATCGGGTAGCCGTCGCCGCTGATGTCGCTCGCGGTGAGGGCCACGCCCCGGCGGTCGTGAGAGGAGGCCGCGGAGTCGGCGATGGTGGTCCACCGGGCAGGCGCCCCAAGCCGAGCCCTGAAGGACCGCGACGGTGCCGCCTTCGAGGTCGGTACCGACGTTCTCGTGCTCGGCGACAATCGCCAGGTCGTCGAAGCCGTCGTGGTTGAAGTCTCCGGCGTTCCGCTGCCCGGACGCAGTGGAGCTACCGGCCGAGAACGCGAGGTCGCCGTCACCCTCCCCGGTGAAATCCGCCTTGTGGGGCGTGACGGACTCGGCCGCGCCCGCCGATGCGGCGGGGAGGCCGCCGGTCAGGGGCACCGCCGATGCCTTCGCTGTGGCGACGTGGATGCGCGTCGGAGGCGGGTTGGTGGGGCGTATGTGCTTGGCCATGCGTTGAGCTCCTGCTGGGAACAGAGGCGTCCGGCGGACATCCCGCTTCGATGAGGCGTTGATCCGTTGGTGTTTGCCCAAATTTTTTCGAGGCGTGACCCACCGTTCGACAAACAGGAGACGCGCAAAGGCGTCCGAGGGTTGCACGAGAGAACCGGGAAGCGGCCGCGACGCTGCGCAAGTTGAGCCAGAGGGCGAGTCGGTCGCCCTGGCGCTCGGGTGGGCTGCTGGTGGGCGAGCCAGTTGCCGGTGTCGGGTTTAGTCTCGTATTCGGACAGGTACAGAGTTTGCCCGTTGAGGAGGAACTGCGATTCGTTGCGGGCCTGTTCGGCTGTATGGCGCATCTGCCCGAAGAACCGGACGCAGTTCGCCGCGGCCGGATGCTCTCCGGCGTAGGCGAGAGCAGCCTGGAAACCGGTTTCAGCTCCGTGGCGGTCCGGCCGTTCCCCGAACGATGAGACCGCATAGTTCGGCTGTATTGATCACGAGCGTTGTTGACACTGGCGGGTCTTGAACATGGCGAAGACCTCCGGTGTGGTGGAGCTGTCTAGGACTGCACCACACGGAGGTCTTCGTGTCCCACCGCAATGCCCGGCTGACCGTCCACGGCAGGCGCCTGCTGGTCGAACGTGTCGCCTGTGGCCGCCCCGTCGCCCATGTCGCCGCCGAGATGGGCATCACCCGGATCGAGCGCGTGCTGACGGACAACGCATGGGCCTACCGCAAGGGCCTGGCCTGGAAGAACGTCCTGGCCGAGCTCGGTGCGAGGGGCAAGCTCACCCGCGCCTACCGCCCCCAGACCAACAGCAAAGTCGAACGCTTCAACCGCACCCTCGCCGACGAGTGGGCCTACCAGCGGCCCTACACCTCGAACGACGAGCGAACAGCGGCCCTGGCAGACTTCCTCCGCACCTACAACCACCACCGCTGCCACACCGCACTCGGCGGCCAGCTACCCATCACCCGCGGCAACAACGCTGCGGGTCAATACACCTAGGGCCGGCCACGGATGAGGTCCGTAGGAGTCGCCCGAGAGCGTTGCTTCGCGTTCGACTTTTGAGGCCCGTGTTCGAAGTCGTCCTGGGTGAGGGCTCCGTGCAGTCGCTGCTCGGCGATGCCGGTGAAGGGGGCGAGGACGGTACCGCCGGGCGGGCAGATCTTCATCTCTGACGAATACCGACCCCGCGTACCGATGATCGGCCGGATATCGTGCACCAGCACGAGTAGCCAGGAGGACCGGTGGACAGCCGAACCGAGATAGAGGCCTTGCGGCGGATCCTGCACCACGATTGGGGTGCGGACGAGCGGGTGGACTGGACGGAAGTCGAAGCCCACCTGAGTACTTCCCTGTCTACGGAGGCGGCTGCATCGATGACCTGCTCGTCCTCCCGCCTCTGCCGACCGGGAACGGATGGGATGCGTCGATCGCCGGTCACACAGCAGGCTTTCGCGAGCTGTGGACCTCGGAGGGCGGGGTGCCCGGGGTTGGCCTGGGTGCTGATCGGGTGCTGCCCTGGGGCAGCGGTTGCAACGCAAACGAACTCGGTTGGCTCATGACCGGGTCGGACCCCGACCAGTGGCCTGTGGTTGTCTGGAGAAGACACGGCGACCCGTACTGGGCCCTGTTCGAGTGCGGTATGGCCGAGTTCCTGCGGCGCCTCATGACCGCTGAATTCGATGCGTGCCCGCTGAGCGACCTCTCGCTGTGGGGGCGGGTGGGTACCTTCGTCCATCACGAGGAACAGGAACGTCGGTTCCATGCGGGCCTGGACCCGATGACCGGCGAACCCAACCCGTACGCGGGCTTGTTCGACTGACAGCCGGTATCCCGAATCAAGGAGGCAGGCCCTAAGGCCTGTCCGGCGGATCAGGTCGCAGCCGGGTGACCCGCGCGTCTCTGTGGTGGTGAGCGGAATCTGGTGCGTCGAGATGCACGGCGGAGGAGGGCGACGACGCGGAGCGTCGGCAACCGACGACAACGCCGCAGGTCGGCGTGCCGGACCCCGCGCCCGCGACAAGATCCGCCGAACAGGCCCTAGCTCTGCGATGTCAGTCCGAGTGTGAGGATCAGGTCGTGCATGTCGGCCTCGTAGAGCTTGCCCGGGTCGGTGACCCGGTGGCGTAGGTGGCCTAGATCTCCAAAGTGAGCAGGCCGTGCATCCGGCTCCACAGCCGCAGGCAGAGAGCCACGGCCGGGGGCGGCAGGGCGGGGAAGGATCGCGGGTCAGGGCCGTCAGGCGGGGCCGCGGGCCACCCTGTTCCTCGGCATGCTCACCAACGGGGTGGGCATGATCGTGCTGGCCGTGGCCATGTCCACCGGCACCTCCTTCTGGGGCCTGGTGCCCGGCCTGGTCATCTGGGGCGTGGGCGGTGGGGTGGCCTTCCCCGCGATGTTCGCCTGTGCCGCCTCCGGAGTCGCTCCGCAGGAAGCCGGTGCCGCCTCCGCGCTGGCCACCGCCTCCCAGCAGATCGGCGGTGCCGCCGGTCTGGCCCTGCTCGTCGCCGTGGCCACCGCGGGACTGGCCACGGGCTCCGGCGCGGCACCAGCGGTCTCCGACATGGCCGAGGGCCTGCGCACCGCGATGTGGAGGCGATCTCCGTGACGCCGGGAAACCATCGACGACGCTCCGGCCGGCGGACTCGGTGTCGCTCTGCCTGCGGGAAACGGCCTCGGCGGGCCCGGGGCAGTCAGCTCTCCCGGCGCCAGACCGTGCTGCGCAGATCCGAGCCCCGTACCAATTGGATGCGCCAGGGGACGACGCGGATCACGTGGTAGCCGGGGTCCCGCGGGCCGCCCCGCCAGTAGTGCACCGGGTCGTATCCCACCCCGGGCGGGCCGCCCTTGAGGTACAGGTCCCAGGCGTGCTGCTTGGCGGTCTCGTCGTCCGCCCAGGTGGAGAGCGCGTCGACGTGGACGGTGTTCTGGCGGGGGTTCCAGTAGGAGTACGTGGTGTGGGGGCTGTGCGCCAGGTGGGCCGCCTTCACCGGGGTCCGGTACGTCGCGAGCCAGCCGACGGGGCGGCCGTCGACGACTTCCCAGACCGGGAGCAGGACGCGGGCGCGGGGCCGGTTCGCACGGTCGACGGTGATCATCGTGGCGTACTTGATGTCGTGGACGTAGCGGAAGAACGTGTCCTGGAGGTCGGCGAACGCGGCGACTTCGGTGGTGGGCACGGCGGGTGCTCCTCTCGGATGCTCGGCCGGTGTGCGGAAAGTCAGCTTCTCGGCCGGTGTGCGGAAGGTCAGTGGGATGCGGGGAGTTCGGCGGCCCGGCGGTCGTCGGCGGCCTGCTCGGCGGTGGCGATCACCTTGATGCCTGCTCGCGTCCGCACCCCGAAGGCGGCGACGAGCACGGCGAGCAGCGCCGCGGCGAGCGGCACCCACAGGGCCGCGCGGTAGCCGTCGAGGAGCGCGGCCGGTGTGCTCGACGCCGTGGCCGCGACGTTGACGGCCGTGGTCGCCGAGAGCCCGAGCGCCGCGCCGAACTGGAAGGCGGTGTAGAGGAGTCCGCCGGCCAGGCCCTGCTCCTCCTCCGCGACGCCCTCGGTGGCGACGATGGTGAGCGGGCCGTAGGTGAGTGCGAACGCGATGCCCAGGAGCAGCAGGCTTGGCAGCATCGCGAGATACGTCCAGTCGGCGCCGACCCGCAGGAACAGGCCGTACGCGAGGGCGGTGACGAGGAGGCCGCCGAGGATCAGCCGCGCGTTCCCGAAGCGGGCCACCAGCCGTGGGACGAGGACGGGCGAGAGGATCGCGTCGATGCCGATGACGATCATCGCGAAGCTGGTCTGCACGGTGGACCAGCCGCGTAGTTCCTGCAAGTACAGGACGACCAGGAACTGGAAGCCGAAGAAGCCCGCGGCGAACAGGAGCGCGGCGAGGTTGGCGCGGACCAGGGCGCCGCCGCGCAGGATGCCGAGCCGGACCAGCGGGTCGGACGAGCGGCGCTCGACCGCGACGAAGGCCGACAGCGCGGCCAGACCCGCGCCCAGGGTGAGCACGGTCTGGACGGGGCTCGCGTGGGAGGCACGCTCCACGCCCAGAACGATCAGCACGATGGCGGCGGTAACGGTGAGGCCGCCGGCCAGGTCGACGGGCTTGCCGGTCCGGTCGGGCCGCGGGGACCTGGGCACCAGGACGAGGGCGGCGACCAGGATCAGCGCGGAGAGCACCACCGGGGCGAAGAACACCCAGCGCCAGCCGGCCGACGTGAGCAACCCGCCGGCGACCAGGCCGATCGAGAAGCCGCCGGCCCCGGTGCCCGAGTAGATGAGCAGCGCCTTGTTGCGCTGCGGGCCCTCCGCGAAGCGTGTGGTGATGATCGACAGGCCGGCCGGTGTCATGAAGGCGGCCGCGACCCCGGTCACGAACCGGGCGACGATCAGCGTCCAGCCCTCCGAGGCGAGGCCGCCGAGTCCGGAGAACAGCAGGAAGACCGTCAGCCAGAAGACGAACATCCGGCGGCGCCCGAAGAGGTCGGCGGCGCGTCCGCCGAGCAGCATGAAGCCGCCGTATCCGAGGACGTAGGCGCTCATCACCCATTGCAGCGAGCCGGTGGACAGGCCGAGGTCGGCGCGGATGGACGGCAGGGCGACGTTCAGCATGGCCACGTCGATGCCTTCCAGGAAGATCGCGCCGCACAGGACGAGCAGAACGCCCCAGTCCCTGGCGCTCAGCGCTCCCTGGTGTCCCGGTGGGGTCATGGGTGTGGCAGTCATGGTGATTCCTCGGTGGAGAAGGGGTGTTGGGGCCGCTCCTCGGCGGCTGCTCCACCTTCCGTCCCGGTGGCCGGACGGAACAACGGCGATGATCGCAACGTTCGTTCAACCAGGCTTACCGATTCGCTCCGCCTGGGGGACCTCGATGGAACGCGACGAACTGGAGTGCTTTCTCCTGCTCGCCGAAGAGCTGCATTTCGGCCGCACGGCGGAGCGGATGCGGCTGTCCCGGGCGCGGGTGAGCCAGCTGGTGCAGCGGCTCGAACGGCGGGTCGGCGCGCCGCTGTTCGTCCGCACCAGCCGCCGGGTCGGGCTGACCGCGCTCGGGCGGCAGCTGCGCGACGACCTGGCTCCGCACCACCGCGGCATCGAGGAGGCGCTCGCGCGGGCCGCCGCCACCGCGCGCGGTGTCGACGGGGTGCTGCACGTCGGCTTCGCCAACCCGCTGGCGGGCGAGATCGTCATCAAGACCACCGAGGCGCTGCGGGTCACACATCCGGGGCTCGTGGTGGAGATCTGCGAGGTGCCGCTCGGCGACCCCTACGGGCAGCTGCGCAAGGGCGAGTTCGACCTCCAGTTGCAGGAGTTCCCGGTACGCGAGGACGATCTGGGCGGCGGGCCCGCGCTGTTCGCCGAGGAGCGGGTCCTCGTGATCAGCTCGGCGCACCCCCTCTCCGCGCGGGACG
Organism: Streptomyces sp. HUAS MG91; assembly: GCF_040529335.1. Taxonomy (GTDB): domain Bacteria; phylum Actinomycetota; class Actinomycetes; order Streptomycetales; family Streptomycetaceae; genus Streptomyces; species Streptomyces tabacisoli. The sequence continues at coordinate 7,850,330 of NZ_CP159534.1, read as the reverse complement.
CGGTGACCTTGGAGGACCTGGCCGAGGTGCCGCTGCTCACCGTCGAGGGCGAGCAGCCGGAGTACTGGCGCGAGCACCGCGCCCCCACCAGCACACCGGGCGGACGGCCGATCGCGCGCGGCCCTGCCGTGACCAACATGCAGGAGGCGCTGATCCTTGTCGCGGCCGGCCGGGGCGCGCTGCTCGCTCCCGCGCACACGGCGACGTACTACGCCCGGCCGGGTGTCGCCTACGTGCCGCTCACCGGAGCGGCGCCGGTCGGCTACGGCCTGGTGTGGCGGACCGCAGCGCGCACGGGTGCGGTCGAGGCCTTCGCCCGGTCCGCCCGCGAGGCCGCGCGGGAGACGGCCCAAGGGGATCCGCGCCGCACGGTGCCGGACCGGGCCACGGGCACGCCTCCTCCCCCGCACCGTCGCGCGCGGCTGCGGGACGCCCACCGTGCCGGGGATCTCGCGGGCCCGTCGGATCAGCTCCAGCCCTCCTGATCGCCACGCAGCGCCCACCTGGCGCCGGGCCCCCAGGAACAAGCTCCGTGGCAGGAGTGAACCGCTCTGTCCATCTGTCCCCCGAAGCCCTACTATCCGGTAGCTCCGTGTCGTGTCCCTGCGTCCCCCACACCCCACGTCGGAGGTTCCGATGCGCCGTCGATTCACCGTGCTGCTGGCCTTGTTCGGCGCGTTGAGCGGCCTGCTGTGCGCGGCGCCCATGGCCTCGTCGGCCGATGCGCACCGGCCCGTCATCCTCGTCCACGGGTACAACGCCGACCCGGGGGTCTGGGGTTCGCTGGCGGACGACCTCAAGGCCTCCGGATACGGCGACGGGGAGGTCTTCCGCTGGTCCTACGACACGCACGCGTCGGTCAACGAGACGCTCGCCGGGCAGTTCGCCGCGTACGTGGACAGCGTCCGCGCCCGGACGGGCGCCGACCAGGTCGACGTCGTCGCGCACTCCTTCGGCAGTCTGCCGCCCCGCTGGTACCTCGCCTTCGGCGGCGGAACGCGGCGCGTCGCCCACATGGTCTCGCTCGGTGGCCCCAACCACGGCACGTACACGGCGTGGGCCTGCGCCGCCTGGGACCAGGCGTGCCGGGACATGTCCCCCGGCAGCTACGTCCAGAAGCACCTGGCCGCGGGGGACGAGACCCCCGGCGCCACCCGGTACGCGACGTTCTGGTCGAACTGCGACGAGGTGATCAACCCCGACAGCAGCGTGTCGCTCGCCGGGGCCGTCAACACCGGGGCCGGCTGCCTCGACCACAACGCGCTGCTCGGTGACGACGGCGTCTCGTCGGGCGTGCGCGCCTTCCTCGCGACGCCGTGACCCGGTAAACGATCGGCATTTCGACGGCTGCTGGCCTCAAGGATCTCATCCGCCGCCCGCCCCGATGTAACCCGCCCTGTTTGGATGTACACCGACCCCAACAGGCCCCCCACCCTCAGGAGTTCTCGTGCCGCGTGCCCCGCACCACCGCCTGCGCCAGGCCGTTCCCGCCGCGCTCATCGCCCTCGCCGCGGTCGCGGCCGGGGCACCCGCCGCCCACGCGGCGGCGCCGGCTCCCGCGCTGCGCGTGCTGACGTACAACACGTTCCTGATGAGCCAGAACCTGTATCCCAACTGGGGTCAGGAGCACCGCGCGAGCGAGATTCCCAAGGCGTCGTTCTTCCAGGGCAACGACGTCGTCGTCCTCCAGGAGGCCTTCGACAACTCCGCCTCCGACAACCTCAAGCGCGCGGCGTCCGGCGCCTACCCGTACCAGACCCCCGTCGTCGGACGCGGCACGAGCGGGTGGGACGCCACGAGCGGGGCCTACTCCTCGACCACGCCGGAGGACGGTGGTGTCACGCTCCTCAGCAAGTGGCCGATCGTGCACAAGGAGCAGTACGTCTACAAGGACGCCTGCGGCTCCGACTGGTGGTCGAACAAGGGGTTCGTCTACGCGGTCCTCGACGTCAACGGAGCGAAGGTGCACGTCGTCGGGACGCACACGCAGTCGACCGACTCCGGCTGCGGCGACGGCGAGGCGCAGGCCGACCGCGCCCGGCAGTTCCGGGCCATCTCGGCCTTCCTCGCCGAGCGCGGCATTCCCGCGGACGAGGAGGTGATCGTCGCCGGGGACATGAACGTCGACTCGCACGGCCCGGAGTACGCCTCGATGCTCGCGAACGCCGGACTCGCCCCCGCCGACAGCCGCACCGGGCACTCCTACTCCTTCGACACCCAGGACAACTCCGTCGCCCGCTACCGCTACCCCGACGACCCGCGCGAGGACCTCGACTACGTGCTCTTCAAGCAGGGGCACGCCCGCCCCGCCCGCTGGAACAACGAGGTGATCGCCCAGCACAGCGCCCCCTGGACGGTGTCGAGCTGGGGCAAGAGCTACACCTACACCGACCTGTCCGACCACTATCCGCTGGTGGCCTCACCACGCTGACGCACCCGCCGCAACAGGCGTCGGGTGCGTCAACGGAAGTGGTCCCCTGGCCCGGCGCGCGTGAGCGGCGCCGGGCCAGGGGTGGCTGCGTCAGGAGTCCCAGACCTGGAACTCCGAGAGCTGGCCGGCGGGCCAGCCGGTGTTCGCCGTGAAGTTCAGCCGGAAGTAGCGCTGGCTGGTCGCGGGGAACGTGAGGGTGACGGTGTTGTTGGCGGACGGGGTGAA